>NZ_JACHZA010000007.1:0-234178 GCF_014193305.1 Rhizobium sp. BK181
GGCGTATAGAGCGGAATGACGTGGTCACCCTTCTTGACCGAGGTCACCCCCGGGCCGACATCGACGACGATGCCGGCACCCTCATGGCCGAGGATGGCCGGAAACAGGCCTTCCGGATCGGCGCCCGACAGAGTGAAATCGTCGGTGTGGCAGATGCCGGTCGCCTTCACCTCGACCAGCACTTCGCCAGCCCGCGGTCCCTCCAGCTGCACGGTCATCACTTCCAAAGGCTTGCCAGCCTCAACGGCAACGGCGGCGCGAACGTCCATGTCGGGTTCCTCCCAGATTGTTACTTGCGATCGATTAGGCGGTGCGCGCCCAGAGTTCTTTTACGCGGTCTTTCAGCAGCAGTGCTTCCTCCCACCGGTCGGTGGTGTCCTCGCCATCACGGCCGGTGATGGCGTAAGGCTTTGGGCCGAGTTCGCAGGTGAAGGCGAGTGTATCATCTGGTCCGGCCCGGCGTCGCCAGCTTCGAAAACCATACTCCCACCACTCCATGAAGAGATCGAGCCATGGCTGATGGTGCGGGAAGGAGATTTCGATCTGCACCTGTTCGCGCGACGCGACCCGCCCATGGAAGGACCACGAGCTGTCGAGAATGCGATGGATCATGGCATGGTTTTCCGCCGACACCGGACAGGCGAATTCGCGCCCGACCAGGAAGTGCGACAGGTCGCCGAGCAGCCGGAGATTGGGAAGCTGGTCCAGGAGATCGAGCGTGAAGAAGAGGTCGGTCGTCATTCGGTCGCGATGGGTCTCGACATAGACTGGAATCTTCGCTTCTTCGCTCAACCGCTGCCAACCTTCGAGCAATGAAAGACAGTCCTCGATGCGGCGGAGCCGGACGTCGGGTTGGAGACAGAGGTGGGCAACACCGTATTCGGCAGCGTTCTCGAGTGCGGGCTTGAGGTCGTCGACGCTCTTCGGGAAGCATTGGCCCTCGGCCTTCAGCCCGTGAGGCTTTAGGAGAGAGTTCAGGCGCCTGACGTGGCTGCGGTCGTACCAATGGGCGCTGACCCCATCGAATCCGGCCTCTGCGATCCGTTCGATGCTCTCCTCAAGCGAGAGCTCCGGCTGGATGGCGCTACGGCGTTCCATTGCCCAGAGCGACTGGAAAACGGATAGGGATTGCATCGGCGCCTCCGCGGGTTCAGTTGACGGCTAGACAGCACGAAATCGCGGCGTTGGCGAGGCTATTCCCTGAGGTGTTTTGATCAATGCGCGACAGCTAGACGTTCTGGGCGTTAATGGTCATGAAGCGCACGGGATCGGTGGTGATCTCAGCTTTGATGATGTCGAGCTTATGCAGGATCATGTCGACGGCGCGACGTGCCTGAACCTCCGGAGTCTGGTCAATGCATATGTCCATGAGGCCGGACTGCAGATGCCGCTTCTTCTTATCCGTCAGTTCATGGCCGACCCAATAGACGTCCTTCTGCTTCGCCCATTGCTGCAGGACGATCGCCACGCCTTCGTCGCCGCCGCCGGCCGAATAGACGCCGATAATATCCGCGTTGCGGCGAAGCGCCTCGCTTAACAGCTCCGCCGATTGAAGGTCGTCATCATGGCCGAACATGACAAGCGAGAATGAATGCTCCGGAGAGCCTTTCTCGGCGATGTAGTCGGAGAAACCCTTGATGCGCTGGCGGTGATTTGCGTAGGCGCCGCTATGACAGAGAGAGACCAGCTTTCCGCTGCGGGCACCCAGCATCCCGGTCATGTAATAGGCGGCGCAACGACCGGCGGCATAGTCATCAATGCCGACAAACGGGATGTCAGAATCGCAACGGGCAACGATCTGGACCACTTCCACACCGGCTGTACTGGCCTTTCGGAGACTGGCGCTGACCCGGGCATCGTCGGGCGCGCATATGATTAGTCCGGAACGTCGGAAGGCCGGGTTGGCAACGTGGCGCGCCATGCCAACCGGATCGCTTTCCTTGACGAAGGTCCGATGCAGAATGACATTCTTGTCCAGCGACGCGGCGATCCGTTCGAAGGCCTGATTCAGGCGCGCGAAGAAACTCGTTTCGGGGCGAACGAGGATGACCTCGATGCGGATCGCCCCGCGATTGAAATGCGACTGGCGTGTCCCGTACTCCAGCTTCTTGGCTGCGCGAATGACCTTCTCGATGGTTTTGTCCGTAACACCGCCGCGGCCATTGATAACGCGTTCGACGGTTGCCAATCCCAGCTTCGCCTCTCTGGCGACATCCTTCAAAGTCACTTTGGACATGTTTGGCTCCTCCCGCCGAAACTATTGGCTAGCGGCAGCATATGAGCACAGTTGCAAAATGAGGAAAACACCTCAAGCAATGTGTGGGCTCCCGCACACTGCTTCGGTATCTTCAGAGGTAATCGATACGGAGGAGTGGCGATGGACGATACACTTTACGGAAAGCGCAACAAACGGGGCGATTGGGCGCCCGCCAAACTGCTCTCCTATCCGCCGGTTTTTGTATGGCCGGTTCAGCCGATGCGATTCCTGAAGTGGGTCTTCGGCTATCCGGGCTACCTAATGCCCTGGAACGTCCTTTATGCCGTTGTCGGGACGTTGGTCTGGCTGTACGCGACGCCGTCCTTCGAAACGACAAAGACCTTCTCGATCGGCTGGGTCGCGTATCTCCTGGTGCGCAACGCCACGCTGGTCTTCGTGTTTTTTGGAATGTTCCACCTGCGCCTCTATATGCAGCGCAAGCAGGGAACGAGCTTCAAGTACAATGCCAAATGGCCGTCGGTCGGCAATGACGCGTTTGTCTTTGGAAACCAGACCATCGACAACGTCATCTGGACGTTTGCCAGCGCCGTGCCGATATGGACTGCCTTCGAGGCCGTCACGCTCTGGGCATTCGCGAACGGCATCATTCCCTATGTCTCGTTCGCGGAACACCCGGTCTACTGCGGCATCGTGATGTTACTCATCCCGACATTCCGGGATCTGCATTTCTACCTCGTGCACCGCCTGATTCACTGGCCGCCGCTCTACCATGCGGTTCACAAGCTGCATCACAACAACGTCAACCCCGGCCCTTGGTCCGGTCTGGCGATGCATCCGGTCGAGCATCTGCTCTACTTCTCGGGCGTGTTGATCCACTGGATCGTGCCATCCAACCCGGTGCATGCAATGTTTCACCTCGTACATGCGGGGCTTGCTCCGGCCCCGGGCCACGCCGGCTTCGACAAGATCGTCCTTGGGGAGGACAGCGCGATCGACACCCATGCATACGATCACTACCTCCACCACAAGTACTTCGAGTGCAACTACGCTGACGGCGTGATCCCGCTCGACAAGTGGTTCGGAACCTTCCACGACGGCTCGAGTGAAGCACAAGAGCGGATGGACAAGCGGTTCATGGAGCAGGCCCGCCGGCGCCAGGAGAAGAAGGCGAGGCAACAGCAGGCAGGTTGAAAGATCATTATCCTCCCAAGCTTAGCCCGGCTAATTGCCGGGCTTCTTGTTTTCTTCGATACTGGCAAACGTCGTCAAGTTGAGGTTTTTTCATCACAATTTTCGCGGACGAGGGGAGTGGGGGCAGCTACCGTCTTGATGCGGACATCGGGTGCCGCACCATCTCTGGGGAGGAGAACATGCTTAGATTCCTGAGCGCCAGCGCGCTCGCCCTGGTGCTTGCAACTCAAGCTCATGCCGCCGAACGCATAGGCGTTTCAATGGGGACGCTGTCCAATAACTTCCAGACACTGATCGTCAATGGCATGGAGGCCTACGCCAAATCGATCGGTGTTGAATTGCAGATCGAAGATGCGACGACCGACGTCAACAAGCAACTCGATCAGGTCCGCAACTTTGCGACCAGCGGTGTATCGGCAATCATCGTCGATCCCGTCGATTCCGACGGCACGCCTGCGCTTAGCAAGGTTGCCGAAGAGGCCGGCATTCCACTGATCTACGTCAACGTGCAGCCGACCGATCTTTCGACGCTTGGCAAGCAGCAGGCGTTTGTGGGTTCCAACGAAGTCGAATCCGGGACGTTGCAGACGAAGGAAGTCTGTCGGATGCTCGGCGGCAAGGGCAATGTCGTTATCATGATTGGAGATCTGACTAGCCAGGCGGCACGGCAGCGGACACAGGACGTGCATGACGTCATCAAGACAGCCGAATGCAGCGGATTGAACGTGGTTCAGGAGCAGGTCGGAAGCTGGAGCCGCGTCAACGGCGCCGACCTTGTGTCGAACTGGCTGACCTCGGGTCTGGAGTTCGATGCCGTGATCGCCAATAACGACGAAATGGCGCTCGGTGCCATAGCCGCGTTGAAGAATTCTGGTGCCTCGACAGACAAAATCCTCGTCGCCGGCATCGACGCGACGCCTGAAGCGTTGCAGGCAATGAAGGCCGGCGACCTCAAGGTTACCGTGTTCCAGGACGCGAAGGGGCAGGGCAAGGGGTCGATCGATGCGGCCCTCAAGGCGGCGAGGGGTGAGAAGTTGGACCGTGAGGTCTGGATTCCGTTCCAGCTCGTCACTCAGCAGAACATGGCTCAATTTCAAGACCTGAACTAGCTCGGATCGCCTCACGCTCTGAGCCCATCGATCACGGCCATGCTTTTTGCATCGCCGTGATCGACCCGTTTCGGTGGTCTGTTCGCAGCAGGCTCGTTCTTGTCATACGGCGTCGTCTAGGCTGCAAGATCGGAAGGGCAGCCATGCATCAGCGGTATTGGTAAACCACGGCAATACGCTATCTATCTTCAGCCAATACAAGGAGAAAATGATGAAGAAGATCGCAACCGTTGTTGCTGCTGCATCCCTGGTGCAAGCCCTGGCCTCGAGCGTCATCGCGGCTGATTTGGTGAGCACCTACCAGGCGCCCGAAGCTGACCTGCGCGACGGGGTCAAGATCGGGATTCTGACTTGCGATGTCGGCGGCGGCGTCGGTTACGTCCTCGGCTCGGCGAAAACGGTCGATTGCGTTTTCAGCCCGGTTTCGAATGCTGAAGCGCAGGACCGCTACGCAGGTGCGATCCGCAAATTGGGGGTCGATGTCGGGTTTACCACGCGTGGCCGGATCGTGTGGGCAGTGTTCGCCCCGACCGCTGGTTATCATCGCGGGTCACTCGGCGGCCTTTATCAAGGTGCGTCGGCTGAAGCGACGCTTGTCGCCGGTGTCGGAGCCAACATTCTCGTTGGCGGGACCAGCGGCTCGGTCCAGCTGCAGACTTTGAGCGTGACTGGCCAACTCGGCCTCAACGTTGCTGCGACCGGAACGTCGATGACGTTGACGCCGCAAGGATAAGCGAGTCTCGCCGGCTCGTTCGGCGATCACGATTGAATCTGGCCGCATGTAGTGCGGCCAGATTTTGAGGGTTCGGTATGGGAGGGAAGCGATGAGATATGCCGCAATGCTGGTTGCGATGGCGCTGACCGGCTGTACGTCTGCGCCACCTCCTGAGCCCATTCAGGGAAGCATTACCTATGGACGTGTTGTTCACTCACCCTATCCGCCGGGAACGGTGGTCAAGAACACGTTCCTTGGAAAATGGGGCTACCGCGTCTTCGAGAAGTATGTCGTCCAGCCTGATGGAACGCTCAAATTGACCTATCAGGAAACCGCCCCGGACTTCCTGACTGACTGATCTGGAGCAGACGCTTGGCCGTCGCTATCGAAGCTTCGGCGGCTTGGCGAGCGGATTTGGCTGAATTTCGTGCTCACCGGCATGGCGCCCGAAGAGCTTATGCAGCTTGCGCTCTTCTGCGGAATCAACGTCGTTTCGTCGTCCGCGATTGATGACGCTTCGGCCCCGCGGCCCCGGATTTCTGATCTGTCTGTTTGGCGTGCTGTGCATAGCTCTTTCCTCCCGTGAGGGAAACGCGCAACTCATTCTAATGTTCATGGCCGCGAGAGAAAAGGCGTCTGGTTTCCTGCATGGAAGCAGATACTGGCTCAGTTTCTGAAAACCGTGCATGCCGCACCGGCCGCACGCACTGTCACGCAGACCTTGTCGGCTTCGGCGCGGGTCTGCCTGCCGATACGAGCAGCGTAGCGCGGCCTGAAGCCGAAGCTGCGGTCGCGCACACGCACGATGACCGGCTCTTCGGCTGCGAGCGATGCAGGAAGCTGACGTGCTACGGCTGAAAACAGACGAAGGGCCGCTGCGTCGTTGCTATGGGCAGCAAGTTGTGCGCCCCAGGGCGCCCAGGGGCCTTGTTGAACCGATGCGGTTTCGGTGAGACGACGCTTGCTGGCAAGCTCGATGCAGGCGTCGATGAAGGGTTTGTTTGGACTCAGAAACTGAGCAGCATCGACTGGCGGATCGTTCTTCCATTGCTCGACGGTGCTTGCGGTTATGGCAAGGACATAGCTACGGGTCTCGAAAGGCAGCAGACCGGTATCGAGATAGTCGGCGAGCCCTTGTTCACCGGCATTGTAGGCAGCAGCAGCCAGGCCGAGATTGCCAAATCGTGTTCGCAGATCGTCGAGATATCGTGCTGATTCCTTGAGGGATTCAAGGACATCGAAACTATCCCGCAATCCTCGCAATCTGGCGGTTCCGGGCATGAACTGGGCGATGCCCTGCGCGCCCTTCGGACTGATGGCGCCCGCCTGGAAGCGGCTCTCCCGCCAGATCAGACGAGCAAAATACTCCGGCGGCAGACGATTCTCCTGAGCGAAGTGATCAATCGCGACGCAAAGATCGCGGCCATATGTTTCGCGGGTGATGCAAAGGCGCTCACCGGAGTTCGGGAGGTCGAGAGAATAAACGCAGACGCGATGTGAAGTGGCCGCGGGCGGCTGGGAAAGGGCCGTCTTGGGAAGCGCCAGCATAAAGCCGGCCACCAAGGTTACGACGCCCGCCTTGCTAAACGATACGCCCACCGCAGTCATCGTCCCTCTGTCGCCATTCCAAGCTTTCTCAATCGGGCTGGAAAAAGATACGCCCGTCATCGAATGACGGGCGGAGTTGGGAGATTAATACGCCTTCACACGTTAGCAATGCTGAATATGACGTCAAGACGGAAACAACGCGCGGGAGGTTTTTGCCATATGCCTGTTGCCGCCGCTCGACTATGGTCGACCAGTTCCCGATTCAGTGAGGCCGCCATGAGACTTTCTGCTTGCATCGAATGGCTGTTCGCAGCCGAGGCCGAGAACTTCGCGGACAGGATCCGGTTTGCGCACAGTCATGGTGTCGAGGCCGTCGAATTCTGGAGATGGACGGACAAGGATATCGGCAGCATCGAATGGGCGCTGACCGAAACGGGCGTTGAACTTACCAGCTTCGTGGCCGAACCGATGATCGCCTTAACTGACAGAAACAACAAAGAAAACTTCCTGAAGGGGCTGAAAAGTTCTGTTGAGACTGCCCGACGCCTCGGTGCGCATACGTTGATTGCCCAGGCAGGCAATGATCTCCCTGGTAAGTCCCGTGACGAGCAGAAGGTGGCGCTCGTCGAGACGCTGACCGCTGCCGGCGAGTTTCTCGAGGGTACTGGTGTCCGCCTTGGACTCGAGCCGCTCAACACGTTGATCGATCACGTTGGCTATTTCCTGCACTCAACGATCGAAGGCATCGAGATCGTGAGGGCGACGGGGCGGCCAGAGATCGGCATCGTCTACGATGTCTATCATTCCGCAGTGATGGGGGAGGATACGGCAGAGGTCATAGCGGACAACATCGACCGGGTTTTCCACGTCCATATCGCCGATCATCCGGGAAGGAACGAGCCGGGTAGCGGGAATATCGACCTCAAGCACCGCGTCGATTGGCTCGTCCAACATGGTTACGGCGGCGCGATTGGACTCGAATACAGGCCTTTGGCGTCGAGCGCCACGACCATCGCAGAGACACGGCGTTTGCTCGGCTAAGAAACAGCGTAACTCATCCTTGGTCGGTACCGGCTATTTCAATTCGACGCGCCGTGTACCATCTAGCTGGTGGATGGATAGGGTCTTCCGCAATCGGGAGACGACCGTGTTTTGTGGAGCGTAGTTATGCAATCCCTTTCGGACGTACCTGTGGACCTCATGGAGCAGAGCGAGGGCGTGTGGCCGACGCGTCGACGCAAGATTATCGATTGGCTGGTCAACGAGACGCGCGGCGAGAGGTTCATCGACAACATATTTGTGCAGATGTGCCAGCGGCTGCGCGACGAGGGCGTGCCTGTTGCACGCGCATCGTTGCATTTCCGAACGCTTCATCCGCAATGGCTGGGTGCGCGCATCCTCTGGCGCACCGGCCTGGCTGAAGCCAAGATCGATACGTTCGCCTATGGGGTCGAGAAAACACCGCAGTTTCAAAACAGCCCGGTGAACGAGATCTTCAGCGGCGCAGTCGAAGTACGCAGAAACCTCGAGATAATGCGCGACGGCGACGGCCACCACCAATTCTATGACGAAATGATACGTGAAGGGCTAACCGAGTACGTCGCCTGGCCAATGGAACACACGCTCGGCAAACGCCACATCGCGACCTTTTCCAGTGACCGTCCCGGTGGCTTTACAGGAGAGCATATCGCCTTCCTCAAAGACGTTCTTCCGGCATTGACGCTTGTGAGCGAAATTCGCACCAAGAACATTCTTGCGCGCACTTTGCTTGAAACCTACGTCGGGCCACACGCCAGCGCCGAAATTCTTGCCGGCGCCACGACCCGCGGCAGCGGTGCGACGGTCGGTGCTGCGATCATGATCTGCGACCTGCGCGACTTTACGACCATTTCGGATCAATGGCCGCGCGATGACGTCATCGAGCTCCTGAACGGCTATTTCGACGCAATGTCGGAGCCGATCGAAAAGCACGGTGGCGAAATCCTCAAGTTCATGGGTGACGGCATGCTGGCGATCTTTCCGCTGCGCGACGCCGCGGCCTGCCAGAACCTTCTGATGGCGATCAAGGAGGCGGAGCGTGCTGTCGCCGATCTCAACGAGCGCAATGCGCGCGACGGGCGCGAGGTGCTGCGCTACGGGGTCGGCGTCCACGTCGGCGACGTGATGTACGGGAATATCGGCTCGCGTCGGCGGCTCGACTTCACAGTGATCGGACCGGCCGTGAACGTAGCCTCGCGCCTGGAAAGCCTGACGAAGGAAATCAAGCGTCCGGTGCTTTTCTCCCGGGCCTTCGTCGAAATGGCCGCGTGCAAGGAAGGCATGGAAAGCCTCGGTTCGTTCCCGCTTCGGGGATTGGGCGAACCGGTCGACGTGTTTGCCTTCAAGCAGTCCTGAAAGAATGCAGGACAAGGCACGGGCAGGGTTCCGAAATGCGGATTGGGGTTGTAGGGCTACCTTAGCCTAACGATCTTGAGTTCCTGCCAGGAGACGATCCCTCATGCCCGGTCCGTATGTCGTTCCCGTCCACGGTGACGAGGAGCTTCCGAAAGAATGCGACGTTGTCGTCATCGGCGGCGGTATCATCGGTTGCTCCACCGCGCTGGAGCTTGCCGAACGTGGCTTGCGCGTCACGCTCTGCGAGAAGGGCGGTATCGGCAAGGAACAGTCGAGCCGCAACTGGGGTTGGGTGCGCATCTCGATGCGCGATCCGCGCGAAGTCCCGTTGATGGCCGAGGCGCTGAGGATATGGGATGGCCTCGACAAGCGCACCGGTCGCGACACCGGCTTCAAGCGAGCCGGCATCATCTTCACCTGCACCAATGAAAAGGAACTGGCCGACCACGAGCGCTGGCGTACGAATCTGGACGGCTATCAGATCGAATCCCGCATGCTGACCGCACGCGAATTCGGCGAAACGGTTCCCGGGGCGAGGCTCGACACGGCGGGAGCGCTCTATACGCCGGCCGACGGGCGAGCGGAGCCGCAGAAAGTGGCACCGGCAATCGCTGAAGCAGCGCGCGACAAGGGAGCGACGATCCTGACGGAATGCGCAGTGCGCGGCATCGAGACTTCAGCGGGAGCCGTCAGTGGCGTGGTGACCGAACGTGGTGCGATCGCCTGCACGGCCGTCGTTCTGGCTGGTGGAGCCTGGTCCAGCCTGTTTGCCGGGCGCTTCGGCATCGACCTGCCGCAGCTCAAGGTATTGAACAGCGTGATGCGCACCAGACCGTTGGAAGGCGGGCCGGAGCAAGCGATCTGGGCGAAGGATTTCGCGATCCGCAAGCGGCAAGACGGCGGCTATACCGTAGCTTGCGGACACGACAACATCGTCGACATCGTGCCGGATTCGTTCCGTTATGCCGCAGATTTCCTGCCGGCGTTGCGGGCCGAGTGGAAATCGCTCTCCTTTCGCTTGGCCGGTCGTTTTTTCGACGAGTTGCGCATTCCGCGGCATTGGTCGATGGATGAGGCAAGCCCGTTTGAGTCTCACCGGGTTCTCGATCCGTTGCCCTCGAAGAAATTGACGCTGGATGCGCTAGGCGGCCTGAAAAGGGCGTTTCCGGTGTTCGAGAAGGCGGAAATCGCGCAGCGCTGGGGTGGCTATATCGATGTTGCGCCAGATGCCGTGCCCGTCATCTCGGCCCTTGACGCCATTCCCGGCTTTCATGTCGCGACCGGATTTTCCGGGCATGGCTTCGGCATCGGGCCGGCGGCAGGGCGCTTGATGGCGGATATCGTTACCGGCGGGCCACCCGTCGTCGACCCGAAGGCATTTCGGATTTCACGCTTCAGCGACGGTTCGAAGGTGGAGCTGATCAGCGGCTTCTGACCACGCCGAGCCGACTTCCAATGCCAACCGCTTGGCAGAAGGTCACCGTGCGCTCTGGTTCGCGCCATCCCGCATGAACTGGGTCTAAGAGGAAAAGTGTCATATCAGCGCTGGGCTGATGCTCGCGTTACTGGCCGGTCTTTTGACCACCGTCGCTCACCAGTCGTCGGGAGCCCGCGGTGGTCGCATGCGAACTCGGACCAACCGTATGGGCAGCAACAGCAGACACACGCCGAAAAAGCCGAGCCCGAAAAAAGCGACCCATCCGCCGTAGTGAAAACCCAGTCGCTCCGCGATTGCATTGAGGATAACGGCCCCAACGACCCCCGCGACGATATCGGTCGCTAGATGGGCATGGGCGTGCATGAATTTGTTGGCCATCCAACCGGCAACGCCTCCGACGATGACAGCCGTCAGCCAGTCAACCCGCCCTTCGGTCATGGAAGCACTTACGACGGGTGATAACCATTCAACTTGTCCTTCGTCCATGGCGGCACCTACGCTCAAATTCCGACTGTGCGACAATAGCACCCTGTACTCCGGCCAGAAGTACGCAACGGAAAATTTGCGAACCAAATGTTCGTTGAGCGAGCAAAGGGACTGATCCACCAAGCTCGCTATTTTGGGGGTTTGCTTTCGATTGATTTCGCAGCCGTATCCATTTGCGCCCATTAGCGTTTTCGGCCGCAAGGGCAGGGCGTAGGTCGGTTCAGGCGCATTTTGACGCGCAACCCAAAAAAACAAATGATATCAATGGGAGTGGTGCGAGTGGTACGCCCTAGGGGAATCGAACCCCTCTTTACAGAATGAGAATCTGTTGTCCTAACCGATAGACGAAGGGCGCATTAACAAAAGAAATAGGAACGGAAGCGCGTTTCGACAAGACGCGCGAACTGAGTGAAAATACCGCGGCGCCTTCTTGCTCTTGCTCGAAAGCGGCGAGAGCGATGCCTAAGCTTAGGAGAGCAAACGAATGTCTGCCGCGACGTCGCTCAGATCATTGTTGAACTGGTGATCTCGGTGTTCGAGCATTCGAACCACAGCACGTGGAAACACTTTCGCATAGAGATGAACATGGGCAGCAGGCACCTCCGCGTCTTCAGCGCCATGATAGAGATAGAGGGGAGTGCCGGCCGAAATGCGCCCTGGGACCTCGCGGCAGTCGCCCATGCCACTGCTTGACCATCCGCCTTCTCCGAAGAAGGGTGCCGCGAGGACAAACAAGCCGCCAAACCTTGGCTTGTGTTGTTCGGCAAACGCATGGATCAAAACAGTGCCGCCGAACGAGTGACCCACGAGAACTGCCCGATCCTCCAGCAAGTCGAGTTCGCTCGCCAGTGCGGCCTTCCAGACTGTGTAACTGGGATCGTCTTCGCCGGGCATCCTTGGGTAGCGGACAGCATAGTTTTCGCCGAGTTCGCGCTCGAGGCTCGCCACGAGCTGGTTATCCCAGTGGTCGTGGACACCTTCGCCCGCACCCTGAATGAAAAGGACTTGTTTGGACATCGGCCATTTTTATTGGACGAGGGGCATAGCGCAAGACCGCCGCTTTCCGCAGAAGGTTGCGAATACGCGGCAATCATGTCGAAGAAAACCAAAAAATTCAATGAAATCAACACGAATGGCACGCCCTAGGGGAGTCGAACCCCTCTTCCCAGAATGAAAATCTGGTGTCCTAACCGATAGACGAAGGGCGCTTCCTTCGTGGTGGCGCCCTTATAGTCAGGCACTTTGAATCCCGCAAGCGGCAATTTCGATTTTTTGCAAAATAATGACAGGATTTTTTTGCGGCAGCGAACTCGCGTTTATTGCAACCGAATCAAAACGCTATCGGTCGATGTTCGCAACCCATCGGGCATACTTACGCTGTGTTATGAACGATGCAGGGCAAGCGCTAAAGGGCGCGCGCGATCGCCGCCGGCGCCGTTCTACCGCCACAACCCCAGTTCCAGTCACGGCTCTTTCCGGTGTCAAGATGGATGGAATCGGTGTGGCAATAGGTGCCAACGCCGCCGCGATCAGGCAGCGAGCGAATATAGCTCGCGATGTCCCATTTCGACACTCCGTCCATCTGGATGTCGGCGGCGTCACAGGTCTTGTGCATGGATTCCTCGGCGCCACCGACCATGCGATTATGGTCTGGGTCGCGGTAGCCCGACGTGACGACGACTGGCTTGCCGAAATGCGTTTCGACGGCCTTGATGACATTCAACAGGTTCGGCTTGAAGCAGCCGACGTCAACCTTGTCGTTTTGAAGATGCAGACCGTTGGGCGCAATCCGTGTCATGCCGGGTAGCGAGGCCTTTTGTAGCAACCCGGAAAGACTGCCGAGCAGGTTTTGCCGCGGTGCGCTGTAAAGCGCATTCATCGTCTGGCCCGTTGCCAATGAGGCAGTCTGGACCGGCGTGATCTGCGTGCTTGTATTCTGTGAGGATTGCTGTGGCAGCAAGGGCGGCTGACCCTGCTGGGATTGCGGGGATTGATCGGGTGGGAGCTGGCTGCTGTAGACGCTGGAGCGGGTCGGGCTGACGCCGCCGGGTGCATAGGCATTGCCGGCGGCCGGCTGCAACTGCGTCGAGGTCGGATTGTTTTGTGGTGCCGGGTGTACCGAGAAAATGCTCATCGCCTGTGCATTAATGCCAGTCGACTGCATTGCCAGGCCGCCAATATTGGCAGGCGCCGAAGCGGTCAATCCGACCGCCACCGGCTGCGCATTCGCGGCTTGAGCCGGCTGGGGGCCCGACATGCCGGCCACCATGGGGTCGCGGTAGCCGGGCTTGGCAGGCGCCGCCGCCTGCTGCGCTACATCAGCCGGCTCGACGGGGGCGACCACCGCTGCGGCATCGGTACCCTTCTTGTCCGACATGCAGCCGGTCAGCATCAGTGCCGATGTGGCGATCAGAAGGGCAGGTCCAAAAGGGATCCGCTTTTCAATAGCGAGCACGCGAGCAGTCTCCAGGAGATGGCGAAGCTGCGCAAAAGTCGCGTCGTTTCGCCTCGAGTCGGCTGGAGAGTGCCTGCGCCACCAGGCTGCGGCAAGCGCGGCGCGGACACGTCGGTCCGAAATCGCAAAAGCCGCAAGCCTCGCAAAAGCCTCGGCTACCAGGCGCCGGTATTGCCCATCGAAGCCCAGGGTTCGGCGGATGGAAGGCTGCCGCCCTTCTGCAGAATCTCGATCGAGATTCCGTCGGGCGAACGCGCGAAAGCCATGTGGCCGTCACGCGGCGGACGATTGATGGTGATACCGTTGTCCATCAGCTTCTGGCAGACGGCATAGATATCGTCGACCTCATAGGCGAGATGGCCGAAATTGCGCCCGCCGGTATAGTCTTCGGTGTCCCAGTTGTAGGTCAATTCCAGGCATGGCGCGCCCTTGGCGCTGGCGTCGCTTTTGTCGCCGGGGGCCGCAAGGAAAACGAGCGTGAAACGGCCTTTCTCGTTCTCCGTGCGTCGGACTTCCTCGAGGCCGAAGAGGGTCGTGTAAAAATGCAGGGAGGCATCCAGATCTTTCACGCGGACCATGGTGTGGAGATAACGCATTCTATTTCCTCTCTATTGCGGGGTGACGGAATCTTATGTGGCGGAACACCAGTTTCGGGCAAGACAGCGGGGTATGATTGGCAACTGGGAATAATCGAAAAGTAGGACTTGCGCTAATCCGTTACCAACATGTTAATCTTGATCTCAAGAATCAGTTAACCGTAACAGTGTGACGCGTATTGAGGGGCTGGCGACATGGCTGACAGGATTTCATCAAAGGAATTCACCGACCTCGAACAACTCGCGGGGGAAGCGGTCGACCTCATTGAAATCACCGGCGTCGTCAAGTGGTTCGACGTAGCCAAGGGCTTCGGTTTTATTGTCCCCGACAATGGCATGCAGGATGTCCTCCTTCATGTGACCTGCCTGCGTCGCGACGGTTTCCAGACAATTCTCGAAGGCACGCGGATCGTTGCGCTGATTCAGCGCCGCGAACGCGGCTACCAGGCATTCAAGATCCTTTCCATGGACCAGTCGACGGCCGTCCATCCCTCGATGCTGCCGCCGGTTCGCACGCATGTGCAGGTGACACCGACGAGCGGGCTGGAGCGCGCCCTGGTAAAGTGGTTCAACCGCACCAAGGGTTTCGGTTTTCTAACGCGGGGCGAGGGGACCGAGGATATTTTCGTGCACATGGAAACATTGCGCCGGTTCGGTCTCACCGAGTTGCGTCCGGGTCAGGTCGTACTCGTGCGTTACGGCGACGGCGACAAGGGGCTGATGGCTGCCGAGATTCATCCGGATGTGCCAAGCCCGGTGAGCCGCGCACACTGATGCGTGTGTCCCGCTCGCACTGGATAAGAAGCGCCCTTGCGGCGCTTTTTTTCATCGTCGCCCTGCCGGCCCTTTCGCAACAGCCGATGACGTTCGACAAGGAGCCGCTCATCATCCACACGGCGTCTGGCAAACGGCTGAATTTCATCGTCGAGATCGCCGACACGAACGAAGAGCGCCAGCGCGGGCTCATGTATCGCAAGGAAATGGCCGAAGACGCTGGAATGATCTTCGATTTCGGCGTGTCGCGACGGGTGCAGATGTGGATGGAAAACACGATCCTGCCCCTCGATATGCTGTTCGTTGATTCGACGGGTACGATTCGCAACATCAAGCAGAACGCCGTGCCGTACTCGCAGGAGATCATCGATTCGATGACGGAGGTGAAGTATGTGATCGAGCTTAATGCCGGCGTGACGGCAAAGCTCGGCATCAAGCCGGGTGACAAAGTGATGAGCGCGACGACCACCAAGAAGAAATAGCGCGCCACTCCAAAGCACCGCGAGATCGACCTATACGCAATCGATTCGGGGGCGTTGCGCAGCCGCGCCGATTGGCGGGGGCAATGTGAATGGGTTGGCAATGCCGGTTAAGGCAGCCAGTCATATCATGAATTGTCGAGAAAAGTGGTCGGAGTGGAGAGATTCGAACTCCCGACCCTCTGGTCCCAAACCAGATGCGCTACCAGACTGCGCTACACTCCGTGCCGACGAGGGAGGGCAATACACGGTTCGCCTCGAGCCCGCAATATCTAAAATCACCTAATCCCCCGCTTGGTGAGCGCTCTTTCGTTCAGCGCGGTGTGCGTCTGTTGACGTCAGTGCGAATTAGGGAAGGGTAGTGGATGGGCGTCGGAAACGGCTCATGAATGCCGGTTCCTGCGCCACGGCTTTTCTCTTGAAAAGAAAGGGATTCGCCGCTAAGCAAAATTCATCTCTTCGTGCGATGTTTGAATGAAGAGAGGCCCCGGACATGGGGAAGACGAAGTTTTGAGTGCGAAAGCCCGTTAACCGGAGGCGCTGCAGCGATGTCTGCCAAGATCTACCGTCCCGCCAAGACAGCGATGCAGTCCGGCAAGGCAAAGACACATATTTGGGTTCTTGAGTTCGATCAGGAGACGCCGCGCACCATCGACCCGATCATGGGCTATACGTCCTCCTCGGATATGCGCCAGCAGTTGAAGCTGACCTTCGAAACGCAGGAACTCGCCGAGGCTTATGCCAAGCGTAACGGTATCGAGTACCGGGTGATTGCGCCAAAGGATCCGCAGCGTCAGATCGTGGCCTATCCCGACAACTTCCGCTATACGCGGACGCAACCCTGGACGCATTGATCCGCGTCCAGCGATAACAGATATGGCCGGACCCAGTGCCCGGTCGCGTGGCCCCTTAGCTCAGCTGGATAGAGCACCTGCCTTCTAAGCAGGTTGTCGCAGGTTCGATTCCTGCAGGGGTCGCCATTCTTGTGTGTTTCGACATCGCATGAAGCGCGTCTAGCGCCGCAACGATCGCGAGACCAAGGTCCAATGTGCAATCGACTTCGGTCGTCTATAGTCGAGATTGACGGGCCTCGTCTTGCCGCAACCTGGTGACGGAGACGAGTGCTGGTTCGATCTCAACGAGCGTGCCTGGAACTCCCGCGCAATGCGAGGTTGCTTCGAACCTATTGGCCGACGGTCGTCGTGTGTTGCTGCGAGGAGGAGTAGATGTACCGATTTCGCGTTTTTGTAGTGATCGGAGCGCTGATCAGCCTTACGACAATCACGTCGGCCTGTACTTCGACGTCCAATCAACAGAATCGAAATCTTCCGCTGAACTCGGCTTGTGCACTTGGATTCGATAACGACCGACCTTGTAGCTACTAGATAGAGCGGTCGAACGGAACCCGCCGTGTGGCGGGAACTAGGACAAGAGACTTCGACAGGTCGCGCAGGCGATCCCGACGCGACCCGTATGTTGAGCGCTAGAGTGCGCGCCCTGGCGTGGTTCTCACGATGGCGCACCCAATGCCGAACACGCCCATGAAATGCTTCATGCGGGCGGTGGCAAGCTCCGGCTTGTCCAGGACGTTCGCCTTGTCTGCGAGGCGGAAGATCTCGGCATAATGATTGATGCCGCGCGCCGACTGCAACCCCGCCGGCAGGCTGAAATGGCTTTGGTGGCCATTCAGCCAAGCCAGAAAGACGACGCCAGCCTTATAGTATTGCGTCGGCGCTTCAAAGATCTTGCGCGAGAGCGGGACGGTCGGCTCGATAACAGAGCGGAACGTAGCGGCATCGCCGGCTGCGAGCGATGCCAATGCATTGATGCCGACGGTGCAACGGCATCGAAGATGCCAAGGAGCGCATGGCTGTAACGCTCGCCATCTCCTTCAATCAGTTCGGCATAGTTGAAGTCATCGCCCGTAAAGCAGAGTACGCCTTCAGGAAGCTGATTGCGGAGCTGTACCTCTTTGGCGTTGTCGAGCAGCGAGATCTTGATTCCCTCGACCTTGTCCTTGTTCTCGTTGATGATCCTGAGAACAGAGGCCAGGGCCGGCGCAAATTCGGAGCTCCCCCAGTAGCCGGCTAAGTTCGGATCGAACATCTCGCCCAACCAATGGAGGACGACCTTGTCCTTGGCCTGGGAGAGAATCCGGCCGTAAACCTTGGCGTAGTCGTCGGCAGAGGACGCGACCCGAGCGAGGGCGCGGCTTGCCATCATGATGGCGCGGCCGCCGTTCTTTTCGACGAATTCTATCTGGGTCTCATATGCCCGGATGACGTCGTCAATCGATCTTGCGTCGGATGCTGCGAGATGATCGGTGCCGGCGCCGCAGGCGAGATCCGCGCCTGCAATATTGCGAGATTCGTCCAGTGATCGCCGAATCAGTTCCTGTGCGCCAGCCCAATTGAGGCCCATGCCGCGCTGGGAGGTATCCATCGCTTCGGCGATCTTGAAGCCAAGGCTCCACAGATGCCGGCGGAAAGCGATCGTTGCGTCCCAATCGATCGCCGGGCGGCCCCACGGATCCACGTCCTTTTGCGGGTCCGAGACGACGTGGGCGGCGGCATAAGCGATCCGGTTGAATTTGGGTGGCGTGGAAGGGCGCCCGATCGGCGTCCCGACAAGGCGGTACTCTTCAGTGGAACCGTCGGGGTTCGGCAGATTCAAAGACAAGCTCATTGCGATCCTCCTCAATGGTGACTGAGGCAATAATTTGGATCGTTCCAAATTGCAACAGCTTTTTTGAATCAACATTTCTTATGGGGCGGCGCGCCTGGTTTTCCCGTTTCAGAGGCACTAATCATCTACAAAGTAATACTATTTATGTCGGCATAACCTAATTCCTGACAATGCATTTTCTTGGAAAGCAGACTTGACAAATTTGGAACGTTCCAATTATTTAAGCCCCAAGCTGGCGAAAGCCGAGGAGGAATTCATGGCGAAGGGGCGGGTCACCGTCATTGACATTGCGAAGGCGGCCGGCGTTTCGAAGTCGACGGTTTCCCTGGTCTTGCAGGGATCTCCGCTCGTGAATGAAGGGACGCGTTCCAAGGTGAATGCGGCCATGCGCGAGCTGGGTTATGTCTATAATCGTGGGGCGGCGAACCTTCGTCAGGCCGGCGCGAAGTCGAAGATCATTGGGGTCGTCGTCAACGACCTGACCAACGGCTTCTTTGCGGAACTCGCCGTCGGTGTCGATATGGTCGTGCAGTCCGCCGGCTTTGTGCAATTCCTTTCCAATACAAGCGAGAGCATAGATCGTCAGCGGGAAGTCATTGCCTCGATGCGAGAGCACGGAATCTCCGGGCTCATCGTCTCTCCGGCGCGCGCCACCGAATCCGTCGATTTCAAGCCGCTTGTCGCCGCCGGCATTCCGGTGGTTGTCGTGGTTCGCAACCTGCCGGGAGCGAAGGTCTCGTCGGTGGTGTCCGATAATCAGGGAGGAGCGTCAGCGGCCGTCGAGCATCTGGCGTCCTTGGGGCATACTCGAATTGCGTTTCTCGGCGGTTTTCCCGATACGGCGGTCTTCGAGGAGCGTCTGGAAGGCTATGTCGACGGTCTGAAAGCGGCGGGGCTCGGCTTTCATGAAGAGCTGGTTGTGTCGTCAGCGCCCTCGAGGGCGGGCGGTGTCGATGCAATCGGGCGCGCGATGACGATGAGCGATCGGCCGACGGCAGCGGTCTGTTTCAATGACGCCGTTGCGTTCGGTGTGTGTGACGGTCTGCGCGCGCGGCGCATGGAGCCCGGTCGAGACTTCGCTGTCGTCGGCTTCGACGACGTCATCGAGGCGCAGACGGCCGTTCCTGCTTTGACGACAGTTTCCGTCGATCCGCAAGGCATGGGCCGGCGTACGGCACAGCTTCTGCTCAAGCAGATCAACGCAGGCAAGGCGGAACCCGAAAGTGTGACGACCGCCGTCCGGCTCGTCGTTCGCGAAAGCTGCGGCGCCGCCCAGAAAAAAGCAGGGAGGAAGACGGCATGACGATTCGCTGGGGCCTGATTGGCGCGAGCACCATTGCACGCGAGTGGGTGATTGGTGCGATCCGCGCGACGGGTGGCGATATCGCTTCCGTCATGAGTTCGAATGCTGAGCGCGGTCAGTCCTATGCGAAGGAGAACGGCATCCCGAAGCATGTTTCCGACGTCGCGGCCTTGGTCAACGATCCCGCGGTCGATGCCGTCTATATCTCCACGACGAATGAGCTTCATTGCGACCAGGCGATCGCGGCGGCACGCGCCGGCAAGCATGTCCTTTGCGAAAAGCCGTTGGCGATGTCGCTGCGGGACGCGCATGCCATGGCGAAGGCGGCGAATGACGCTGGCGTCGTGCTTGCCACCAACCATCATCTCCGCAACGCCTCCACTCACATCGCCATGCGCGACGCGATTGCGGCCGGCAAAATCGGCAAGCCGCTTGCGGCGCGCGTCTTTCATGCCGTGTATCTGCCGGCCCACCTGCAAGGCTGGCGACTGGACAAGCCGGAGGCAGGTGCCGGCGTCATTCTTGACATCACTGTTCACGACACCGACACGCTGCGGTTCGTTCTCGGGCGTGATCCGGTGGAGGTCGTTGCATTCTCGCAGGCGGCGGGGATGGGCAAGCCCGGCGTCGAAGATGGCGTCATGGGCGTGATGCGTTTCGAGGACGGTATCCTCGCGCAGTTTCATGATGCCTTCACCACCAAATATGCCGAAACCGGCTTTGAGGTGCATGGCACCGAAGGCTCGCTGGTCGGCCGCAACGTCATGACCCAGCGCCCGGTTGGAACAATCACGTTGAAGAACGCCGATGGCGAGCATCAGCTGCCGACCAATGCGAGCAATCTCTACGAAACTGCGCTCAAGGCCTTTCATGCTGCGGTAGCCGGCAAAGGCCGTCCTTCCGCAACGGCGGAGGATGGAATCTGGTCGCTCGCGACGGGCCTCGCCGTCGTCGAGGCTGCGAGAAGCGGCGCCGTCGTAAAAATCAAAACAGGACTTTGAGTAATCCCGATGAGCAAGCACATCACGCCGGCCGAAGCTGCCGCACTGATCCCCGACGGAGCCGTCGTATCCGTGTCGTCATCGAGCGGCCTCGGTTGCCCCGACCTGATGCTGAAGGCGATTGGCGAGCGTTTCGACAGCACCGGCCACCCCCGCGATCTCACGACGCTGCACCCGATCGCAGCAGGTGACATGAGCGGCATCAAGGGTGTCGACTATATCGCCAAGAAGGGACTGCTGAAAAAGATCCTCGGTGGTTCCTATCCATCGGGCCCATCCAGCGCGGAGCCGCCGCTGATCTGGCAGATGATCACCAACAATGAGATTCCGGCCTACAACATCCCGTCGGGCATCATGTTCGATATTCATCGAGAAGCCGCTGCCAAGCGCCCTGGGGTCCTGACGAAGGTCGGTATCGACACCTTCGTCGATCCGAGAAGACAGGGCTGCGCGATGAACGACCTGGCTGCCGAGGAGCCGGTGGTCAAGCGCGTCGTGTTCGAAGGAGAGGATTGGCTGTTCTTCCCGTCGATCGTGCCACAGATCGCTATCATTCGTGCAACGACGGCCGACGAGCGTGGCAATCTTACCTATGAGCACGAGGGTGCCTATCTCGGTGGCCTGGATCAGGCGCTTGCTGCCCGCAACAATGGCGGCATCGTGATCGCCCAGGTCAAGCGCATCACCAAGGAAGGTTCGCTGAAGCCGCATGACGTGCGTGTGCCTGGCATGTTGGTTGATTATGTCATCGTCGATCCGGACCAGAAGCAAACCACGCAGACGCTTTACGATCCGGCCATTTCAGGCGAAATTTTCCGGCCGCTCGATACCTTCCGCGTTCCGGAATTCAATATCCAGAAGGTCATTGCCCGCCGCGTGGCTCAGGAGCTTGAGGCCGGTAGCTGCGTCAACCTCGGATTCGGTATTTCCGCAAATGTCCCGCGCATCCTGCTTGAGGAAGGGCTGCACGGCTCCGTCACCTGGGTGATCGAACAGGGCGCCGTCGGTGGTGTTCCGCTCCTGGATTTTGCGTTCGGCTGCGCCTCCAACGCTGATGCCTATATGCCGTCGCCGTACCAATTCACCTACTTCCAGGGTGCCGGCTTCGATGCCTCGCTCCTGTCTTTCCTCGAAATCGACAAGGATGGCTCGGTCAACGTTTCGAAACTTTCGTTCCGACCGCACGTCACGGCCGGGGCAGGCGGCTTCGTCGATATCACGGCGCGGGCGAAGAAGATCGTGTTCTCCGGCATGTTCAACGCGGGTGCGAAGCTTGCCATCGCTGACGGCAAGCTGGTCATCGAGAAGGAAGGCAAGCTGAAGAAGCTCGTCAACGAGGTCGAGCATGTCACCTTCTCCGGCAAGCGGGCGATCGAGCAAGGGCAAGACATCACCTATGTCACCGAACGGTGCGTGATGAAGCTGACGCCGAAAGGTGTTGTTCTTACGGAAATCGCGCCTGGCGTCGACCTGCAGGCCCACATCCTCGATCAGTCCGAGTTCCCGCTCATCGTGGCAAAGGACCTCAAGGCCATGGATGCGAAGCTCTTCGCCGAAGCGAACATCGGTCTGTCTCTGCCGGAGAAGGGCGCCCGCGTCCTCGAGGGTGTCTTCAATGGCTAGCGGCACGGTCAGAGTTCAGGTCGAGGATCACATCGCGATCATGACGGTATCGCGGCCGGAGAAGCTGAACGCGCTTGATCTGGACATGCTGAAGGCGTTGGCGGATGCGGCCGATGAAGTCGAGGCAAACGCCGACGTGCGCGCTGCGATCCTGACGGGCGAGGGCAAGGGCTTCTCGGCTGGCGGTGATATCAAGGCGTGGGGTGGAATGCGGCCGGAGGAGTTCGGCCATGCCTGGGTCCGCCATGGCCACCGCGTTTTCGAAAGGCTTGCAACATTGAGGGTGCCGCTGATTGCCGCCCTGAACGGCCACGCTCTCGGTGGCGGGCTGGAGCTTGCGGGTGTGGCGGACATTCGCATCGCCGAAGAGCACATCAAGACAGGACTACCGGAGACCGGTCTGGGCATGGTGCCAGGTTGGTCCGGCACGCAGCGTCTTGTGAAGCGTTTTGGTGCGCAGGTGGTGCGGCGCATGGCACTGGGTGGCGAGATCTTCACCGCCGAGGAGGCTCGGGCACACGGCATCGTCGATGCCGTCACGTCGAGTGGAAACGCGGTCGAGGCCGCGAAGGAATATGCGCAACGGGTTGCGTCGAGGGGCCCGGCGGCGCTGGAGATCGTGAAGCTGATGATCGCATCGGCCAATGGCGAGGACAACGGCACCGCCGTCGAAGCGCTCGGGTCGATCCTCGTCGCGAAAACTGCTGATCTCAGAGAGGGCGTCGCATCTTTCAGCGAGAAACGCCCGGCTAAATTCAAGGGAGAATGGTAATGACGGTTCTGGTTAATCCAAGAGCGCTTAACGACCACAAGACCCGCGACTTCAAGATGCTGGTCGACGGCAAGTGGGAGGTCGGATCCGCCCAACCGATCGAGCGCGTTGCTCCGAGCCATGGCGTCGTTGTGAGCCGCTTTCCGACCGGCAGCAAGGCAGATGCCGAACGTGCGATCCTTGCTGCCCGTAAAGCCTTTGATCACGGTCCGTGGCCGCGGATGACCGCATCCGAACGGTCGGCGATTTTGCTCAAGGCCGCTGACCTGATCGCGGCTCGTGCGGAAGAACTGGCTTTCCTGGACGCGATCGAGGCAGGCAAGCCGATTTCCCAAGTGCGTGGCGAAATAGCCGGCTCTGTCGATATCTGGCGATATGCAGCGGCCCTTGCCCGCGATCTGCACGGTGAAAGCTACAACACGCTTGGAGACGGTACGCTGGGGGTCGTCCTGCGCGAGGCGATCGGCGTGGTGTCGATTATTACGCCCTGGAATTTCCCGTTCCTGATCGTCGGCCAGAAGCTGCCCTTTGCCCTTGCCGCTGGATGTACCACGGTCGTCAAACCGTCGGAGCTCACTTCGGGATCGACGCTCGTCCTTGGCGAAATCTTGCAGGAAGCGGGCGTTCCGGACGGTGCCGTGAACATTGTCACCGGTACGGGACCGGAGGTCGGGGCCGTCCTGACCTCCCATCCAGAGGTCGACATGGTGTCGTTTACAGGTTCCACCGGTGTCGGCAAGCTGACGATGACGAACGCGGCGCAGACGCTGAAGAAGGTCTCGCTGGAACTCGGCGGCAAAAACCCGCAGATCGTGTTTCCCGATGCGGACCTCGACGCATTTATCGACGCGGCAGTCTTCGGTGCCTACTTCAATGCCGGCGAGTGCTGCAATGCAGGCTCTCGCCTCATCCTGCACAAGAGTATCGCTTCCGACGTGGTCAAGCGCGTCGCGGAACTCTCGAAGGACGTCAAGGTCGGCGATCCGCTCGATCCAACCACGCAAGTTGGTGCTATCATTACGCCGCAGCATCTGGAGAAGATCGCAGGCTACGTTGCCGGTGCGACCAGCAGCGGCGCGCAAGTTGCACATGGCGGCGAAAAGCTCGACCTGGGCATGGGGCAATACATGGCGCCGACCATCCTCGAAGCTGTGACGCCTGGTATGGCGGTTGCGCGTGAAGAGGTCTTCGGCCCTGTGCTCTCCGTGCTCACGTTCGAAACCAGAGCGGAGGCGATCGAGATCGCAAACGCGATCGACTACGGCCTTTCGGCCGGCGTCTGGAGCCGCGATTTCGATACCTGCCTGACCGTCGGGCGCAAGGTGAGAGCGGGGACGATCTGGATGAACACCTTCATGGACGGGGCCTCCGAGCTGCCGTTCGGTGGTTACAAACAATCCGGCCTCGGGCGTGAACTCGGTCGTCACGCAGTGGAGGATTATACCGAGACCAAGACGCTCAACATGCATATCGGCGGACGCACCGGCTGGTGGATGCCGCGCTAAGGCTACAGAGCGAAACGCAACCGAGAGAAAGGAGGGGCAATATGGCTGGATCGACATTCGTAGATCGCACGACGTTCGCGCTTTGGCACTCGCATGCCTCTTGCTTCCTCATGCCCGCACCTGCTGGTCGATCGTGCGGACGATTACGGTCAGCCGTTTCCAGAGAGCGGCGGCTGCGGCGTCAGCAGGACCTGCAACTGATCCATGTCCGTCTCGCCGCCGATCCGTTCCTTGAGGATGCGGCCGATCTGCTCGCCGGTGGCCGTCAGGTCCTCATAGATGGTCTCGACCTTCGGTTGGATGGCGGAAAGGAGCTGCGAGGTCTGCTTGGCGACAATGTCGTATTCGACGCCAAGGGTGCGTCCGCAGTCGCTCATGCCGGTGATGGTGGCAAGTGCGCACACTTCGCCACCGCAGGTGAAGGCGTCGGGCGGATCGGGTTCGCGATGACGTCGCGCGATGCGATCGCGAATCGCGCCAGCCGGATGGTCGAGGTCTATATCGGAGATGACCTCATAGGCGCAGCCGGCTTCACGCACCGCCGTCATGAAGCCGTGCAGGATGTGACTGCCGAAGCTGAATTGCATCGGTCCGCTGATCAGCGCCGGTTTTCGGCGCCCCTTGGCGATCAGGCGTTTCGTTGCCTCGTAGGAGAAGGTGAAGTTGTCATAGTCGACGTAGGCGTGCGGGGTCGACAGTTCCGTGCGGCCATGGGTGACGAACGGAAAATCGTGCTCCATCAGCAATCGCACGCGCGGGTCGAAAGGCTCGGTGCGCGACAGCACCAGGCCATCGGCCATGTGGTTGCGCATGATGTAGTTGACCGCATCGATGTTGGTGGTGTGCGGCAGGTTCGGCATGACGATCAGGTGATAGGCGGTTCCTTGCAGGGCATTGGCGATGCCGGACATGATGGAAGTGCCGTAGCCGAGGATTTCCTCGTGCGGTTCCAGCAGGATGGCGATGACATTCGTCCGGCCGGTCTTCAGGCGCTGGGCGGCGCGATCAGGGGAGTACCCGACCTCAATCGCGATCTCGCGGACGCGCTTGCGGGTTTCGTGATTGATCACCGGGTCGTCGGACAACGCCCGCGATACCGTGGTTACGGCAAGGCCAGCCATATCGGCGATGGTGCGCAGCGTCGGCTTGCCGCTTCTGCGGGTCGATGTGGTCGTGGGCGGCATTGCGACGCGAGGCACGCTCGGCATTCCTCCAAAGGGCTCGAATGGCGGGACACTAACGCGACGGCGAAGCCGATGCAATGCTGGACTGGAAACGTTTTAAATTTCGGCGTCTATTCGGTTCGTCTTCTAGCTACTTCTAAAAATGAAGTAAAAACAGGTGTTAACGTGCCGTTGTGCTGACGTGGAAAGGTAATGCGGGTGACTTGACTTGGTCAAGTTTATAACGTTTTAAATAACTTACGCGGCGTTCGCGCCGTGGTAACCAAAGCCTTCGTGCGGGGAGTGTGCGCGGGCTTTTGAACGCGGATATTCCGCTTTTGTAAACTTGCAATCCGGGAGGAAAACGATGCGCAAGTTTTTGATGACGACTGCATTGGTGACGATGACCGTTGCCGGCCTTGGTGCTGCCAAGGCTGCTGACGTGAAGGAAGTACAGATGCTGCATTGGTGGACGTCGGGCGGCGAAGCTGCGGCCCTCAACGTCCTCAAGGAAGACCTGTCCAAGGAAGGATTTGCCTGGAAAGACGTGCCGGTCGCCGGCGGTGGTGGTGATGCGGCAATGACCGCGCTCAAGGCCATGGTTGCTGCGGGCACCTATCCGACGGCTTCGCAGATGCTCGGCTACACCGTTCTCGACTATGCGCAGGCTGGCGTCATGGGCGACCTAACGGAGACGGCAAAGAAGGAAGGCTGGGACAAGTCCGTTCCGGCAGCGCTGCAGAAGTTCTCCGTCTACGACGGCAAGTGGGTTGCTGCCCCTGTTAACGTTCACTCGGTCAATTGGCTGTGGATCAACAAGGCCGTCATGGAAAAGATCGGCGGCACCGAGCCGAAGACCTTCGACGACCTGATCGCTTTGCTCGACAAGGCCAAGGCAGCTGGTGTCACTCCGCTGGCGCTGGGTGGCCAGAACTGGCAGGAAGCCACAATGTTCGACTCGATCGTGCTGTCGACTGGCGGCCCCGAGTTTTACAAGAAGGCCATGAACGATCTCGACGAGGAGTCGCTGAAGTCGGACACGATGAAGAAGTCGTTCGACAATCTGCAGAAGATCGTCCAGTACGTCGACCCGAACTTCTCCGGACGTGACTGGAACCTCGCAACCGCCATGGTCATCAAGGGCGATGCACTGGTTCAGGTCATGGGCGACTGGGCAAAGGGCGAATTCGTAGCAGCCAAGAAGACCCCGAACACGGACTTCCTCTGCTACCGCTTCCCGGGCACTGACGGCAGCGTGATCTACAACTCCGACATGTTCGGCATGTTCAACGTGCCGGATGATCGCAAGGCGGCTCAGGTTGCGCTTGCAACGGCGACGCTCTCCAAGAGCTTCCAGTCTGCATTCAACGTCGTCAAGGGCTCGGTTCCGGCCCGTACAGACGTTCCTGATACCGACTTTGACGCTTGCGGCAAGAAGGGTATCGCCGACCTGAAGGCTGCCAACGAAGGCGGCACGCTGTTCGGCTCGCTGGCACAGGGCTACGGCGCTCCTCCGGCAGTTGCCAACGCCTATAAGGACGTCGTCTCCAAGTTCGTGCATGGCCAGATCAAGACCTCCGATCAGGCGGTCGAAGAACTCGTCAAGGCAATTGAAGACGCCAAGTAATTAAGGCCTCCCGCGGTCTTCCCCGCCATCGTGGCGGGGAAGATTCCGCAACGGACGACATCGTCGGAGGAGATGACCCCCATGAGCACCATCGCTACAGATAAAACCGTTCTCACGTCGCATCGGGGAACGCCAATTTCAATCCGCGCGCGCCTGCAGGACGCGCTGCCGAAGATCGTGCTCGCGCCGAGTTTCGCAATCACGCTTGTTTTCGTCTACGGCTTCATCATCTGGACGGTCTATCTGTCCTTCACCAATTCCAAGACCTTCCCATCCTACGCACTAACCGGGCCGCGCGCCTATCAACGGCTCTGGCGCTGGACGTTTGAAAGCGATCCGCCCTCCAGCTGGTACACCTCGATCACCAACATGGGCATTTTCGGTTTCCTCTACATCGGCATCTGCCTGGCGCTCGGCCTGTTTCTGGCGATCCTGCTGGATCAGAAAATTCGAGGCGAGGGCATATTGCGGCCCATCTTCCTCTATCCGATGGCGCTGTCGTTCATCGTGACAGGCGTTGCCTGGAAATGGTTCCTCGATCCGGGTCTCGGCCTGGAGCAGACACTTCATCAGTTCGGCTGGACGAGCTTCCACTTCGACTGGATCAAGAACAAGGATTTCGTGATCTATACCGTGGTGATCGCCGGCGTTTGGCAGGCCTCCGGTTTCGTCATGGCGATGTTCCTCGCTGGCCTCCGCGGCATCGATAGCGAGATCATGAAGGCGGCACAGATCGACGGCGCAACGACGGTACAGCTCTATCGGCGCATCATTATTCCATTGCTGCGGCCGATCTTCCTCTCGGCCTTCATCGTGCTCGCCCACATGGCGATCAAGTCCTATGACCTTGTCGTGGCGCTGACCTCAGGCGGCCCCGGTGGCTCGGCCTGGCTGCCATCCAACTTCATGTACGAATACACCTTCAAGCGGAACGAGATGGCGGTTGGTTCAGCCAGCGCCGTGATCATGTTGATGACGATCTCGGCAATCATCGTTCCCTATCTCTATTCGGAACTGCGGGAGAAATCGCGATGAGCGCCGTCACCTCGACTCTTCCAAGCGCGGCCAGCGCGTCACGCTCCAAAATGTTCAGCCGGATCTTCATCTACGGTCTGTTGGTCATCTTCGCGATCATCTACCTGATGCCGCTGTTCGTCATGCTGGTGACCTCGTTCAAGACGATGGACGAGATCCAAAGTGGCAATATGCTGGCGCTGCCGAAGGCGCCGACCATCGAACCCTGGTTCAAGGCCTGGGGAGAGGCCTGCGTCGGTCTCACCTGCGCCGGCATCAAGGGCTACTTCTGGAACTCGATCAAGATGGTGGTTCCGGCGGTGGCGATCTCCACGATCATGGGGGCGCTGAATGGCTATGTGCTGACGAAATGGCGCTTTCCTGGCCACACTCTGGTCTTCGGGTTGATGCTGTTTGCCTGCTTCATTCCGTTCCAGTCGGTGCTTCTGCCGATGGCGACGATTCTCGGCAGCCTCGGTCGGTTTGGGGCGACGTTGCGCGACCAAATCGGCATGTCGCTGGGCTTTGGCAATCCGACCGTCAATCTCGTCACCGTTCACGTGATTTACGGCCTCGGCTTCACGACGCTGTTCTTCCGCAACTACTATGAGGCCTTTCCGACCGAGTTGGTGAAGGCGGCGCAGGTGGACGGTGCAAGCTTCTTCCAGATCTTCCGCCGCATCATGCTGCCCAATTCACTGCCGATCATCGTCGTCACTGTGATCTACCAGTTCACCAACATCTGGAACGACTTCCTGTTTGCTTCGGCCTATGCGGGAACGGGCGATTCCATGCCGATGACGGTGGCGTTGAACAACGTCGTCAACACCTCCACCGGCGTCGTCGAATACAACGTCAACATGGCGGCGGCGATGATCGCAGCCCTTCCGACACTCCTCGTCTACATTCTCGCCGGCCGCTACTTCGTGCGTGGCCTGATGGCGGGCGCGGTTAAAGGATAATCCAATGGCTTTCCTCGAAATTTCCGGTCTCAAGAAGCGTTTCGGCTCATTGGAGATCCTCAAGGGCATCAACGTTGAGCTGGAGAAAGGTGGCTTCCTCGTGCTGGTCGGTCCGTCCGGATGCGGCAAGTCGACCTTGCTCAACACGATCGCCGGTTTGGAATCGATCACCGAGGGTGACATCCGCGTCGATGGCCGGAGCATCGCCGACCTGCATCCGTCGAAGCGCGATATCGCCATGGTGTTCCAGAGCTACGCGCTCTATCCGAACATGACGGTCGCCGGAAACATCTCCTTCGGCATGGAGATGCGCGGCGTACCGGTGGAAGAGCGCAACAAGGCCATCGACAAGGTCGCCAAGGTGCTGCAGATCGGCCACCTGCTCAATCGCAAGCCGAGCCAGCTGTCGGGCGGCCAGCGGCAGCGCGTCGCCATGGGGCGCGCGCTCGTGCGGGATCCCAAGCTGTTCCTGTTCGATGAACCGCTTTCGAACCTGGACGCCAAGCTGCGTGTCGACATGCGCATCGAGATAAAGCGTCTGCACCAGGCGACCGGCACGACGATCGTCTATGTCACCCATGACCAGATCGAGGCAATGACGCTTGCCACCAAGATCGCGGTCATGCGGGATGGCGAAGTACAGCAGTTTGGAACGCCCGCAGAAATCTACAACAACCCGGCAAACATGTTCGTCGCCGACTTCATGGGTTCGCCGGCCATGAACCTTCTGTCGGGCACGATCGAGAAGGCCGCCTCGGGATTGACCGTGTCACTGGCTCGGCCTCATGGAGAACCGATCAAGCTTCCAGTTTCGTCGGGCAATGGTGCGCTTGAGGCACATGCGGGCCGGGAGATTGTCTTCGGCATCCGCCCGGAGGCGCTGACCGACCCGGATGGTGCAGACCGCAACGCCAAGGCTCTTGCCGAGAGCGACTGCCTGATCGAAGTGGTTGAACCGGCGGGATCGGACACGTTCGCCGTCACCAAGCTCGGTGGTAAAGAGGTTGTCGCGCGCCTGCGTGCGGACGCTCGCATTCAGGCCGGCCAGAATGCCCGCCTTGCGTTCAATCTCGACAAGGCCGTGTTCTTCGATCCGCAAAGCCAGACGCGCATCGCGTAGTCCGGTCTGGATTTTTGAGATGAACAGCACTCCTGATATCGTCATCATAGGCTCGGGCGTGGGTGGGTCGACTGTTGCCGCCGGACTGGCGGCGACCGGGGCCGAGATCCTGATCCTCGAGGCCGGCGACTTCATCGCCGATCGCCCGGAGAACCGCGACCAGCGGGCCATCTTCCAACGCGGGCACTTTCGCCCGAAGGAGATGTGGTACGAGGCGGACGGCACGGCGTTCAATCCCGGCAACTACTACAATGTCGGCGGCAATTCGAAGTTCTACGGCGCGGTCCTTTCACGCTATCGTCGCGAGGATTTCGAGGAGATCCGCCATAGGGAAGGTGTCTCGCCTGCCTGGCCATTTCCCTATGAGGTGCTTGAGCCGTGGTACAGCCGCGCGGAATGGATGTACGAGGTTCGGGGCAACCTCGGAGATGACCCCACAGAGCCCGCCCACTCAAGCGGTTATGAGTATCCGCCGGTGCCCGACGAGCCGCCGGTTGCCGATGTCAGAGCAAGACTGAAGGCGAAGGGGCTGCACCCATTTTCGCTGCCGTTGGGCGTGAACATCGACGCCTGGATAGCCAAGGCCAGCACGCCCTGGGACGCGCACCCGAACTCTCGCGATGGAAAAATGGATGCGGAGACCGCCGCGCTGCTCAAGGCGTTGGAATTTCCGAATGTCCGCCTCGAGACGAACGCCAGGGTGACGAGGCTCGAGGCAGGAGGAAACGGCAATATTGAGCGAATCCACTACCGCAAGAACGACGAGGATCTTGCTGTCGCTCCGAAGCTGGTCATTCTATCGGCCGGTGCCGTTCAGTCCGCCGTCCTGCTGCTGCGTTCGGCTGACACGCGCCACCCGAAGGGGCTTGCGAATTCGTCCGATCAGGTCGGGCGGAATTTCATGAACCACAATTCGTCAGCGGTAATCGCCGTGTCGCCAACCTATCGGAACACGTCGGTCTACCAGAAAACGTTCGGGTTCAACGATTTCTACCTCTCGGACGGCAACGGCGGGCCGCCGCTCGGGAACGTTCAGTTGCTGGGCAGGATCTCGGCTCAGGTGTTGAAGGGCTCGCTGTCCTGGGCCCCGGAATGGCTGCTCCAAAACATCACCGGCCATGCCATCGATTTCTATGCGATGAGCGAGGATATACCTCACCCGGAAAGTCGCGTGCGCGTGGACGGAGACCGTATCGTCCTGCAATGGCAGCGGACAAATTGGGATGCGCATCTCGAACTGGTTTCGAAGCTGAAGACCGTTCTCAAGTCGATCGGCTTCCCGATCGTCCTCTCGAAGCCATTCGACAAGCGCACGCCTTCCCACCAGTGCGGTACCGTCAGGATCGGCAATGACCCCGCCAGCGCGCCGCTAGATCATTATTGCCGTTCCTACGATCACCAGAACCTCTTTGTGGTGGATGCCAGCTTCCTGCCGACCTCGGCTGCGGTAAACCCCGCCCTCACGGTCGCCAGTCAGGCATTGCGGGTCGCCGACCACATTGCTTCGAAGGACCTGCAAGCATGACGGAAGGTGTCGAAAGGCCAGTCGCAATTGTCACCGGCGGACGACGCGGGATCGGTCTTGGGATCGCGAGCGCGCTGGCCAAAAGCGGCCACAACATCGTGATTACAGGTGTCGGAGCGGCGGAGGAGAGCAGGGACGTCATCGACGAGCTTCGCGGCTTCGGGATCGATGCGGTCTATCTGCAGGCGGATGTCTCGGACGTTTCCAGACATGATGAAACGGTCCGCGCGGTCCTTTCGAACTTTGGCCGTATCGATTGCCTCGTCAACAACGCCGGCATGGCAGCGGTCGTCCGTGGCGACTTCCTAAGTCTGCTTCCGGAAAATTTCGACACGATCATCGCGACGAACCTCAAGGGCACGGTGTTTTTCACGCAGTCCGTCGTGAAGGCAATGCTCGTGACGAGTGCCGTTCCCCATCCGAGATCAATCATCAACATCACGTCTGTCTCAGCCGAAGCCAGCTCGCCGGAGCGACTGGACTATTGCATCAGCAAGGCCGGTCTTGCCGCCTTCTCGCAGGGACTAGCACTGCGGCTCGCCGACTCGGGAATTGCCGTCTTCGAAGTGCGCCCCGGGATCATCCGGACCGACATGACGGCCGGCGTGACGTCGAAATACGACGCCCTCATCGACAGCGGCCTTGTCCCGATGAAACGATGGGGCGAGGCGGATGACCTCGGAAAAATCTGTGCGGCGCTGGCATCCGGTGACTTCGGTTTTGCCACCGGCACCGTGATCGACGCCGATGGCGGCCTGTCCATTCCTCGCTTGTAACGGGATAGAAATATGCGTTTCGACTACATCATTACCGGCGCCGGCCCTGCGGGATGCGTGCTTGCCAATCGCCTCAGCGAAGATCCCAACGTCAACGTCTTGCTGCTTGAGGCGGGTGGAGGCGACTGGAATCCGTTGTTCCATATGCCTGCAGGCTTTGCGAAAATGACGAAGGGTGTTGCGAGCTGGGGCTGGGAGACCGTGCCGCAGAAACACATGAAGGGCAGGGTGCTTCGCTATACACAGGCGAAGGTGATCGGCGGCGGCTCATCGATCAATGCCCAGCTTTATACGCGGGGTAACGCGGCAGACTACGACATCTGGGCAAGCGAGGACGGATGTGAGGGCTGGGACTACCGCTCGATCTTGCCCTACTTCAAGCGCGCCGAAGACAATCAGCGCTTCGCCGATGACTATCATTCCTACGGCGGCCCGCTCGGTGTCTCGATGCCTGCCTCTCCGCTGCCGATCTGCGACGCCTATATCCGGGCCGGGCAGGAACTCGGCATTCCCTACAATCATGACTTCAATGGCCGGCACCAGGCGGGTGTCGGTTTCTATCAGTTGACGCAGCGGGACCGCCGCCGATCATCGGCATCGTTGGCCTATCTTTCTCCGATTAAGGCCCGAAAGAACCTGGTAGTCCGGACAGGCGCAAGAGTTGCGCGCATCGTCCTCGAGGGCCATCGTGCCGTCGGTGTCGAGATCGCGACGGAGCGCGGCTCCGAGATCGTCCGTGCCGAACGCGAGGTGCTTGTGTCGTCCGGTGCGATTGGGTCGCCCAAGTTGCTGCTTCAATCGGGGATCGGTCCGGCCGACCACCTTAAGTCGGTCGGGGTCAAGGTCCGCCACGATCTGCCGGGCGTCGGTGGCAACCTTCAGGATCACCTTGATCTATTCGTCATTGCCGAGTGCACGGGCGACCACACCTATGACGGGGTTGCGAAACTTCACCGAACGATCTGGGCGGGCGTTCAGTATGTGCTGTTCCGAACCGGCCCGGTCGCCTCCTCTCTCTTTGAGACCGGCGGCTTCTGGTATGCCGACCCGGATGCGCGGTCGCCGGATATCCAGTTCCATCTTGGCTTGGGATCCGGGATCGAGGCTGGGGTTGAGCGCCTGAAGAACGCTGGTGTCACTCTGAACTCGGCTTATCTTCATCCTCGCTCTCGGGGAACCGTGCGACTTTCCTCGGCTGATCCGGGCGCTGCGCCGCTGATCGATCCGAACTACTGGTCCGACCCACATGACAAGGTTATGTCCCTCGAAGGGTTGAAGATTGCTCGCGAGATCATGCAGCAGGCGGCGCTCAAGCCGTATGTTCTAGCCGAGCGGCTGCCTGGACCGAAGGTCATGACCGACGAGCAGCTCTTCGACTATGGCTGTGCGAACGCGAAGACCGATCATCATCCGGTCGGCACCTGCAAGATGGGAACGGGACCGGAAGCTGTTGTCGGTCTCGATCTCAAGGTCCATGGTCTCGAGGGGCTTCGGGTATGCGATTCGTCGGTCATGCCGCGGGTCCCATCGTGTAACACCAACGCACCGACCATCATGGTTGGCGAACGAGGCTCCGACCTTATCCGTGGACTGCCGCCGTTGCCTGCAGCGATTTTTGCTCATGAGCGCAACGAGACGCGGCCGAGGGCAAGGGCGACCGTTCGCTAGACCGGGCATTCGGACGGCGAACTTTGAAAATGGGAGTAGGGTTTGATTTCCGATCCACGAGCGTTTTTGCAAACCCTGTTTCATGAGGCGGTCAAGGCCGCAGACCCCTACGAGGCACTGGTTCGTCATCTGCCGGATCCGCCGAAAGGCAGGACGATCGTCGTCGGGGCGGGCAAGGCAGCGAGCCAAATGGCGGCCGCATTCGAGCGGGCCTGGTCTCATCCATTTGAGGGCCTCGTCGTGGCCAGGCATGGGCCGATCGCCGAATGCCAATCGACCAAAATTCTTCAGGCGGCCCATCCCGTTCCAGATAGGGCCGGGCTTGTCGCGGCAGAAGCTCTTATAAACCACGTGCATGGGCTGACCTCCGACGATCTGGTCATTGCGCTGATATCCGGCGGCGGCTCGGCGCTTCTCCCAGCACCGCCGACCGGCTTCACCCTCGCCGACGAAAGCGCCCTCAACGAAGCGCTGCTGGCCTCCGGGGCTCCCATCTCAGGCATGAACGTGGTGCGGAAGCATTTCTCCCGCATCAAGGGAGGACGGCTTGCTGCTCTTGCCCACCCCGCCAGGGTCGTCAGCCTTGTTGTATCCGATGTTCCTGGAGACAATCCGGCCTTTGTTGCGTCAGGGCCGACCGTTCCGGACAACAGCGATGCGGAGGAAGCGCTGCGAGTGATCCGGGACTATCGGATAGATCTTTCGGCGCGCGTCATCGATTGTATTCGAAATGCCAGAGCGCCACGCGCCGGCGACAGTGTGTTCGCCGACAATGAGGTTCATGTGATCGCCTCGGCGCGGGTGTCCCTGGAGGCGGCGGCCGACCGGGCGAGGTCGTTGGGCGTGCAACCTCTTATTCTCTCGGATTCAATCGAAGGGGAGGCGAAGGATATCGGCCGGATGCATGCGGCCCTCGCCCGCGAGTTTTTGGCAAGGCCTCCCGCTTCCACGCCGCTCGTGCTGCTTTCCGGCGGCGAGACAACCGTGAGTATCGGAGCCGGAACGTACGGCAAGGGCGGGCGAAACTCCGAACTGCTTCTCTCTGCGGCGATCGATCTACAGGGGGTCGCGGGGGTCGTGGCGATGGCTGCGGATACCGACGGCATCGACGGTTCGGAAGACAATGCCGGCGCGTTCTGCGACGGCGGAACAGTGGCGCGGATCAGAAGTGCGGGCGGCGATGCGCGCGCGTTCCTGGCGGGTCATGACGCATGGTCGGCCTTCAACCTTGCGGGCGATCTTTTTGTGCCGGGGCCGACCGGTACCAACGTGAATGACTTCCGCGCGTTTCTTATAGCTTAGGGTTATAGGAAGACATCAGCCTTAGCGTGTGCCGGCTCTGAACGCGTTGCGTGACGCGTCCGGACAATCAAATCAGCGCGCCGCAAGCAAGCACGCGAGATGCATTCGACGCCTAAGTCTTTGTTGTGTTTAAGAAGCCCGCCCCAGGCCCCTCGGGGGCGGGCTCTACCGATCCGGACCCCTTCCGGACCGCGGCTGATGGTGAGCCGCTGGAAATACAAATGCCCGGTGTTGCGCGATGAGACAACCGAAAGCTGTTCTGTTGGTTATTTGGTAAGGTTACCGACAGAGTCCTGTGTGTGGACATCCGGTAGGACTCTCTTCAACACTGCGTACGGGCGCGCTCCTCGACGGCGAGCGAGCGACGACGGAACAAAGGGAACAAGGGATAGGTCATGGTCGATCGGCTAAAGGGGAAAGTCGCAATCATCTCAGGTGGCGCAACGGGCATGGGCGGGGCGGCATCGCGGCTCTTCGCTGCCGAGGGCGCCAAAGTGGCGATCATCGACCGAAATGAAGCCGCGGCACGGCAGACAGCGGAGGAAATCCGCGCAGTTGGCCATGTGGCGGAGTATTGGGTAGCCGATGTGTCCGAAGAGGCTGCCGTGATCCAAGCGGTGGAGGGCGTAGAGGAAAAGTTCGGCGCGGTCACCGTGCTCTTCAATCACGCTGGCACGATTGTCATCAAGCCGTTTCTGGAAACGACGCTCGACGAGTGGGAGTGGCTCCATGCGGTCAATGTGCGTTCGATGTTTCTGATGACGCGGGCGGTTCTGCCGGGGATGATCGCCGCGGGCGGCGGCTCCATCGTCTGCACGTCATCGATCTCGGCCGTGGCTGCGACGCCGATGGAAGTGCTTTACGACACAACGAAGGGAGCGGTGCATATGTTCGCGCGCGCGATCGGGGTGGAGTTCAGGGACCGGAACATTCGCTGCAATGCCGTCTGCCCCGGGTTCATCCGCACGCCGCACGGATTGCGCGAGGTGAGCGAATTGCAGAAGCTTGGCGTCGATGTCTCGGACGCTGCCATTGCCGCCCAGCAGGGCCGGATCGGCGAGCCAGAGGACGTGGCGCGCGCCGCGCTCTACCTCGCCAGTGACGAGTCGATGTTCGTCAATGGCGCGCACCTCTTCGTCGATAATGGGTTCACCGCTATCTAGGTGTGGGTGACCTAACAGCGCATAAATTAAGGGCCGAGATCGTCATCTCGGCCCTTGTCATTCGCGTGCTGCGTGAACTCGCTTACTTGGCCGTTTTCGCGGCGTGGCGGCGGCCCTTGCCGATATCGGGTAGGAAGATGGTCAGCAGGCCAAGCAGCGGCAGATACGAGCAGATCTTGTAGACGAACTCGATGCCCATGTGGTCGGCCACCATGCCGAGGCCTGCGGCACCAATGCCCCCGATCCCGAAGGCAAAGCCGAAGAACAGACCGGCGATCATGCCAACGCGACCGGGCACCAACTCCTGCGCAAAGACGACAATGGCCGAGAAGGCGGAGGCCAGGATGACGCCGATCAGGAAGGTCAGGAAGACCGTCCAGTTGTAGTCGGCATAGGGCAGGGCAAGTGTAAAGGGCAGCGCGCCGAGGATCGAGAACCAGATCACAAACTTGGTGCCAAACCAGTCAACGATGGGACCCCCAGCAACGGTGCCGATAGCGACCGCGCCGAGAAACACGAACAGCAGAATCTGCGCGTGCTGCACGGAGACGCCGAAGCGCTCGATCATGTAGAAGGTGTAGTAGCTCGACAGGCTCGTCATGTAGACGTATTTCGAGAACACCAGCAGCGCGAGGATGCCGATCGCCGTGATGACCTTCGCGCGCGGGAGATGTAGAGCAGGGACCGCTGCCTTGCGGCCGGCATTGCTCCTGCGGTGGTCGGCATACCAGGCACCGACGCGCCACAGGATGATAATGCCCGTCAAGGCGATGAGCGAGAACCATGCGACGCTATGCTGGCCGCGCGGCAACACGATGAATGCCGCGAGAAGCGGCCCGATCGCGGTACCGAAGTTGCCGCCAACCTGGAACAGCGATTGGGCAAGACCATGGCGCCCGCCCGATGCCAGCCGAGCGACACGCGAGGATTCCGGATGGAATACCGCCGAGCCGAGCCCGACCACACCCGCACCGATGAGAAGCACCCAATAGGCGTGTGCGTAGGCGAGCAGCACCAGGCCGATCAGCGTGAAGCCCATGCCGACGGCCAAGGAATAAGGCAACGGGCGCTTGTCGGTGTAGATCCCGATCAGCGGCTGTAGGAGCGATGCCGTGACCTGGAACACGAGGCCAAGGAAGCCGATCTGCGTGAAGTCGAGGCCGTAGCCATCCTTGATCATCGGATAGAGGGCAGGGATCAGCGACTGCATGGTATCATTAAGGAGATGGCAGAAGCTCACCGCCATGATGATGCCGAAAACTGTCTGTTCCGCAGAGTGCCGCTCTGCCGCAATTGCGCTGTCTGTCACGATTGTGCTCCGTCCTTTGACGATCTGGAGATAGACGACTTGTCGATGTCCCGCTTTCGTGTTTTGGTCTTGTTGTTTCGCGAGTGGGCCAAAAATGACAAAATCTGGACAGCGGTTGGCGCTAAGCGAGTTGGCCAAGCTCCACGTAGAGCGCCTTGCGGCTATTGAGGCCGCCTCGGAGCCGGTCTACGCGATCCCCTCGGAATATCCGGCCGGTTATCATGTGAAGGCTCACAGCCATAGCCGCGCGCAGTTTGTCTATGCCAGCGCGGGCGTCCTGATGGTGTCCTCTGTGCAGGGGCGCTGGATGGTGCCGCCAGAGCATGCGTTATGGATTCCGGCAGGGCTCGTCCATACCGTCGATATGCTGGGTGACGTCGCGATGCTCTCGGCGTATGTCGCGCCGAGTGCCTTGGCGGATCCTCCAACGGCCATCCGCGTCGTCGCTCTTACAGATCTTGCCCGAGCTTTGATCATCGAAGCCGTTGCGCCGGCGGATGGCAGGAGCAGTCGGCACGATCTTGTCATGGCGCTGCTGCTCGAGGAGGTCCTGCGGCTACCTGATCGCCCGCTGGGACTGCCGTTTCCGTCCGATGCGCGTCTGGCGGCGCTTTGCCGCGGCTTCATGGAAAATCCGAGTGCTCGGCTGGTGATCGATGACTGGGCCGAGCGTCTTGCGATGAGCCGGCGGGCGTTTACGCGATTCTTTCGGAAGGAAACGGGAATCAGTCTGTCTACGTGGCGACAGCAGGCGGCCGTATTTACCGCTTTCCCACGCATCGCAGCCGGGGAGGCGGTCACCGCCGTCGCACTCGATCTTGGCTACGAGAGTGTCGCCGCCTTCATCACGATGTTCAGGCGCATGCTGGGGACCGCCCCGCGAGGCTATTTCAAAACGCCTGAAAACCCCTGATTTGCGGGCTGGAATGTGCACCTATCACCCGTCGTCCTTTCCGGATATTACGTTTACGTCCACGGCAGATCTGTAGGTTTCCGAAATTCGGATAACATTCGTTTGACATTCGAATAATCTTCGTTTTAACTGCATTTACTTTCGCAACTGCGCAGGCATGTTGCGTTGCGGCATATTGTGGCTTGGAGGGGGAACGTGAGCCGTCAGATTCACGATCTTTTCATTATCGGTGGTGGCATCAACGGCTGCGGAATCGCGCGAGACGCGATCGGGCGCGGCTATTCGGTCGCGCTTGCCGAAATGAACGATTTCGCCTCCGGCACGTCCTCCGGGGCGACCAAGCTCATTCATGGCGGCTTGCGATATCTCGAGCACTACGAGTTTCGTCTGGTGCGCGAATCGCTGATGGAGCGCGAAGTGCTCTGGGCGATGGCGCCGCACATCATCTGGCCGATGCGCTTCGTGCTGCCCTATCATAAGGGCGGTATCCGCCCGGCATGGCTCATCCGCCTAGGCCTGTTTCTCTATGACCATCTCGGCGGCCGCAAGCTGCTCCCGCCCACGGCGGTCCTCGACATGCGACGGGATCCGGCCGGAAAGCCGCTGAAGGCACTTTTCACCAAGGCCTTCGAGTATTCGGATGGCTGGGTTGATGATGCGCGCATGGTCGTTCTCAATGCGCGAGACGCTGCCGACCGCGGTGCGCTGATCATGCCTCGGACGAAGGTCGTCTCGGCGCGACGCGAGAACGGTTTGTGGTCGATCGAAACGATAAACACGGTGACGGCGCAGCCGAGCAGCTTCCAGGCGCGGATGCTGGTGAATGCTGCCGGACCCTGGGTCGATCACGTCATTCGTGCGGCCTTCGGGCAGAACGAGGCGCACCATGTGCGGCTTGTGCAGGGCAGCCACATCATCGTGAAGAAGAAGTTCGACGATCCGCGGGCCTATTTCTTCCAGAATCCTGATAACCGCATCATCTTCGCGATCCCGTACGAGCAGGACTTCACGCTGATCGGCACCACCGACCGCGACTACTCGGCCGATCCGAAGGATGTGAAAATTTCTGAGGAAGAGACGACCTATCTCTGCAGCGCGGCAAGCGAATATTTCAAAGAACCGGTGCGGCCGGACGACATCGTCTGGACCTATTCGGCGGTGCGCCCGCTATTCGACGATGGTGCCTCGAAGGCGCAAGAGGCAACCCGCGACTACGTTCTGAAAGTCGAAGGCGAGGGTGAAAGCGCCCCGCTGCTCAACGTCTTCGGCGGCAAGCTCACCACTTACCGGCGCCTTTCCGAGCATGCTTTGGAAAAGATCGCGTCGGCGATCGGTTCGAAAGGCGCGCCATGGACAGCGAAGAGCCATCTGCCCGGAGGCGATTTTCCCGCAACCGGCTATGAGGCGGAAGTGGCGAAGCTGAAGGGGCGTTATGGCTTCCTGGCCGACCGCCACGCGCGCCGACTGGTGCGCCGCTACGGTACGAAGGCGTCGGTCCTGCTTGGGCAAGCGGCCAGCATCGAGGATCTCGGGCACTGTTTTGGTGGCGATCTCTACGAGGCAGAGGTTCGCTATCTCATTGATCACGAATGGGCCAGAAGCGCAGACGATGTGCTCTGGCGGAGAACGAAAGACGGCCTGCGTCTAACCAAGGAACAGGCTGTGCTGTTGGAGGAGTACATGGCCGCACGACCGGCACAGATGGCTGGTTGAAGCGGTAATGTCCCCGCTGTTGAGGAGGCACGGGAACCGGAATGCTTGAGTTGCGGAACGCCGCGAAGATGGTGGGTGGGGAATATCATATCCACGCGACCGATCTTGCGTTTGAAAAAGGCACGTTGAATGTGCTGCTGGGACCGACGCTGTCCGGCAAGACGTCGCTGATGCGACTGATGGCCGGGCTCGACCGACCGACCAGCGGTTCGGTCCATTTCGATGGCGTTGATGTGACCGGCATGCCGGTGCAGAAGCGCAATGTCGCGATGGTCTACCAGCAGTTCATCAACTACCCGGCTCTGACAGTCTACGAGAACATCGCCTCGCCGATGCGCATTGCCGGCAAGGATACGACGACGATCGATCGCGAGGTGCGCAAAGCCGCCGACCTGATGCGTCTCACGCCGTATCTCGACCGGACGCCGCTCAATCTGTCCGGTGGCCAGCAGCAGCGTACGGCGCTTGCCCGTGCTCTCGTCAAGAACGCCAGCCTGGTTCTGATGGACGAACCGCTCGCTAATCTTGACTACAAGCTGCGCGAGGAGTTGCGGGCCGAGCTGCCGCGTATCTTTGCGCAATCCGGTGCCATCTTTGTCTACGCGACGACGGAACCTTCCGAGGCGCTTCTGCTCGGCGGCAATACGGCGACGCTTTCCGAAGGACGTGTGACACAGTTCGGGCCGACGATCTCCGTCTATCGAAACCCGCGCGATCTCGTGACCGCGAAAACATTCGCCGATCCGCCGCTCAATTTCATCGATGTCGTCAAGGCTGGCAGTGTGTTTCGGCGGAAGGAGGTCGATATCCTGCCCGTGCCTGCGCATCTGGCCGGAATGGCTGACGGGTCCGTCACCATTGCTTTCCACCCGCACCACCTCGGTCTTTCACCGCAGACGTCAGCCGCGGCAAGGTTGCAGGCTCGCACGCAGGTTTCGGAGATCACCGGCTCCGAAAGCTTCGTGCATCTGGATTTCGATGGCATCCGCTGGGTCATGCTCGCCCACGGCATCCACAACATCGATCCTGACACCGAGGTCGACATCTATCTCGACACACGTCACGTCATGGCCTTCGGCACCGATGGCCATGCCATTGCAACCGGCGTTCAGGCGTAAGGGAGAAGGACATGGCACGCATCACGCTCGACCACATCCGTCACGCCTATGGACCGAACCCGACGTCGGACAAAGATTACGCACTTCGCGAAGTCGATCACGAATGGCGGGATGGTGGCGCCTACGCGCTCCTCGGACCGTCCGGCTGCGGAAAGACGACGCTGCTCAACATCATTTCCGGCCTGCTGCAGCCATCACATGGCCGCATCCTGTTCGATGGAAACGATGTGACGAACCTCTCAACACAGGCGCGCAATATCGCGCAGGTGTTCCAGTTCCCTGTCATCTACGACACGATGACCGTTTACGACAATCTGGCCTTTCCGCTGCGCAACCGTGGTGTTGCCGAGCCGGAAGTCGATCGCCGCGTACGTGAGATTCTCGAGATGATCGACCTCGGGGGGATGGCCAAGCGCAAGGCGCAGGGCTTGACCGCCGACCAGAAGCAGAAGATCTCGCTCGGCCGTGGACTCGTACGCAACGACGTCAATGCGATCCTGTTCGACGAGCCTTTGACGGTTATTGACCCGCATATGAAGTGGGTGCTGCGCTCGCAGCTGAAGCGACTGCACAAGCAGTTCGGGTTCACGATGGTCTATGTGACGCACGACCAGACGGAGGCGCTGACCTTCGCCGACAAGGTCGTTGTCATGTACGAGGGGGAAATCGTCCAGATCGGCACGCCGGCGGAGCTTTTCGAGCGTCCCAGCCACACCTTCGTTGGCTATTTCATCGGCTCGCCGGGCATGAATGTGCTTCCCGTGCAATTGCAGGGCAATGCGGTTCGCATCGGTAACGAAACGCTGTCGCTGGATTATGCGCCGCAAACAGCTGCCGGTGCGAAGACGGAGCTCGGCATCCGTCCGGAGTTCATCAATATTGGCCGCGAAGGAATGTCGGTGACCGTCAACAGGGTTGAAGATATCGGCCGACAGAAGATCGTGCGGGCGACCTTTGCGGGGCAGCCCATCGCTATCGTCGTGACGGAAGACTCAGAAATCCCGGCGGATGCGCGGGTGACCTTCGATGCGGCTGCAATCAATATTTACGCCAATTCCTGGCGCGTCGGCAGGGAGGGCTGAACCATGGAAAAGACCTGGAACAACAAGGCTTGGTTTCTGGTTCTGCCGGTCCTGGTGCTGGTCGCCTTCTCGGCCGTCATCCCGCTGATGACGGTTGTGAACTACTCGGTACAGGATACGTTCGGCAACAACGAGTTCTTCTGGGCCGGTACCGACTGGTTCGTGCAGACGCTCCATTCCGACCGCTTCTGGGCGGCACTGCAGCGAAACCTGATCTTCTCTCTGATCATCCTGGCGCTTGAAATCCCGCTTGGCATCTTCATCGCGCTCAACATGCCGAAGAAGGGCCTCGGAGTTCCCGTCTGCCTCGTGCTGATGGCGCTGCCGCTGCTCATTCCGTGGAACGTGGTCGGTACGATCTGGCAGGTTTTCGGTCGCGTCGACATCGGCCTGCTCGGCCATACGCTCGAGGCGATGGGTTTCGACTATAACTATGTTCGCGATCCGCTCGATGCCTGGATCACGGTTATCCTGATGGACGTCTGGCACTGGACGAGCCTCGTTGTGCTCTTGTGCTATGCCGGCCTGGTCTCGATCCCTGACGCCTACTATCAGGCGGCGAAGATCGACGGTGCCTCGCGCTGGTCCGTGTTCCGCTACATCCAGCTGCCGAAGATGAACCGCGTGCTTCTGATCGCCGTGCTGCTGCGCTTCATGGACAGTTTCATGATCTATACCGAACCCTTCGTCGTCACCGGCGGCGGCCCCGGCAACTCGACGACCTTCCTGTCGATCGACCTCGTGAAAATGGCCGTCGGCCAGTTCGACCTCGGTCCCGCTGCGGCAATGTCGATCATCTACTTCCTGATCATCCTGCTGCTGTCGTGGATCTTCTACACCGTCATGACCAGCAGCGACGCGAACGCCTGAGAAAGGAGAGGACCATGGCTCAGACAATGAAATACAAGCCTGCGGGCAACTTCTCCTGGGTCGTTTCGACGATCTACATCATCTTCCTGCTGCTGCCGATCTACTGGCTCGTCAACATGAGCTTCAAGGAGAATGCCGAGATCACCGGTGCCTTCTCGCTCTGGCCGAAGAACCCGACGCTCGGGAACTATATGGTGATCTTCACCGATCCGTCCTGGTACAACGGCTACATCAATTCGATCATCTACGTGGTCATGAACACGGTGATCTCGGTGCTGGCAGCGCTGCCGGCGGCCTACGCCTTCTCGCGCTACCGGTTCCTCGGCGACAAGCACCTGTTCTTCTGGCTGCTGACGAACCGGATGGCACCGCCCGCGGTCTTCGCGCTGCCGTTCTTCCAGCTCTACTCGGCCTTCGGCCTGATCGACACGCATATAGCGGTCGCACTTGCCCACTGCCTGTTCAACGTGCCGCTGGCGGTCTGGATCCTCGAAGGCTTCATGTCCGGGGTGCCGAAGGAAATCGACGAGACCGCCTACATCGACGGCTATTCCTTCCCGCGCTTCTTCGTGAAGATCTTCATGCCGCTGATCGCATCGGGCATCGGTGTCGCCGCCTTCTTCTGCTTCATGTTCTCGTGGGTTGAATTGCTTCTGGCACGTACGCTGACGACGACCGCGGCCAAGCCGATCTCGGCAATCATGACGCGTACCGTGTCGGCTGCTGGCATGGACTGGGGCGTGCTGGCGGCGGCCGGCGTGCTGACCATCGTTCCGGGCGCGCTCGTCATCTACTTCGTCCGCAATTACATCGCCAAGGGCTTCGCGCTCGGTCGCGTCTGACAAGGGAGAACCACTCATGAACTTTTCCTGGATGGCGTGGACGCTGCCGACCGCATTGTTTTTCCTGACGATCCTCGCGCTGCTGGTCGGCATGAGCATCTGGGAATATTTCGCGCCGGGCGGTTCACCACGCGTCGGAGTCCTCCGGTTCGAAACCACGCGTGGCGACCGGCTCTTCGTATCGCTGCTTGGCGCAGCATTCATTCATCTCGCATGGCTGGGCCTCGTCGGGCCCAACCTGTGGTGGGCTCTTGCCCTCTCCGTAGTCTACGCCATCGGCGTCTTCCGCTACGTGTGACGGCAGGAAAAGACAGATGGCCGGGGGTACTGGCCGCCTGAAACGTGAAGACTGCAATCGCAACCCTGGGAGGATATCATGCGAAGGCACTTACTAACGACAACAGCAGGCATCTTGCTGGCCATGGCGGGCGCCGCCTATGCCGGCATGGATGAAGCAAAGACTTTTCTGGACAAGGAAGTCGGCGATCTCTCGACGCTTTCCCGCGCCGACCAGGAAAAGGAAATGCAGTGGTTCATCGATGCCGGGAAGCCTTTCGCCGGCATGGACATCAAGGTCGTTTCCGAAACCCTGACGACGCACGAGTATGAATCGAAGGTTCTTGCGCCAGCCTTCACGGCAATCACCGGCATCAAGGTCACGCACGACCTGATCGGCGAAGGTGACGTCGTCGAAAAGCTGCAGACGCAGATGCAGTCGGGCGAAAACATCTACGATGCCTATGTCAACGACTCTGACCTGATCGGTACGCATTGGCGCTACCAGCAGGCCCGCTCGCTGACCGACTGGATGGCGAACGAAGGCAAGGATGTCACCAACCCGGGACTCGACATCAACGACTTCATCGGCACCAAGTTCACGACCGCGCCGGACAAGAAGCTCTATCAGCTTCCTGACCAGCAGTTCGCGAACCTCTACTGGTTCCGGTACGACTGGTTCAACGACGAGAAGAACAAGGCCGACTTCAAGGCGAAGTACGGCTACGATCTCGGCGTTCCGGTCAACTGGTCTGCCTATGAAGATATCGCCGAGTTCTTCACCGGCCGTGAAGTGAACGGCAAGAAGGTCTTCGGCCACATGGACTACGGCAAGAAGGACCCGTCGCTCGGATGGCGCTTCACCGACGCCTGGCTCTCGATGGCCGGCAACGGCGACAAGGGTCTTCCGAACGGCCTTCCGGTCGACGAGTGGGGCATCAAGGTTGACGAGAACTCGCGTCCTGTTGGTTCGTGCGTCGCGCGTGGCGGCGACACGAACGGCCCGGCTGCCGTCTATTCGATCCAGAAGTACCTGGATTGGTTGAAGGCCTATGCACCGCCGGCAGCGCAGGGCATGAACTTCTCCGAGTCCGGTCCGGTTCCGGCGCAGGGTGAAGTCGCCCAGCAGATCTTCTGGTACACCGCGTTTACGGCCGATGCCGTCAAGCCGGGTCTGCCTGTCGTCAACGAGGACGGCACGCCGAAGTGGCGCATGGCTCCGAGCCCGCATGGCGTCTACTGGAAGGACGGCATGAAGCTCGGCTATCAGGACGTCGGTTCCTGGACGCTGATGAAGTCGACGCCGGACGATCGCGCCAAGGCCGCATGGCTCTATGCGCAGTTCGTCACCTCGAAGACGGTGGACGTGAAGAAGAGCCATGTCGGCCTCACCTTCATCCGTGAATCCACCATTCGCGACAAGAGCTTCACGGAGCGCGCTCCGAAGCTCGGCGGTCTGATCGAGTTCTATCGTTCGCCCGCTCGCGTCCAGTGGTCGCCGACCGGCACCAACGTTCCTGACTATCCGAAGCTGGCACAGCTTTGGTGGCAGGCTGTCGGTGATGCGTCCTCCGGCGCCAAGACTGCTCAGGAGGCCATGGATTCGCTTTGCGCCGAGCAGGAAAAGGTCCTGCAACGCCTCGAGCGCGCCAAGGTGCAGGGCGATATCGGTCCGAAGCTCGCCGAAGAGCATGATCTCGAATACTGGAACAAGGACGCGGTCGCCAAGGGCAACCTCGCTCCCCAGCTGAAGATCGAGAACGAGAAGGAAAAGCCGGTTACCGTCAACTACGACGAACTGGTCAAGAGCTGGCAGTCGAACTGATCAGCGCTCGGTCGGGTACGAGGCCCGGCCAATAGCAATGCCGACGGCGCTGAGCCGCCGTCGGCACCCACCACGATAAGAAAACGACCTATTGGGCTGGCGCGTTTGCGGCGGCAAGGCGAACTATTGCGCCGGAGAAGACCATGAGCGGCCATATTCTCGCGATCGACCAAGGCACGACGTCCTCGCGCGCGATCGTCTTCGACGCCGGGATGAAGATGATCTCGTCAGCACAGGAGGAGATCAAGCAATCCTATCCTCAACCGGGCTGGGTCGAACACGACCCGGACGAAATTTGGACCACGGTAGTCAATACGGCCCGGCAAGCTTTGGGAAGTGCCAATGTTCCGGTCACCGATATCGCTGCGATCGGGATTACCAACCAACGCGAGACGACTGTCGTCTGGGAACGCAGGTCGGGTAGGGCGCTCTACAAGGCCATTGTATGGCAGGACCGGCGCACGGCTGAAGTCTGCGACAGTCTCAAGGCTGACGGCTACGAGAAGCTTTTCAACGCGAAGACCGGCCTGCTGCTTGACCCCTATTTTTCCGGGACGAAGCTGCGCTGGCTGCTCGACAACGTCGAAGGACTGCGGGACCGCGCCGAAGCCGGCGAAGTGTGCTTTGGCACCGTCGATAGCTGGCTGATCTTCAATCTAACCGGCGGGCGGGTTCATGCGACCGATGCCACCAACGCGTCCCGAACGCTGCTTTTCAATATCACCGAGGGTCGGTGGGACGAGGAGCTTCTCGGCCTTCTCCGGATCCCGGTATCGATGCTTCCGGAGGTCAAGGATTGTGCCGACGATTTCGGCGTCACCGATCGCGAGATCTTCGGAGCGTCCATTCGGATCCTTGGGGTCGCCGGTGACCAGCAGGCGGCGACCATCGGCAATGCTTGCTTCAAGCCCGGCATGATGAAATCAACTTATGGCACCGGTTGTTTTGCTCTCCTCAATACCGGCCAAGACTGCGTGGCCTCCAGCAACAGGATGATTACGACGGTCGCTTACCGGCTTGCCGGCAAGACGACCTATGCGTTGGAAGGCTCGATTTTTATCGCTGGCGCAGCGGTGCAATGGCTGCGCGACGGCCTTGGTCTTATTTCGCACGCCTCGGAGAGTGGTGCACTGGCGACGCGAGCGGACCCAAGCCAGCAGGTCTACGTCGTGCCGGCCTTCACGGGGCTCGGCGCACCGTATTGGGATCCGGAGGCGCGTGGCGCGATTTTTGGTTTGACCCGAAACAGCGGCCCAGCGGAACTGGCGCATGCGGTGCTCGAATCCGTCGCCTACCAGACGCTCGATCTCCTGATCGCGATGCGGAAAGATTGGGGCGGCCATCACATCGAGACGGTCTTGCGGGTCGATGGCGGCATGGCAAGTTCCGACTGGACGATGCAGCGTGTTGCCGATGTTGTCGGCAATCTGGTGGACCGATCTGCCGTTGTCGAGACAACGGCACTGGGTGCCGCCTGGCTCGCCGGTTCCAGAGCCGCGGTCTGGCCGGATCAGGAGCAATTTGGAAAGGCCTGGGCTTGCAACCGCCGATTCCAGCCGTCGATGCAAGAGACAGAGAGGCAGACGAAAATCGCGGGCTGGCGCAACGCTGTGTCTCGTACGCTGTCGGGCGCGCAATATGGCAGTCCGCTGGCCTGAATTGTAGTTATGCGCCTTCATTGTGGGCACCGCCTCGCCATGAAGTCTTCAGGTGGCTGTCAGAAAATCCGGCCATGGCTGGCGAATATTGTCGACAGCCATGAATTATTTCTGGTCCAATCCTGGTTTCGTCGACGCCAAATTTTGACGCGGAGACGACCAATTGAACGAGAATGCCACCAAGGTCCGCCTGATCGACCGGCGACCTGAAATCGGCAGCGTGACGCTTTGCTTTGCCACCACTCTCTACCTGCTCTTTGTGACAAACCGCTCGTTTTGGAGTACGGCCTACGGCGATTTCGCGACTGATCACCTGTCGTTTGTACTTTTTGTCATCGGGATTTCTGCAGTCTGCATGGCAATCGTGACTGCCTTCTCCGCCAAGTACCTCACCAAACCTTTCTTGATCTTTTTTGTGCTCGCAGCCGCCGCCGGTTCTTGGTTTACCGATCAGTTCGGTGTGATCGTCGACAAGGAGATGATCCGCAACGCTGCGGTGTCAACGGGCGCGGAGGCGGGGCATCTGATAACGGTGCGGTTTGCGTTGCATATGCTGCTGGCCGGAGTGTTGCCGTCGCTGGTGATTAGCTGGGTGCGTATTCGGCATCGACCGGTGCTGTCCAAGCTTGCTCATAATACGGGCGTGATCCTGGCCTGCCTGGCGGTTTTCGCTGTCGTCGGCTTCGGCGATTACAGGGCCTTTGCCGGGGTCGGGCGTGCGCACCGGGACATCCTCGATCGACTGAACCCATTTTTGCCGATTACCAACACCATTCGCTTTGCCGTTTCGTCGGAAGAGGATGCGCGGGTTGTCGCGGCGCCGCTTGGCACGGATGCACACAGGATCAACACAGCCGGTCTCAACAAGCCACGTGTGACAATCATAGTCGCCGGCGAGACGGCCCGTGCCGACGATTTCTCGCTGGGCGGCTACCAGCGCAAGACGAATCCTGAACTTGAAAAGCAGAATGTCGTCTATTTTCCGAATACGACCAGCTGCGGGACAGCGACGGCGGTCTCCATCCCGTGCATGTTCTCCGTCTATCCGCGCACTGCCTATACGCATCGCAAGGGCCTTGCGACCGAGAACCTGCTCGACGTGCTGAGCCACGCAAAGGTTGACGTCTCCTGGATGGACAACGACACCGGCAGCTACCACGTTACTGACCGGGTTGCCTACACCTCACTGCCGAAGTCCGCCGACCCACGCTTTTGCAAGGACGGTGAGTGCCTCGATGGTATCCTGCTCGACCAGGTCGACGATTGGCTCGATCATGTGAAGAGCGACAGTGTATTGGTCCTGCACCAACTAGGTAGCCACGGGCCGGCCTACTTTGCTCGTTATCCCGACAAGTATAGGCGCTTCGTTCCCGACTGCAGGGCCAACGACTTTGGCAGCTGCACGGCCCAAGAGATTACCAATGCCTACGACAATACGATCCTCTACACGGATCACGTGGTTTCAAGTGTCATCGATAGGCTGAAGCAACATTCCGACAAAGTTGCTGGTGCTGCGGTCTACCTTTCGGACCATGGGGAATCGCTTGGCGAGAACGGGATCTACCTCCATGGCGCGCCCTATATCGTGGCGCCGTCGCAGCAGACCCACGTGCCGTTCCTCGTATGGGTCGGCGACGATCTCGCGAAATCCGCTGGCTTCGATATGAGTTGCGTGGCCAAGCAAGCAGACGAAGGCCGTTCGCACGACAACTTCTTCCACAGCGTGCTCGGGCTCATGGACGTGACGACCAAGGTCTATGATCCACACCTGGACGTGTTCGCCGCGTGCCGGCGAACCGACAAGGTCGCGAGTATTCGATAGTGACCGCCCAGCGCATCCAGGAGGGCCGGCCGAGCTAACTACACTCGAATGGCCACTCCACCAGGCGGCCAGTCCAAGTCTCAGTGCTTGCAGTTTGCCGCCTTCATCCGCTCGGAAAGCTCCGAGAGCCCGAAGGGCTTCACCAGGAAATCGTCCGCGCCGCTCCGGAGGCCCTCGATCTGGTCAGAGGCCTGGTCGTGCGCGGTGAGAATGATGACAGGAACGGAGTTTGCTTTTCTCCGGAGGGCCTTCAACAGCGTTAGGCCGTTGCCGTCGGGCAGGCGCAGATCGAGCAGGATCACGCCGTAGTTGCCGTTTTCGGCGGCTTGCGTCGCCTCCGCGAGATTGAGACACCAGTCGACTGAATGACCGTCGGCTGCGATGTGGTCACGCACCGCGTCGCCCAACAGGATGTTGTCCTCGACCAACAATACGTTCACGCGCTGTCTCCACTACTGCATGCCTGCTGTGCGACAGCGTGCGCAGTCACCATGAGGGTTCGTTTGGCGTCGCTTTTTGCGGCGCAAGGATTTCTAATGGGATCGTTAGCTGACAGCGGCCTTAAACATGCGTGCCGAATTGGGTTGTTGAAGTATGAACTTCAAAAACAGCATCTTCAGCAGGACCGTCGAGCCAAACATAAGTTCTGGTCCTCAGCCGGGTGTTTTGACGTCCGAGCCGGCGAGCAACGAAAGCTCGCTGGCCGTCTTCATCACCATTGTTATCGTTTGGCTGATGTCCGGTGCAGCAGGCGCGTTGACCAGCGCGATATAGGGGCAGGTGAGGGCCGCTATGCAGCGCCCATCCGGGCCAAGAATCGGTGCCGATAGGTTGTGTACGCCTGCCGTTTGGGCGCTGGCCATCATTTCGTAGCCGCGTTCGCGAATAAGGGCGAGATGCTGGTAGAAACCCGGTTCGAGCTTCACCTCGTCGCGGCTGCGCGCGTGTTCCGCGATCATCATCTGGCGCTCCTCGTTACTTTTGAAGGCGAGAAGCACGTGGCCGGAACCGGTATCGAAAAGACTCATATGCGAGCCGACGCGGATCGAGATACCCCAATAGTCCGGTGCCTCGTGTTGGGCGATCACAACTGCCGCGCCGCGATCAAAGACGACGAGGTGGTTCGCCTGTTTTGTCCGCTGCGCGAGTTCGCGCATCAGCGGCGTGGCGAAGGACGCCAGTCGACGCGTTGGCGCATGCAACTGCGACAGGCCGAATAGCTTGAGGGTGAGGGTGAATCGGTCGCCCTCGAGCTTTGTCACGTAGCCGCGTCGGACGAGCCGGTCGAGCATTCGATAGAATTCGTTGGGGCTGCGATCGAGACGCTTGGCGATTTCTGCCTGGGTCAGGCCTTGCTCGACGCCCGCCAAAAGCTCAAGGATATCGAGCCCTTTATCCAGCGCCGGTGCGCGGTACCGATCAGCGTCGTCTGCTTGCATCAACTTCTCCTGTGAATGCTACTTTACATATACAAATGCACAGACGCGGGAAAGCGAGGAAAGTCGGATGCAGTGTCGCGCGGCCGGTTCTGTCGACTATGGATGTGGAAGAGGCTAGGTTCATTGCCGTTCTATCTCGCTTCACGTGTTGCCAGGATTTTCGACGATGTTTCTGACGGATGAAGAGTTCAGTGTAATCAAGGCGTTTCGGCGGGAGCTTCACCGTCATCCGGAGATATCCGGTCAAGAGGCACAAACGGCGTTGCGTGTGGAAGAAGCACTTGGACGCACTGGACCTGACGGCATCGTTACCGGCATCGGCGGACACGGCCTGGCAGCTGTCTTCGAAGGAACGAAGCCGGGCCCGACCGTCTTGATCCGTGCGGAGCTGGACGGCCTGCCGATCGAGGAAATCTCTGACGCGGCGCATCGCTCTGCCATACCCGGCCGAGGGCACCTCTGCGGTCATGACGGTCACATGGCGATCCTTATGGCGGTCGCGAAGGGGTTGGGGCAGATGCGGCCAGCCCGCGGGCGCGCAATCCTGATGTTCCAACCGGCCGAAGAAAACGGCGCGGGCGCAGCGGCCGTGCTTGCGGATCCCAAGTTTGCCGCCTTAAAGCCGGATCTATCGCTGTCACTTCATAATTTCCCAGGTGTCCGGCTTGGCCATGTCCTTCTCAAGGATGGGCCCGTCAACTGCGCCTCGCGCGGAATGAAGATCGTTTTGAAAGGCAAGACGTCGCACGCTTCCTATCCGGAGCAGGGCATCGCACCGACTTTCGCGATGGCGCGCTTGCTCGGTGATTTGACGTCGCTCGGCAACAATGGTCCGCTGGGGCCGGATTACTCGCTGGTTACCGTCACGCATGCGCGTCTCGGTGAACCGGCCTTTGGAATCAGTCCTGGAGAGGCGCAGATCTGGGCAACCCTACGGACATTGACCGATGAAGCCATGACCGCCCTGGTTTCACGCGCGGAGGGACTGGTTCGGACTGAGGCAGATACTGGACACCTGCAGGTGGAGATCAGCTACGAAGACGTGTTCCATCAATGCTACAACTCTGCCGAAGCGGTGGCGGAGTTGCGGCGCGCGCTGGATGACGAGGGCGTGAGCCATGACGCAACAAGCAGTATGTTGCCGATGAAAGCATCCGAAGATTTCGGTCTGTTCCGAACCGTGGCACCGGCCGCGATGTTCTTTCTCGGCGCCGGCGAAGCTCATCCGCGCCTACACAACCCGGATTACGATTTCCCCGATGAATTGATTGCCACTGGTTCGGGCGTTTTCATGCGAGCCATCAGAAACATCCTGGGATGACCTGAATCCTCGCCTGAAGGGAGCACAGCGACAAGGAGCACATCAGCGACCGGCGGGAACCGGATGCCGAGAGCCGTCGGAGATCCTGTCGGATTGCCGAGTCAAAAGCGTCTTAGGAAACTAATCTCAAAGGTTGAAATTAAGTTCGCGATCATTGATCGACAGCCGAGTGGAATTGCGCAATATTCGCAGCATCAGACGTGCCTCCAGCAAAGCGAGGCCGCGCGCCGGCACCATTCGACTTCCTCCAGAGCGCAATGGGATTGACATGTTTGCTCAAGACATCATGAACACTGACATCACGACGATCAGCGCCGACAGCAGCGTGCATCAGGCAATCGACCTCATGGTGGCCAAGGACATCAGTGGCCTGCCCGTCATCGACAATGATGGCAACCTGTGTGGCCTCCTGACGGAGGGCGACCTGATGCGGCGGATCGAGTTTGGTGGCGGTCGATCGGCCGGCAACTCCGATAACGCATCGCTCGTCGATTTCGACGACTATATTCGCAGCCGCAGTTGGCGCGTATCCGATGTCATGTCCGCAAGCGTCATCAGCGTTGCACCGGATGCGCCGGCCGCTGCCATTGCTGAACTGATGTTCCAGCACAAGATCAAGCGTGTTCCCGTCGTCAGCGACAAGCGGCTCCTTGGCATCGTCAGTCGCGTCGATCTTCTCAAGGCCATCGTTGCAGCGCCGAAAGAGAGAACGGCAAGTGGTGACGATGCACTTGCGCGTGCCATTCGCGCTCGATTGCAGGGCGATCTCGGTCTCGAGACGGATGCGATCAAGGTATCGGTTCAGGATTCCAGAGCGATCCTGGAAGGAACGGTATCCAGCGAGCTGGAACGTCGTGCGATCCGGGTGCTGGTTGAGAACGTCAAGGGTGTCGATGGCTTCATCGACAAGCTGAACCTAACCTGATCTGACGTCCTCAGGTTGCGGAGCGGAGCAGCTTTTTCGCGTGCGTCGCCATCACGCGTTCCTCGTTCGTCGGGATCACCAGTACCTTGAAATCACCGAGGAAGCGCAGCCTTGCAAGGATCGCTTCGCGAACGGAAGCGGCGTGCTCGCCAATCCCACCCGTGAAGACGACCGCGTCGATTCCGCCCATGGAGACGGCCATCATTGCTGCGTATTGGGCAGCTTTCAGCGCAAAGTATTCGAGTGCGAACGTCGCCTGCGGATCCTTGCTTTGAAGCAGCGCCTCGACGTCGTTGGTGAGGCCGGACAATCCTTTCAGGCCGGAGCGTTCATAGAGGATGTCCTGGACGGTTTCGACGCCAAGATCCAGGTCGTGAAGCATATAGAGGATGGCGCCGGGGTCCATTGACCCGCTTCGTGTCCCCATCGGAATGCCGTCGAGCGCGGTCATGCTCATTGTCGTATCGACGCTGACGCCTGCCTTTAGCGCACAGAGGCTGGCGCCGTTGCCGAGGTGTCCGATGACAACTCGACCCGCATGCAGATCCGGATGGTCTCTAGCCAGCACCTGCGAGATCCATTCATACGAAAGCCCGTGGAAGCCGTAGCGGCGAATGCCCTTGTCGCGCATATCCTGTGGCAGCGCGAAGCTACTTGCCAATTTGTCGTGTCCCGCGTGAAAGGCGGTGTCGAAGCAGGCAATATCCGGCGCGCCGCTCCCCAATCGCGCCGAAGCGGTGATGCCGGCGAGATTGTGTGGTTGGTGAAGCGGCGCCAACGGGATGAGTGCTTCTAGACGCCGCATCACCGCCGGGGTGACGATAACGGGTTCTGCGAAATCCTGCCCACCGTGAACGACGCGATGAACAACTGCGGCCGTCCGCCAGGCATGATCATGGTCGCGGATAAGGTTCATCACGGCGCTTAGGGCTGTGTTGTGATCGGTGTCCGCGGGCAAGGAGGTTTTCGTCTCCCGCCCGTTGGGCAGTTTGGCCCGCATTTCGGGCGTGTCGCCGATGCCGGTGACCTTGCCGCTCATCAGCACGGTTAGATCCCGTTCCTCGAAGATCTGGAACTTCAGGCTCGACGAGCCGGTGTTGAGAACAAGCAGCGTTTCGTTCATCGACTTGTGCCCCAATCGGGTGAAGATACGGCGCCAGGCTGCCCCCGTTGTTCCGCTACGGTGGCTGCAGAAGCAATAGCTGTCAAATTGTTTCTGTTTCGAAATTTCGCGCGCAGCGTGTTGCTTGCGGCGTGCTCGGATGGACTCTGGAGAGCAAAATCCTTTGAGATTTCAGGATTTTCTCTTTCCGTGCTGCGCCGATCGGCCTATCTAGCAGAAGTGCCGTTCGGCACGTGTCGGACGCCGCCTCCCGCGCTCCGTCCGGATGTTCAGGTTCCACATCGGCAGATCCATGACAACTATGCAGACGACAGAGAAGGACGATGTGGAGAGTATCCGCAAGGCGAAGATCGTTGCGCTGGTCGTCGCCGTTTCGTTTTTCATGCAGATTCTCGATGGCACGATCGTCACGACGTCACTGCCGCAAATGGCTGCGAGTTTCGGCGTTCAGCCGGTATCGATGAGTATTGGCATTACGGTCTACATGCTGACGATGGCGGCCTTCATTCCGCTTTCGGGATGGCTTGGGGACCGATACGGCGCAAGGCGCATCTTCCTGGCGTCGATTGCCGTCTTCACCATTGCCTCGCTGTTCTGCGGGCTGTCCGATGGCCTGGGCGAGTTCGTCGTCGCGCGTGCCGTCCAAGGCGCGGGCAGCGCGTTAATGACGCCGGTCGGACGGATCATCGTCCTGAAGAATGCTCGAAAGTCGGAGCTCGTTCAGGCGATCGCGCTCATTACCTGGCCGGCGCTGACAGCTCCGGTTATCGGGCCGCTGCTCGGCAGCTTCATCACGACATATGCCAGCTGGCACTGGAATTTCCTCATCAACCTGCCGATCGGCGTTCTCGGCATGGCGCTGGTTCTTCGTTTCGTGCCGGAGCAACGCGAAGAGGATGCCGGCCGGCTGGATGTGCTGGGGTTTATCCTCAGCGCAGGCGGGCTGACCTTTCTGCTCGCAGCGCTGGAACTCTCCGTGAAATGGGATGGCGGCGTGCTTCCGATCCTTTTGATGCTCGCGGCGGGCATCGTGCTGTCGGTCATGGCGACACGACACTTCCTACGGGTTACCAATCCGCTCCTGGAGCTCTCCGCTTTCAAGGTACAGACCTATGCGATAGCGACGCTTTCAGCCGGGACGGCAAGCCGCGTCGCGATCAATGCGACGCCGTTTCTCCTGCCGCTGCTCTTCCAGCTCGGCTTTGGATTGAGTTCAATCGAGGCTGGCGCCTACTTGCTGGTCTACTTTCTCGGAAATCTCGGCATGAAAGCCGTAACGACGCCGCTGCTCGCGAAGCTTGGGTTTCGCACGGTGCTCTTCGGCAATGGCTTGATTGCCGCTCTGTCGATTGCGGCCTGCGGCTTTCTCGTTCCGGCGACACCACGCCTCATCATCTATGCATTGCTGATGATTGCCGGCCTCTCGCGGTCGATGGAATTTACGGCGCTGAATACTCTAGCCTTTGCCGATATCAATCCCGCGCAACGCAGTTCGGCGTCCACGCTGTCGAGCATGTTGCAGCAGGTTGCCATGCTGCTTGGCGTCGCGATCGCGGCAGCGGCGCTCAACGTCTCCGTCTCTTTGCGCGGTGTCGAGGGGCCGGGGCTGGTCGATTTTCGCTGGGCGTTTCTTGTCGTCGGTGCGATCGGCATCATATCGTCTCTGCGCTTCTTGCAACTGGCGCCGGATGCCGGCGCCGAAGTGTCGGGTCACAAGATCGGCACGAAATAGCTTGTGCCTTGCAATCGGTCGGTGTTCGTCGGGAGGAAATATGGAGCTCGGATATGTCTGTACGCCTCAGGAGGTCTTCGACTTCTGGTTCGAGGAGTGCGGGCGAGACCAATGGTTCGCCACGACAACGGAGCTTGATCGGGATATCCGCCACCGTTTCCGCGACACCCATCTCGCACTCTCTCGTGGCGTGACCGAGGAATGGCGTGCGACGCCAAACAGCAGGCTTGCCGCCGTCATCGTACTCGACCAGTTTCCGCGCAATATTTATCGTGCGACACCGCTCTCCTTCGCGACCGACGGGCTTGCACTGCGCGAGGCAAAGCTAGCACTGGAAGTTGGCGCCGATATGCAGGTCAGCCCGGAGTGCAGGACGTTCTTCTACATGCCTTTCGAGCATTGTGAAGATCTGGAAGAACAGGAGCGCGCGGTCGCGTTGTTCAGGGCGCTTGGCGATGAGGAATATATCGACTATGCGCTTCGCCACCGGGACGTGATTGCAGCCTACGGGCGGTTTCCGCACCGGAACGCCATCGTCGGGCGGCAGTCGAGTGCGGCAGAACTGGAGTATCTGGCGCAGCCGGGCGCGGGCTTCTGATCGCGTCGCCTTTCTGTCGCCTTTCTTTCTTATGAAAAGCTGGATTTCAATTTGATCCAGCAAACCCGAGCGGGGACATTTTGCGGCCGACACAATTCTTGCTTCGCATTCTCCTTGTCGCAACGCTGGCGGTAGTCGGCGCGAACCTTGCGGGCGCCCAGACGGCTGCACCGCAGGCCGCGCAGCCGACGCAAGCGACTGAGCAGCCGTCTGTCGTCGACAGCCCAGTCGAGCAGGCCGCAAAGGCGATCGAGAAGGCAAAGCAGGATCTCGCCTCGCTGGAGGACGGTGTCAAACAGAAGAGCGACGATGACGACGCGCTGGTGGCTTTTGCCGGAAAGACCGATGAACTCGGACGGACGGTCCTCAACGTTTCCGTCGGCCTGAGGCCACGGCTCGACCAGATCAAGAACCGTCTCGCCGAACTGGGCGATCCGCCGAAAGAAGGTCAACCGGCAGAGGCTGAGATCGTCACGACCGAGCGTAACGCCTTGACCTCGGAGCGCGCGCAGATCAACGCCGTCACCGGCGATGCCGAAACCCTTTCTGCCGCCATTGGCAAGCTTGGCAACCGCATTGCCGAGACCCGCCGTCAGCTCTTCGCCGCTACTCTGCTACGGCGCACGGACATTTCGTTTTCTGTCCTCGACGATGCGGGACGAGCCTTCGTTCAGGAAGGCTCGGAGTTCATCCAAGCCCTGAGCAGCTGGCTCGGCTTCGTCTTGAAGTTCAAGGCTTTCGCCTTCTTTGCCGCCATCTTCATGTCCCTGGCGACAGCCCTTGTGCTTCTATCCGGCGGCTATCGAGTCTTCGGCCGCTACCTGCAGCGCAAGGAGACGGACGAGCAACCTTCCTACATAAACCGTCTCTCCATTGCTTTCTGGTCGACGCTCATCAGGACGCTCGCGCTCGCCGCCCTGCTGGTCACGTCCTACTTCTTCCTCAACAGTTTCAACGTTTTGAGGCCTGATATCGCGCCCATCATCGGCGCTCTCTTCGGGTCGATAGGGCTGATCTATTTCGTCAGGCGCTTCACCAATGCAGTGTTCGCGCCCAAGGAGCCGCATTGGCGCCTTGTCAAGCTTTCCAACCGCGGCGCGAGCTCGATTGGCGCTTGCCTGCTTGCGATGGCCGTCGTCAACGCGCTCGATTATCTCCTCGGCAGCATCAGCGAGGAGCTCGGATCTCCGCTCGTCCTGACCGTCGTCAAGAGTCTGATCGCGGCCCTGATCATCGGCCTCATCCTGATCGCAGCCTCTTTCGGTCGTCCAATGCTGGCGCGAAACGGTGATCCGGACGCGCCGGGACGGCATTGGCCGCGCGGCATGGCGATCATCCTGCGTGTGCTTGGTGCAGGGTTGATCATAACAGCTTTGACCGGCTACGTCGGCCTTGCCCGCTTCGTTGCCACCCAGTTGATCATCACTGGCGCGATCATCGTCACGACCTATATCGGTCTGTTGTCGGGGAAGGCCATTTCTCGCAGCGAGACCTTCGGCGAGACGTCGTTTGGCCGCTTCCTTCAGCGACGTTTCAAACTGGGCCCGGTCGCCATCGATCAAGCGGGATTGTTGGTCGGGATGTGTATCTCGGCGATTGCGCTGATGGTTGGCATTCCGCTGGTGCTGCTGCTGTGGGGCTTCCATATCCAGGACCTCCAGCTCATCGCCTATCGCCTTCTTACGGAGGTCCGGCTGGGCGGTATCAGTATTTCGCTGGTCGGCATCATGACTGGTATCCTGCTCTTTGCCGGCGGTTACTTGCTGACCCGTTGGATCCAGCGCTGGCTTGACGGCAACGTCATGGCGCGCAGCCATGTCGACCTCGGCGTTCGTAATTCGGTCAAGACAGGCATCGGTTATCTCGGTGTCGGCCTTGCGGCGATCGTCGGCGTTTCAGCAGCGGGCATTGACCTCTCCAGCTTCGCGCTCGTTGCCTCCGCGCTTTCGGTCGGTATCGGTTTCGGCCTCCAGAACATCGTGTCCAACTTCGTGTCCGGCCTGATCCTGCTTGTCGAGCGGCCGTTCAAGGTGGGCGACCACGTAGTCTCCGGCACCGCCGAAGGCATCGTGAAGCGGATTTCCGTGCGCGCGACCGAGATCGAGACGTTCCGCAAGCAGTCGATCATCGTGCCGAATTCCGAATTGATCAACGCATCAGTCGGCAACTGGACGCACCGCAACAAGATGGGGCGGTCCGAAATTCCGGTTTCGGTAAGCTACGAGTCCGACCCGCAGAAGGTGATGGATATTCTGTTGGAACTCGTCAACGCCGTACCCGTGGTGCTCCGCAATCCTGAGCCGCACGTGGAGTTCCTCCGGTTCGGGCCGTATTCGCTGGACTTCGAGCTTCGTTTCATGCTTGCGGACATGGGTGACGGCCTGAAGGTCAGGAATGATCTGCGTATCGCGATCCTCAAGAGGTTCCGGGAGGAGGGCGTCGAAATTCCCCTCCCGCAGAGCGATGTCGTGTTCCATCGTCAGGCGGACCACGTCGGAACGGCAACTGCTGCCGGCAAACCACCAGCGAAGATCGAAGACGCCTCCGAGGCGAGTGAAGTGGACGAAGAAGCCGGTACGGTGCGCCGGTTGCGCGGCAAATCGGCAGATGGCAATCTCAAGGGGTAAAGGCGTTGTTCAGCGATCGTTCAGAGCGGTCGCTATATAACGTCGGCAATCGGGTTTTCGTTGCTGGGGGCAGCAGCGCCGAGACGCTCCAAGGGAGGGCGCTTCATCCGCGCCGCACAGCATGGCAAAATTTGCCGTCGTACTGTTTCTGTCACTCATGGCCGCAGGCCAAACTTACGCAGCTTCCATCACCAACACCGACAGCGCCGCTGTTGTGATCGTCCTTACCGAGGGCGGCAACAAGATGCAGCTTGTGCTCGATCCCGGCGCGTCGCAAACGTTCTGCCCGGCGGGCTGCTTCATCACTGCGCCTGATGGCGATCGGATTGGTCTCAGCGGCGGTGAAACGATCGACATCATCAAGGGTTCGGCCGTCGTAAAGTGAATGACGCGACACTCTGACTGCCATTTCTGTTCACGGATTTTCGGCCAAAGGCCTCTTGCGGCTTGCCTATTTGCATGTCGGCCAGGTCCACAAGTACCAATCGATCGCTGGCCTTGGCGATGCTGCGGCCCGACTATGCCAAGGAAGGCACAAGGCTGAGGATCAAGATTCTCGGAACGACGTACAACGCCACCCTTGTCGGCGAGAGCCAGTTCGATCCTGACAATGCGGCTGCGCGCATAGTCTTTTAAGCATGTTTTGAAGAATGCCAAGGCGGCCCTTGTGGTCGCCTTTTTGTTGGTCAGTGGCGATGGCCGATTAATACTTATTCAAACCGGGTGTTGTACCGATTTCAGCCGGGGACAGGAGTTTCATCAAAAGGTTTGGAAATGGCGTTTTTGGGTATTTCGGGAATGCAATATTCCGGAGGCATGTTTGCTGATGCGCGCATTATTCTGGCGGAGGATTCCAACGTATTTACGTCGATGATCGGCAAACGGCTGAAAGAGCTCTTCGATATCGACGTGGAAATCTGCCGGAGTTTCGAAGAGCTGCAACTGTCCTATGACAAATCCACGGACCCGATCACGCTTGCCATTTCCAACATCAATCTGCCGGGCGCCGAAAATGGCGAGGCGCTGGAATACCTGATCGATCTCAGCATCCCGACCATCGTCTTCACCGGCACCTTCCAGGAGGGTATGCGCGACAAGCTGATGGCTAAGGACATCGTCGATTACATTCTCAAGGACAATGTCTTCGCCGTTGATCTGCTTGCAGAATCGATCTGCCGTTTCCTTACCAATCACCGTCACCACGTCCTGATTGTCGATGACAGCCCGACGGCTCGCGCTCTGCTGTCGAGCCGCCTCAAGCGCTACAATTTCCGTGTGAGCACGGCTGATAGCGGCGCCAAGGCGCTCGAGATCCTCAAGACAAACCGCGACATCGGCTTGATGATCACCGATTACAACATGCCCGACATTGATGGGTTCGAGCTCACCCGGCGCATCCGCGCCAGCATTGGTTCGCATGAGTTGCGCATCATCGGCGTATCGTCATCGTCGAACCGGTTGCTGTCCGCACGGTTCCTCAAGGCGGGCGGCAATGACTTCATGCTGCGGCCGTTCATCGACGAAGAGTTCTACTGCCGCGTCAACCAGAACCTTGACACACTGTTGCAGATCCAGTCGATGCGTAAGGAACGGGCCGTTGCCTGACACACGGCCTCCGCCCGGCGATGTTAGGCGGAGGCCCGCTCACCCTTCTGAGATTGAGATTTTTGCAATTTCAAGTGTTGCCAAGTCTCGATATCTTCTCACGCGTGTTTCTGTGAGTTATCTTCACAAAAGTCGAAAAGATGGTCGATTCGAACCGCGGCGACTTTCTGGGGGATAAGGGTGAATGGCTTTCCGGGAGGATCTCCATCGGGATGGATCCGGGCCACGCTTTGGTGGCCAGTGGGTACTTCTGGTTGAGGATTCCCGGATGTTTTCCGCGGTCTTGTGCCATCGGCTTCATGCGGAACTTGGTTTGAACGTCAAACCGTGCTCCTCTCTAAGGATACTGAACGAGACCATCGCCCAGTCGCCGAACGACTATATGATGGCGATCGTCGACCTCAATCTGCCGGATGCGCCTTATGGCGAGGCGCTCGACTGCACCATCGAGGCAGGTGTGCCAACCATCGTCTTCACCGCCACCTTCGATCTTGATACGCGCAACCGCATCATGGAGCGCCGTGTTGTCGACTATGTACTGAAGGACAACGAGTTCGCGCTCGACAACGTGGTCGCCAGCGCGAGACGTGTATTGTCGAACAGGAAGACACGGATCCTCGTGGTCGATGATGTGGCTTCTGCGCGCCAGATCCTTGTCGGATTGCTGGAAGCGCAGCAATACATGGTTATCGAAGCGGCTTCCGGGCTCGAGGCTTTCGCCGCGCTGGAGGCCTACGACGACGTCGAGGTCGTCATCACCGATCACCATATGCCCGATATGAGCGGTTACGAGTTGACCCGGCGGATACGTCGGCACTACGGCTCAGACAGGTTGCGGATCATCGGTGTTTCATCCTCGAGCGACCGCATGCTTTCTGCGAGCTTCCTGAAGGCGGGCGCATCGGACTTTCTCTACAGGCCGTTCGTGGCCGAAGAACTGCAGTGTCGTATCGCCAACAACGTTGAGACCTTGGCACAGTTGAAGCAGCTTCGGGCAGCCGCGGCCTGCGACTATCTCACAGGTCTATATAACAGACGCTATTTCTATGACCTCGGACCGAAGCTGGTGAATGATTGCCTGCGTCACAAGGCTGCGGCCGCCGTCGCGATCCTCGACATCGATCATTTCAAGCGGCTGAATGACACCTACGGACATGAGATCGGAGACGAAGTGCTGAAGGCGGTCGCAGATCGACTGGCGACGATCTTTGAGGGGAGCGACAACCTGCTTTCCCGCCTTGGCGGCGAGGAGTTTGCGATCCTGTTTCCGATGATGGATTCGAGCGCCGCGAGCAAATTGTGCGACGAGATCCGGTCGGATATCTCGCGCCTGAAGGTGATGGCGGACGACGAAGAACTTTCCGTCACCGTGTCGATCGGCGTTGCCGAAGTTTCCGACTACGAAACCTTCGACAACTATCTCAATGCCGCCGACCAGTTTCTGTATATGGCCAAGCACAAAGGGCGCGATCAGGTCTATTCCGACGCGCGGATGACGGAGGAGGCGGCTCAATAGCCGCCCCGGCGTTATTTAGGCTGCGATGGCTTGGCGCGCCGTTGCCATCGTCATCTTGCGCTCTGCGCGCTCCTGCTGCGGCGAACGGTGGTAGAGTTCGCGATAACACTTGGAGAAGTGCGAGGCCGAGACGAAGCCGCAGGCGACGGCGACTTCGACGACCGGCATAGAGGACTGTACCAGCAGATGGCGGGCGCGATCTAGCCGTATTTCCAGATAGTAGCGGGCGGGAGAACGCCCCATTTCCTGGCGGAATAACCGTTCGATCTGGCGGCGTGACAGGTCGACGCCATCCGCGATCTCAAGCAGCGATAGCGGCTCCGAGAGATTGCCCTCCATCAATTCGATGATCGAAAGAACCTTGGCATTCTGGACGCCGAGGCGCGCGCGGAGCGGCAGCCGCTGGCGATCGTTCGGGCTGCGTACGCGGTCGGTCAGGTGCTGCTCGCAGACCCGGTTGACAAGTGTTTCGCCGAAGTCCTGGCCGATCAGGTTCAGCATCATGTCGAGCGACGCGGTGCCGCCGGCACAGGTGTAAAGATTGCTGTCGACCTCATAGAGATCGGCATAGACCTCGGCCTGCGGAAAGGCTTCCGAAAAACCCGGCAGGTTTTCCCAGTGGATCGCACAGCGCTTGCCATTCAGCAGGCCCGCCTGCGCGAGGATATGTGCGCCCGTACAGAGGCTGCCGACGGCGACGCCGCGATTGTAGGATTCGCGCAACCAGGCACTGACGGACTTGTTGTTGAAGTCCTCGACGTCGATGCCGGAACAGACCAGCACCATGCTCGGGCGATGCTCGCCACCGAGGTTGCGGCGCTCGTCAGAAAGCGACGTGTTTGCCTCGACGCCGATGCCGCAGGAAGAATAGACCTTCTGGCCGTCAACCGAGGTCAGTCGCCACGTGTAGGCCTGGTAGCCGAGCATGCGGTTGGCGATGCGCAGCGTATCGATTGCCGCCGAGAACGGCAGCATCGTAAACTGCGGAACCATGAAGAAGACGAGAGAGCGTTGCTTATGCGACATCTTGTTCATGAGACAAATCCGTGCTGGAGGTGCGAATGCACTATTCGTTGCTTGGAATACGTCGTTTCGATATCCTGAAAGCGACATTCTCATGGATAAATGCGGCCGCAAAGAGCAAATTTGCGACATTGCTGAAATTGACGATGATCAAATGACGATTGCAGTCTTCAAAAGTTCACAAAAGCCGGCTTCAGCAAAAATATGTGTATGAAATTCAAGATTTAATTGGGTGGCCCTAAAAACGGAGAAAGCGGCGCTGCTCGAAAGCAAGGCGCCGCTTTCACACGGGGAGGAATGTCGGATTCATTACATAACCTTGCGCTCATCCGCGCCATCCGCCGACGGCCAACCAATGTCCTTCCGCATATCGAAAGACATGGATTCGATCTCGCGAGCAGCCTGCCACTGGTGCCATGCATGAACCAGCTTACGGGCGTAGTCGGCAATATGCAAATGGGCTTCGGTTGAAGGCGTCTTGGTGTGCCTGAAGGTAATCGTCGTCATTTCCGTTTCCTTTCATCGTCGGATGACGCTTGTTTGATGTATGGAATATGGGTGTTCTGCTCCCATCAATCAAACGAATAGAGTTTATGGATACCATCAGCATTTTTGAATGATGGGCACGCCGCCGCGCACCGTTCCGCTCGCGAGTTGATTGATGAAACCACTGTCGGTTCGTCGAGGGGCTCGCCCGCCTCACGATTGTGGAGCCATAGGGCCTGTAAGTGTGGACCGGCGCAGTCCTTGCGGTGAGGCCACGGAGGAATTGGTATGGTCCGTCATTAGCATTCGGTACGCATCATTATATTCTCAGCTGCCTTCAGATCCTCGGTGTTCTGGCCCTCGTCGAAGCCATCAACGATTGGTTGAAGTATTGCCGCGGCTTCCTCTTTTTTCCCGTATTCCGTTTCAAGAGCGGCGAGATCGCAGGAGGCGCGCAATTCCCACCCGCGTGCGCCCATCTTTTGACTTGTGTCGATGGCCGCTCTAATGCATCTGTGCGCCTCCTCCGAAGGAGAAATCGATCGCAAAAGGTTCCCCTTTATTCGTAGGAGCTCAGGGCTGTAGCAGAAGTCTCCGTTGGTTTCGACCGATTGGATGGCTTTCTCTACCCTCTCCAAGCCTTCGTCGACTTCGCCCAACACCGCCAGCCCTTTTATCAGTGACAGTTCCAGCATGGTGGTGAACACCTCATAGGTCGACCCATGCAGTCTTTCGATGCATCGCCGTATGTTGCTGACGCCTGCGCTGGGGTCGCCCCGCCGGATGGCGATTTCTCCCTCAAAGCCTCTCGCCACCGATACGTATGGCGACAGGGAGTGCAGCCCCGCACGGGATATGAGCCAATCAATGTGCTGCTGCGCACTCTCTAGGTCGCCGCGCCAAAGAAAAACCGCGATGCCACCGAGCAGCGCGATGCAAAGCGTCAATGAATGGTCCGCTTCAGCCGCTTCCTTGATCGTTTGCCGTGCCCTGAATTCAGCTTGGTCAGGAAGGCCTTGCAGCCAAAGGTTTCTCGCGAGTATTCCGCCTGCCAGCCCGCGACCCTGGAAACCGACATAGCTTCCCGGCGCGCGGCCCGGGAGCGGGTCGCTCGATAACGCGGCCTCCAGTTCGACCCTGGCGCGGCTAAGTTCGCCGCTGAAGTGCAATGAATTGCCGAAGAAGAAGTGCCCAAGCGAAATCGCGGACGCCTCTCCGGTTGCCTCAGCGACGGAAGAACACCGAAAGGCGCACTGGAGCGCCGATTTGAAATCTCCCGTCCGGAGATGAAACATGTTCAATGGGCCGAGAACCTTTAGCTGATCGACCGCGTCTCCTCGTCCCTCTGCTATCTCGAGGCTCCTGGTGAGGGCGGGGAGCGTGTCACGGCCGCCGTGAAGATACATGCGGGAGATGCCGCGGCCGGCCTGAAGATGCATCTCCTCACGGCTTCCCCGATGGTGATCGTCCATTGCAGAAAGAGCGCGCTCGGACCAGCGCTGGCATTCCGGAAAGAGCGACATCGCCTGAAATACAGGAACTGCCGCAGCGGCCAGACCGATGCCGACGTCGATGTTGCCGTTGTTCCCGAACGCCCATTCCAAGGCAGCCCGGACGTTGTTGATTCCAAGGAAATAGGGCAGTCGCTCGGGTCCGCTGGAGAGCGTTGGCCAATCGGGGCCAAACTGCTCAAGCCAACGTCGGTAGTATGAGGCGTGGCTTGCAGCCAGTTCCGCGCGATCATCTTCGGTCTGCCCATGGAGCGCGTAGGCTCGCGTGGTATCGAGCAATCGATAGCGCATCATCGCGCCGAAGGAATTCGCGCTCAGCAGGGACTTGGCAACAAGACTATCGACGGCACCAAAGAGCGCAGGTCGATCAAGGGGAGGTGTCGCGATCACTTCCCAGGCGGCATCAAGCGTGAAATCGCCAACGAAGATCGCCAGTCTCCGAAGAACGGTGCGATCCAATTCCGGCAGCAGCCCGTAGCTCCAGTCGAGTGTCGCCTGCAGGGTCTTCTGACGAGGCGGCGCATTGCGTGATCCCACCCATGCGAGGGCAAGATGCTGATCGAGTAGGGCAGCCGTCTGGGAAAGGCCATAGGCCTCGACCCGTCGCGCGGCCAGTTCCAGCGCAAGTGCCATACCGTCGAGCTTACGGCAGATCGCTGCAATGATATGCGCGTCCTCGTCAGTTATGGTCAACGCGGCGCCGCTTGCGGCAGTTCGTTCAACAAACAATTGGGTAGCCGGATAGGAGAGAATGGTTTCGGCTGTAATTTCCGGATCGTCCGGTGCGCAGGCAAGGGTGTCGAGTTTGTAGATGCTTTCGCCTTCGATCCTGAGAGCTTCGCGGCTCGTGACCACGATGCGGACCTGCGGCGCGGCGTCGATTATGCTAGCTGCAAGGTCTGCCACGGTATCGACAACGTGCTCGCAGGTATCGAACACAAGAAGGATTCGCTTGTCACGGAGATAGGCGAGCAGGCTGGGGCGCACGTCATCGGAGCCGACGGGTATTCCAAGCATGGACGCGAGGGCGGGCGAAACGAGTGATGGATCGCTTAGCGTTCCGAAATCGGCGAGTACCGCGGCTCCATCGAACGTCGTCGCCAAATGATTGGCCAATGCAATCGCGACGGTGGTCTTGCCGACGCCTCCACTCCCCACGATGGAAACGACGGGAAACCTCGACAGTCTCTCTGAGAGGTCAAGGATATCACCCTCGCGCCCGACCATGCGTTCCAAGCGGTTGGGGAGATTGGCATGCCTGAATTTCGCCGCGCCATCATCAGTCACCAGCACGTGGGCCGCGCCTGTGATGGGCGCGACGAAGCAGTAGCCGCGGCCGGGGATCGTGGTGATGTAGCGAGCACCATCCTGCCCATCGCCAAGGGCTTTGCGCAGGCCGGTCATGTGGAAGCGCAGATTACCCTCTTCAACGATAACGTCCGGCCAAATCCGGGACATCAAATCGCTTTTGCTCAAGAGGGTGTTCGGAGCGGATACCAGCGCGATCAAAAGGTCCAGGGCGCGTGCGCCAAGCTCGATCGGAACGCCTTCCTTCGCAAGCAGCCGCTGACCGACATTCAAACAAAAGGGGCCGAAGGACAGGTCACCTGCTGCATCGCCACCAGCCCGCGTCATGGCATTCCCCCTGACCACCTCCACCGCCCTCGTTATACTCCAACGCCTTCTTCGGAGCCATGGCGGCTCAACATTCGGTTTGCGCACTTCGAGTACTCACTCAGACGAGATTGTAAAAGGCATGGATGTTGCCGTGTGTTGCCCGGCAGTATGGGCACTCATGCCGAGCCGCCTCAATCAAAAGCGATGCACTCTCGCGATCCAGCCCTGGCAGGTAAATGTCCAGGCGGACGCCGACGACGTATCCCTGGTCGTCCGAGGATAACTCCACATTGGCGTATATCCGGACATCTGCGTGGAGCTTGATCCGCCTAAGGTCGGCGACATGTTTCAGCGAACTTGCGAAACTCGCCGACCAGGCGATCGCGACAAGCTGCTCCGGGTTCGTACCGAGCCGATTGCCGGCAGGATTTGAAAGTCTGATATCGAGAGCACCGTCCGAGCTGCGGGCGAAGCCGTTCTCTCGGCTGCCAATCGTCTCTGTCCTGGCAGTATGCACATGTTGCATGATCGTACCCCGGGGAAGGAGGGAGGCGCGCGCAGTGCACGCGCCTGAAGTGGTCAGCCAGATTTCCGCAAGCTGCGGAACCCGGTCCGCACTTCATCGACAAAGAGCTTGGGCTGTTCCCAGGCCGCGAAATGGCCGCCCTTTGCCACCTTGTTGTAGTGGATGAGGTTGGGGTAGGCGGCCTCGGCCCACTTGCGCGGCGTCTGATAAAGCTCATCCGGGAAGACACTCACCGCGACAGGTACCTTGACGCCCTTGGGCGCAAAGAAGGCGAGCTTGTTTTCCCAGTAGAGACGAGCGGCCGACACACCTGTGTTGGTCAGCCAGAACAGCGTGACGTTGTCGAGTACGTCGTCGGGGCTCAGACCTTCTTTCTGGCCGTCAAAGGAGCGCGCGATCAGTTCAAGGCTCCGGGCATCGTGGTCGAGCATGTATGTCGCAAGGGCGATCGGAGAGTCGGCCAATCCAGTCAGCGTCTGCGGTCGCGTTCCCATCAGGAAGGCGTAGTACACGTGCTTGTAGAAGAAGACGAGCTGGTCGTACGTGCTCCGCTCTTCGTCGGACAAGCCCTCCGGAGCAGGAGCGCCGTCAAAGGATGCGCTGTTGATTTCCACGGGAATTGCTCCGGGCATGTTGGTGTGGATGCCGAGCAGTTCGGGTGGGGCTTGTACGCCGATCATGTCGGTGACCACCGCACCCCAGTCGCCGCCCTGGGCAACGAAGTTCTTGTATCCCAACCGACGCATCAGGGTAGTCCATGCGGCCGCAATGCGCTCCGGTCCCCAGCCGGTGGCGTCGGGCTTTCCGGAAAAGCCATAGCCTGGCATGGACGGGATGACGACGTGGAACGCGTCGGAGGCATCACCTCCATAGGCAGTCGGGTCGGTCAGAGGGCCAATGATCTTCAGCTGCTCGACGATCGAGCCCGGCCAGCCGTGCGTCACGATCAGCGGCAGTGCGTTTTCGTGCTTCGAACGAACGTGGATGAAGTGGATATCCAGGCCATCGATCTCCGTGATGAAGTTCGGCACGGCATTGATCCGGGCTTCGACCTTGCGCCAGTCATACTCGGTCTTCCAGTGCCGCAAGACCTGCTTGATGGTCTTCAGCGGCACCCCTTGCGAGAAGTCGCTCACCGTTTCTTTCTCCGGCAAGCGGGTATGGGCCAGCCGATAACGTAGGTCATCAAGATCAGCTTCTGGAACGTTGACCCGGAACGGGCGGATCGCTTCGGGATCGCTCGCTGCAATAGAGCGGTCGGGGAACAGGGTTGCGATGCCGAGTGCGGCGGCGCCGGTTGCGGCGGCGCCTAAAAGCCGGCGTCGGTTCACGTCGATAACTTCGGTTCTGGTGGTGGTCATGGTCTCTCTCCTCGAGAAATGGCGATTGAGAGTCTGCACCCTTGTGCTGCCCTAAAAGCTACGCCGAGGAGGTCCGACGCTCACGTTAGGCGTTGTTAATCCTTGTTTGTTGGAGTGCCGCATCAATCAACGTCTAACAACGCCTAACGTGCGATTTCGGTCGTGCGGCAGTACCTCTGTTGGCAGCACAACGGTGCAGACACTCACCCAACACAGAGGAGTTTCGCCATGACACACAAGGTTCTTTTCACCGGTAAGACCCACAACACAAACGGTCGCGACGGCGGCGCACGCAGCAGCGATGGCCATCTGGACATCAAGATGAAGCAGCCACATCCGGCAGCCGAAAACCTGTTCGGTGCCGCCTGGTCCGCCTGCTACATGGGCGCTATCGAGTATGCGGCGTCGCTGAAGCACATCAAGCTTCCGGCCGGAGTCGCGGTTGACGCCGAGATTGACCTGAATCTGGAGGAAGGTTCGTACTTCCTTAGTGCTCGCCTCAACGTAAGCGTTCCTGGCATCGACCCCGCAGTGGCAAACGAGCTGCTGGATGACGCCCACAACATCTGCCCGTACTCGAAGGCAACACACGGCAATGTCGATGTCGTGACGACCCTTATCTGAACGGAAACCTGCCTGGTCTGCCGCTCTGGTGGGCCAGGTGGGCAAACCTTTGATGTAGGAGGATTCAATGGACAAGGCATTCCGACGACCCGAAGCCAGCCGTGATTTCGCCGAACTGCTGGACACGACAAGCTACACGCCCTTACCCGATGACTGGCTGATCGGAATCACCGACGTCGTCGATTCAACCTCGGCTATTGCCCGAGGGCACTATAAGGATGTGAATTTCGCCGGTGCGTCGGCGATTGCGGCGTTGGGCAATGCTTTCGGCAACTTCGACTTTCCATTCGTGTTTCGCGGCGACGGTGCAGCATTTGCCTTCGACCCTGGTGCAAGAGACACCGCGATCGGCGTCCTGCGCCGCGTCGCGGGCTATGCGCGCGATCAACTGCGGCTCGACCTCAGAATCGGCTTGGTGGAAGTCAAGGACATACGAGCGGCTGGAAGTGACGTGAAGGTCGCGCAATTCGCCGCGTCGGAAACAGCCACGTATACCATGTTTGCGGGCGGTGGGCTGAACTGGGCTGACAGCGAAATCAAGGCTGGAAATCACGCGCTCCTGCCATGCAAGGAATACACAACCCCCGATCTGAAAGGATTGACTTGCGAGTGGGCACCCATCCCAAGTCAGCGTGGAGATATCCTCTCCCTTCTTGTTGAGCCGCAGGATCATACGCGGCAGGAAGCCTTCACCGTGCTGACAAGGCAATTGCTCACTGCGCTCGGTGCGAGGGATGGCTCATCGCGCCCCGTTCCCGACGATGTCGTGATCACCGACGACGTCGCTGACTACCTTGGCGGAAAGGGATGGGCGGACGTCGTTCTGAACTCGGACTACAGGAGGTATGACGATGTCCTTCGCCTGACCCTGGACTGTACGCCAGAGCAGATCGAGGAGATCGAAGCGCTCCTGACCTCGGCAAAAGGACGAGGCGAGGTCTATTTCGGACTGCATCGTCAGTCTCACGCGCTGATGACCTGCCTCGTGCCGACCGGTGCTCGGGGCGCCCATTTGCACTTCCTGGACGGGATGAGCGGTGGGTACACGGCCGCTGCCGCATTGCTCGATGCACAAAAGCATACTCATCAACCGCGCTGAAGTGAGCGTCAAAAATCGGCTTTAGACGCCGAAAATCCAAAGATTTATGACCACCAACGTTTCTCGAACATTAGAGATATTTATGACCCTTGACCGTTTCGCGCCGGCCATTTTTGTATTGCTTTGGTCGACTGGCTGGATCATCGCCAAGTACGCGGCGCTTCACTCCGAGCCCTTCACATTTCTCACGATCCGCTATGCGCTTTCGGCGGTCGCCTTCTTCGCCATCTGCGTCGCCATCAGGACCAAATGGCCCAGTGGCGCGTTGGCGTGGCAGGCAGTCTATTCCGGCGTTTTCCTACACGGCTGCTACCTCGGGGGCGTCTGGTGGGCGGTGGCGCACGGCGTTCCTGCCGGCATCTCCGGCATCATAGCCGCAATGCAGCCGCTCCTGACGGCCATGGCAGCCAGCTTCCTCGTCGGCGAACGGTTACGGTCGTCACAAACGGCGGGTCTGGCGCTCGGCTTCATTGGCATCGCTGTGGCCATCTCGCCAAAGCTCATGCAACCCGGCGCGTCCGATCTCCTTCATGCTGGCATTCCCCTCGCCGTCAACCTGGCTGCGATGTTCTCTGTCACCTACGGGACAATCTACCAGAAGAAGCACCTTCAAAATGGTGACCTGACCGCCATCGCGACGTTGCAATATCTGGGGGCATTGGCCCTTACCGTTCCCTTTGCGCTCACCTTCGAGACGTTTCGGTTCGACGGTGCCGTAGAGACCTATCTTGCTCTTGCCTGGTCGGTGTTCGGAATATCGGTGGGCGGCATTGCCTTGCTTCTCTATTTGATCCGCCGGGGCCAGGTTTCGCGCGCTGCGTCCCTGATCTACCTCTGCCCGCCTACGGTGGCGGTCCAGGCCTTCATCGCATTTGGAGAACCTCTTACCCCTCCACTGATCGTCGGCACGGCAATAGTGGTTGCCGGGGTCTACCTTACCAATCGGAAGGCACCTCGCGCCGTGAAGGCATGACCTGTTCTGCGCGCAGCGGCTATGGGCCACTACGCGCAGAGAATTTTCAGCTAGCTTTCCGCAGGCTTCACAATCCTGTCCGAACCTTGTCCGTGAAGAGCTTCGGCTGTTCCCAAACCGCTAAATGTCCGCCCGAAGGCGTAGTAGACATGCTTATAGAAGAGCGCGAGCTGTTCGTAGGTTGCCTTCTCCTCGCCAGACAGATCGGTCAATTGCTCGTCCGAGCTTTGAATCGGAAAGGTCTGATGATCCCGCTGTCGCCGGCGGATACGGCACTTTTTCGAACGCCGACGAAAGGCCACTAGCCATCCGCAACTCCAGGATCGTTGTATTGACGAAACTCGCCGACTAGAATCCCGGCCCATGTTTCAGGGGTATGTGGCGTGATCACGGAATTCGCAGGTCATGTCTGGGAGAGAAACCGGAGCACCAAGGTCGAGTGCGAAGTTGAACGCCCTGGTTCGCCGGACGGCGGAAGCTTCTGGCGGCACCACCGGGCTCAGCCGTAACCGGGATCGTGATGAACTTCGGGTTTTTCGAGCTCGGCCGATTTGCTGTGTACTATCGGCAGCAGTTGGGGAAGCCCCTCGACTGCGTTCGCGCGAGGTGAGGGGTATCGGTTCTCTCAGGAGAAAGTGTCCTCAGGTGACGGTCGACCCGCCCGCGTAAAGTAGGTGTGTCGCCCAAAAACGCCCCAGAGCTGTCGGGACATACGCGCTCTTGCAGCTCATCCAACCAAGGAGACTCCACATGAGTAATACCGAGGTTCGCAGCGAGACTTCACAGCCTACCGTGGTGCGCGGCGTCGACATGAAGCTGGAAGTGGTCGTAATCCCCGTTGCCGACGTCGATCGGGCCAAGAGCTTTTACGCCAGCCTTGGCTGGCGGCTAGACGGCGACTACACCGCTGGTAACGACTGGCGCGTGATCCAGTTCACGCCGCCCGGTTCGGGATGTTCGGTCATCTTCGGCAAGAATGTCACATCGGCTGCCGCCGGCTCCGCGCGGGGCCTATACCTGATAGTCTCCGACATCACCGCGGCGCGCGAGGAACTGGTGGCACGCGGTGTGCGGGTCAGCGAAGTGTTTCATGCAGGACAAGAGCAAACGGGCAGCGACGAGCCGTACCTTTTCGGGAGCCGGAGAGTACGCGGTCGTGACCCGGAGCGCCGCACCTACCGGACCTACGCTTCGTTCAGTGATCCTGACGGAAACGGCTGGTTGTTACAGGAGGTCACCAATCGCTTGCCGGGACGCATAGACAAGGGCGGGGCGACCTTCGTCTCCTCTGGCGAACTCGAGGCCGCGCTGCGACGGGCATCGGAGGCGCATGGCGAACACGAGAAACTGACCGGGCAACACGACGAAGGCTGGCCAAGCTGGTATGCGGAATACATGGTGCGGGAACAAACAGGGGAGCCTTTGCCGACCTAAGGTTGGTCGATCTTTCTCTGTCCTGACGGTCTGATATTCGGCTGTTCCGGCTTTGCGCGGAGGCCTTGTCGCGAATCGGCCTCCGCGCCATGTTTGTGCAATGGAACAGCCGGATAGATATTTCTCAAAGCTGACGCCTTATGCGCACAGGGTTTTCCAAGGCGACTTGGTGGAGCAGGTTGGGGCGCTTTGCTACCGGAAATCTCTCCGCGGTATCGAGATCCTTCTCATCACAACCCGTGAAACAAAGCGATGGACAATCCCCAAGGGATGGCCAGTTGACGGCACAAAGCCGTACCAAGCTGCGGAGCGGGAGGCGTGGCAAGAGGCTGGCGTCAGGGGAAAGATCAGAAAAAAGACATTTGGTCATTACACGTATTCGAAGTATCTGAAGGGCAACGAGCCTGTAACTTCGGTCGTCGGCGTTTATCTGCTCGAGGTTAGGCGGGAGCGCTTGCAGTTTCCGGAGCGAGGCCAGCGAGAGCTGATTTGGCGGCATCCGAGAGAAGCGGCGATCCTGGTGAAAGAACCAGAACTCAAACATTTGATCTCCAAGTTGGGGCGAAAGTGGAAAGCCAGACTCGCTAGCACCTGATCAGCCGTCCTTGCCGGCCAGCGGTTCCGACCAAAGTGGCAGGACGCGCATGGCGAGCGAGAAACGCCCGATTTTGGTGTGACTTCGATGGCCTGGGCTGCGAAGTTAGGCTACATTTCCGACGCACCCTTGAACTTTGCCCTCCAATTCGGAATCGCCGGAACAGTCCTTCGGGGTCCTTCGTGGTGCATCAGCACGTTGCCTTGGCCAAAGGCAACGCTCAATTGCTCGCGCTCGGGCGAGCAATGAGCGAAGGAGGAGCGGAAAAAATGTCTCTACGCAGGATTTCCACGATCGTCGCAGTATGTGTCGCCGCACAATTCGCGCATCCGCTTGTTGCCTCGGGTGGCGAACTTGAAGAAGTCGTCACCGTTTTCGAACACGAATTGCCCAATAGCCCTGGCAAAAAGCTCGTCGCTCTGGTCGTCAACTACGGACCCGGCGGCAAATCCGACGCGCATACTCATGCCAAGTCGGCGTTCATCTATGCACGCGTCCTGTCTGGCTCTATCCGCAGTAAGGTCAATGACGAAGACGAGAAGGTCTATAAGGTGGGGGAGCAGTTCTTCGAGCTACCTGGATCGAAGCACAAGGTAAGTGAGAACGCGAGCACGACTGAGCCTGCCTCGCTTCTCGCCGTTTTCATTGTTGAAGCAGGCGACGAGCCGCTGACGTCCGCCGAGAAGTGAGGTCAGGATCGCAGTCGGAAGTCGACGCTTTACGCATAGCGACCCGCAACGAGAGGACAGCCCAGATGTCAGATGGCCAGCAGCGCTTTTCGGGAGCAGTATGGTGCATTCACGAATTCGGCACGCCCGATGTGATGAAGCTGGAAGAAGTGGAGGTGTCTACGCCCGAAACGGACGAGGTGATCGTGAGGGTACATGCTGCGGGCGTCGGACCATGGGACGGATGGATTCGCTCTGGCAACAGTGCGCTTCCCCAGCCCCTCCCTCTCATTCTTGGCTCCGATATATCCGGGGCGATCGTCGCCGTCGGACGCGGCGTCGATCACTTGCAAATCGGCGATCAGGTCTACGGCGTGACGAACAAGCGTTTCTGCGGCGGGTATGCGCAATATGCAGTTGCCAAAGCCTCCATGCTCGACAAGAAGCCGGCATCGATCGCCCACGTGGCTGCAGCGTCGCTGCCAGTTATCGCTGTTACGGCGTGGCAAGCGTTGTTCGACCAAGCCGGTCTGGTGCAAGGTCAGACGGTATTGATCCATGGGGCGGGGGGAAACGTCGGAGCCTTTGCCGTCCAGTTCGCCAAACACGCTGGACTGAACTCGATCTGCACAGCTTCGTCGGAGGACATCGAGCGGGTTCGCTCATTGGGAGCAGGGCGCGTAATCGACTACACGGCAACACGCTTCGAGGAGGAGGTCCACGATGTAGATGCCGTGATGGATTTTGTGGGCGGAGAATCCCAAACGCGGTCGTTCAATGTGCTGAAACGCAGCGGAGCGTTGATTTCGGCCGTGTCCATGCCGGACCAGGCTCTCGCGGAACGACATGGTGTGACAGCGAGGTTCTTTCTGGTCGATGTTTCCACCGAGAGCCTCCGGCGGATCTCTACCCTCATTGACGAAAACGCCCTCGAGGTAAACGTCGGCGTTAAAGTTCCATTCGAGCAAGCACGGGATGCCCATCTTATGCTTGAAGGGCAACTCCCTCGACCCAAAGGCAAGATCGTGCTCGTAGTCGATCCAACGTGAGCGCGAGGAGTGCCCCGAGCCAATGGAGGCCATCCGCAATGCATGGTGGGCAGTGTGTCGAGAGACGACGTAGGCGATCTTGGCGCATTCGGCCAGAACGAGAAGTCTTGCGGGCTGCGTTGTGACACCAGTTCGGTCGCAGCGATGAAGGTGCGGATCGATCCGTGGTTCATCGCGAACCCGAGGAGGAAGCCCAGCGCTCCAATCAATCCGAAAATCGCCCACGTCTCAAAGAGCGCGCCAATGCCGTGGGACAAGTCGTTCACGGCACCAATCCTCCATACCATCAGTAAAGAAGATCGCGGTGGCACAATGGCGCGCATTTCACGTTTATTGAATGGCGACGCCCCGAAAAGGGCGCTCGCTTCAAAGGCTGGTATTCAAAGCTCGTCAGGTTCGCTTGAACCGGATTGCGATAAGGGAATCCATCGCAATCCAGAGCGACAGTGCTAGAAGACCGACGTCCTTGAGAAGGAACTGGCCTGGCGCGACCGAGATCGCGGGGAACCCGAGTTCCGGGACGACCACGCCCGGGGTTGTAATCATGAAACTGATAGTGGTGACGAACAGGCCAGATGACAGCACGCCTCCAACCAGCGAGTAAACCGGGCTGACAAGCCTCGCGGCTATAAGTGCTCCAATGCTGATTTCGAGTACGCCGAGGAAGCTCGAAAAACCTCGCACACTCAGGATTGAGTACATCCAGCTTACCAGCGGGTTGTTGCTGACCAGATCCACAAGGCCTTGCGCCTCGTAGGCGGTGAATTTCATGCCGCCGAACCAAGCGTATATGACAGTGATCGCTACATAAAGGCCCGCTGTCGTCGCCGTACGCCCGTAAGTCTCTGCTAAATGCTGGATGCTTTCGATGCGCTTCGATTTCGGCTGAATGCCGATGTGTTGAATGATTTCGGTCATTTTCTTCTCCCATTAGTTGATGATAGCGCCGAGTTTTCGACTCGCTCGAGTTTAACGATACCAATCTGTATCGTTCTGAGATAAATACTACCGATTTGTATCGGCAACAAATCACGAATCCGCGACTGGCGGGCGCCTGGAACGCGGCAACGGTATTGCGTCGGCTTCCACGAACGACTATTTAACGATACAGATTAGTTGTGAAAGGTAGGGCAATGCGGCGGTCGGAGATCAAGAACCATTTGCTGGAGACCGCTCTGCGGCTTTTCAATGAGTATGGATACCACGCGACTGGCATCGACTTGATTGTCTCGGAAAGCGGCGTCGCTAAAACCACCCTTTACCGGCACTTCGAAACAAAGGAGGAGCTGATCGTCGCGGCACTGGAGCGGCGCGACGAAGCAGATCGTCGTGAGATGCGCGAGTTCGTGGAAACGCGCGCAAAGGATCCCGTCGAGCGAATTCTGTCGACGTTCGACTTTCTGGAACAATGGTTCAAGGACAAAGAGTTTAGAGGTTGCGGCTTTATGGCTGCTGCGGGAGAACACAAGGACATCGCCGATCCCGTGTTTCGAGCTGCGGAGATGCACAAGCGTCTGTCACTCGCATACTTCGAGGAGCTCGCTCACGCGGCGCGATTCCGCGACCCTCGGCGTGTGGCGGACGAAATCAACCTTCTCCAGGAAGGAGCAACGGCCGTAGCCCAAATTACTCGCTCGGTGGAGCCTGCCCGCCAGGCGAAGCGGATGGCAACGGCGCTTACCGCGACGATAGAGCGCCGTTAGCCAGTACTCAGGAGCCGCGGCACATCGAGAGCGGGTGGTCGGTGATGGGGCGGCGTGAGCCCGATGTAGTCGGGTTAGCTTGTTCTAGCTGCATTTTCGAAATGAGCCGACCACTGTTCCGTTCGCGCTTCGTCGCGGGCTTTGTAGGCCTGGATTGCCCGTTCGAGGCCAAGGAAATCAGATGTTTCCGTGTTGGTGCCGATCTCAGCCAGCCGCATTGTGTACCATGCTGTAACCCCACCCTCCGGGGCATCCGAAAACCGTGGAAAGGCTGGCTCCGATTTCTTTTGTTCTTTCCAGAGATTGGGCAGCGAAGGTTCGAGGACGAGAGCACGCGCGAGACCGACCATATCAACTGCACCGCTCGCCACGGCGTCTTCGGCCTGCGCGCGCGTCTTGAAGCCTCCTGTCAGCATAAGAGGCTTCGTCGTCATAGCGCGCGCACGTTTTGCGAATTCGAGGAAATAGGGTCCACGCCCGGACCTGTCGGAAGCGGACTTGGCTCCAGGAAAGTAGGTCCCACCGCTGATGTCGATCAGGTCGATCGAGGTTCGGTCCAACGCCGCCACGACCTTGAGCGCGTCTTCCTCGTCAAATCCTCCCTCCAGTTCGTCAGAAGAATTGAGCTTAACGGCAATCGGGAAGCTCGGTCCGACAGCGGCGCGGGTTGCATCGATGGCTTCCAGCAAGAGCCGCATACGGCTGGCGATCGCGCCCCCGTACCCGTCCGTCCGCTTGTTAAACAGAGGCGAAAGAAACTGACTGAGCAAAAACCCATGTGCCGCGTGAATTTGCACACCTCCAAAACCAGCCTCCTGCGCCAACCGGGCTGTGGTCGCAAATTGTGAGGGCAGTTGACCTATTTCCTCGGATGTTATTTCCACGCAACGCAGTCCCGGCAGGTCGAAAGCAGTCGGGCCCTTGGGTTTGCTGGTCGGTGCGTAGGCAAGCGCTCCTGCGTGGCCGAGCTGTAGCCACAAGCTTGTGCCGTTTTCGCTGCCATGAAGGGCAAGTTTCCGGAACCGTTCAAGGTCCGACGCTTCGTTAAGTACCAGGTTGCCAGGGTTCTCGGCGTAGCCGGAGGTGAGCTGCACTTCGCCGATTATCGAGACGGCCAACCCGCCTTCGGCCCAGCGTTGATATAGCCGCGTCTGCGCAGCGGTCGGATGGCCGGTTCCGTCTCCTAAGGAGTCCGACATCGCGGATTTCGCAATTCGATTGTTCAGTGTCAAACCGCAAGGCAGCGGAAGCGGCTCGAACAGAGGTCCATTCGTTTGCGATAGAGGATCCACGACAAATTACTCCGGCGTTTATTAGTTATCGACGAAAACGAGTTGCACAACAACTTCGGTGCTGCGCTTTTGCTGGGAGGCGTAACTCCTACGCCTCCCGTCGTGCCAGCAATCAGAGCTCGTCCGGTCCTGCGCGGTAGACGAGAAACTTATTGCCCTCAGGATCACGGAAATAGGCACAGTAAGGGTCGGCGCCATTCTCGCCTCGCGGACCGGGAGCACCTTCGTCTTGGCCACCGAGTGCCAAGGCTGCCGCGTGGACTTCCTCAACCTGGGCGCGGGAACGGGCCTCGAAAGCCACCATGCCACCGTTGCCGACAGTCGCTGGTTGTCCGTCAAACGGCTTGATGACGCCGAACTCAAGGGTCCTGTGGCCGTAATAGACGGCACGACCAGGCTGGACCAGAACGCGCCCGATGCCGAACACGGAAAGCAGTTTGTCGTAGAATGAAGAAGCGGTTTCCAGATCGTTTGTGCCAACGGTCGAATGGCTTGGCAAGCCGCGCACTCTGTCCGTTTCGACGGCCGTTTTACTCTTTGCAGTGTCGTTCATTTCAGTTCTTCCTTTCACTCTTGGTCGAATGGCTGCATCTTTTGCGGCCGATGGCTCCAAGGCATCGACGATCCTCCGAACCGGAAGAGACCAGGTCATTTTTGTCTGCCTTGGAGGGTTCAGCATCCATGCTCAGGTTGAAGATATGTTGCGTATACACTACATAAGTTACCTCTCGAGTTTGTGGAGGTTGAACGATGGATGATCGAATTGATCCCGAGTCGTATATCGTTGGCGAAGTCGTATCCGGATGCCTGATGACCAGGGCCAGGCGCATCTCCAGGGTGGTAACAAACATCTATGACCAGGAACTGCGGAACCATGGCCTGACCGCATCCCAGTTCTCCATGCTCATCATGATTGCAAAACTGGGAGGTGCCAGCCGCTCCGAAATCGGCCGTGCAAATTTCCAAGACCGGACGACGTTGACGCGCAGCCTCGCACCGCTCCTCAAGGAAGGCTGGATCGAGGAGCTTCCGACTGAGGGCGGCCGCAGCCGTCCGGTCGTCATTTCCTCTGCCGGGAAGAAGCTTCTCAGCGAGGCGGCTCCCGCTTGGCGCGAGGCGCAGCGCCAAGCAACCGCTCTTGTTGGCAACAATGGTGCAGAAGCAATCATTGACATAGCCGAAAACCTTCCAAGGGAGGACGAACCGACATGAGGCCGCTTGTGGCGCGCCCTAATTCGCGGCGTGGATTTCCGCCACGACCACGCGGCGGAGCGTGATATCGGGGGTAAGGTCAATGTAACCGATCTCGGTGGGGTTGTCCGCGGAAGCAGCGCCGGCTCCGACGGTAGCGGTGAGCGCGACCGAGTAAAAGAGTGGTATAGAGCGTTTCAGCATCTCAAGGCTCCTTATTGTATGGGGTGGACGCCAAGCCAATTTCGATGTGTCCGTTATGATGCATATGCAACATAATATCAACATCGCAGGAACCTCCGCAGCGGACGATTTTGTATTGGATTGTATCCAAACGTGCGCCGGACGACGCTTCATTACATTTCAGTCGCCTCGAAAAACAAACCGGATACCGAATGGCCTGATTTTGGATTGCAAGCACGGTGCAGTCGCACGAGCTCATTATCAACCAAGGAGCAATCCAATGAACGCACGACGTATCGTTTCCGCGGCTCTGGTTATCGCCGCTTTCGCCTTCCAGACTGCAAGAGCCGATCAGCCTGAAATTCGACGGACGGACTTGGTAAAGGAGGATATCAGCATTTCCGGCAAGGAAGCCGTGCAGGTGCGCGTCGACTTTGATCCAGGCGCATTCGTGGTAAACCACCGGCACCCTGGCGAGGAGGTCGCCTACGTTCTTAAGGGAACACTCGAGTACAAGCTTGAGGGAAGGGAAGCCGTCACACTCAAGGCCGGGCAATCCCTGTTCATCCCGGATGGTGTTGCCCATTCCGCTCGAAACGTGGGGGATGGCAAGGCGTCGGAGCTGGCGACTTACATCGTCAGCCGGAATGCTAAGCTCGTTGAACCTGTGAAGTAATTCACCAGAAGGGAGGAAATGTCATGACCCTGATCGCAAAAACCGCTGCCACGGATCTGTCTCGCCGCGCTCTCTTGTTTGCGGGAACGGCTGCCGCTCTGTCCACTGCGATTTTACCGTCGTTTGCCAATGCGACGGAGCCCAGAATGGCCAAAGCAGGTTCCACAGGTGAAATACGACCGTTCAAGGCTGAGGTTCCGGAATCTGCGCTACTCGATTTGCGGCGGCGGCTTGCGGCAACGCGCTGGCCGGACGGGCAAACTGTCACCGACCGCTCCCAGGGCGTTCCGCCGACCAGACTGCGGGAACTCGTCGAATATTGGCAGACCGATTACGATTGGCGGGACGCCGAGACTAGGTTGAACGCATTCCCGCAATTTCTGACTGAAATCGACGGGCTTGATATCCACTTCATTCACGTTCGGTCCAAGCATCAGAACGCTTTGCCGTTGATCATGACACATGGCTGGCCAGGTTCGGTTTTCGAACTCCTCAATGTCATTGGACCGTTGACCGATCCGACTATGCACGGCGGCAAGGCCGAAGACGCCTTCCATCTCGTGCTGCCGTCCATCCCCGGTTTCGGTTTTTCGGAAAAGCCGAGCGTGACCGGATGGAACCCGCAGCGCATCGCGGGCGCATGGGACGTGCTCATGAGGCGTCTCGGTTATAACAGCTACGTCTCCCAAGGCGGTGATTGGGGAGCAATTATCTCCGATGCGCTTGGTCGCCAGGCTCCTGAGGGCCTCCTCGGCATTCACGTCAATCGCATCGAACGGGCAACAACGTTCCCACCGGACGCTGCCCAGGCATTGAAGAGCGGTGCTCCAGCGCCGGCTGCTCTTTCTACCGACGAGAAAAAGATTTTCGGCGAAGCAAGGGACTTCCTGAACAACGGCTTCGGGTACGCGGCGATCATGAACACCCGTCCGGAGACCGTCGGTTACGGCATAGCCGACTCGCCAGTTGGGCTTGCTGCCTGGTTATACGACAAGATCGCCGACTGGGTATTCACCCGCGGTGAGCCAGAAAAAGCGCTGTCAAAGGACGCGATCCTCGACAATATCACCTTGTACTGGCTGACCAACACGGGGCCGTCCAGCGGCAAAATCTATTGGGAGAACACGGTCTCAGGCGCAAAGCTTACAGCTATCCAGGTGCCTACTGGCGTGACCATCTTTCCCGGAGAGGTGTACAGGCCGCCGAAGGAGTGGCTGGTCAGGGCGTATCCGAAGCTGATCTACTACAACCGAGCCTCCAGGGGAGGTCATTTCGCGGCGTGGGAAGAACCCAACCTGTTCAGCCAGGAGATCAGGGCGGCATTTATTAGCCTGCGATCTTGAAGTGGGCGCCAAACTGCGCCGCGCTCTCGGGCGACATTTATCGCTTCCTTGACTAACCTCGTTGCGATCCCCTTCTACGCAAAAGCGGATTTCAGCGGGAAGGGGACATCGTGCATTCCGTAGCTCAACAGCTCTTAGATCTATCCGGTGACATGCTTTCAGATGTCATGCCATTCGATCCCAGACTACCGACATGCGCTTCATCTCGCATTAGTGTTCGTCGCATCCTCACACAACCAACCGCCGTTCCGTTCCGGTAAGCAACAACCCTTGGAACAAGCCTGGGGCGACAAGGGTTAATCCTTCGATAGGACAGTTCGGAGAAGACACCATGTCGTTCAATGTACTAATCGTCGAAGACCAACCGCTCGTGGCGCTCAACCTGCAGGACACGATAGAGGAACTCGGACATCGTCCTGTTGGGATCGCGAGCAACATGTATCAGGCACTCATGCTTGCCACCGACGCGGACATGGCGCTCGTGGACGTGAATCTCGAGGATGGCCCTACTGGACCCATTGTCGGGCGGACATTGGTGGAGGCCGACGTGACGGTGCTTTTCATGACCAGTGATCCGGGTGCGCTTCGAGGCGGAGTGCCAGGGGCGCTGGGAGTGATCCAGAAGCCGATTTTGGATTTGGAACTCGTGGAAGCGATCCAGTATGTCGCCGATCGGCGAGCTGGTCGAACGGACATCCCGCCACCGAAGAGTCTAGTCGAGTTTGATGCGGTCTGACGACAATCGGGAGTCCGCAGACCGGCTTGCGCCCGGATGGAAGTAGTTACCTTCATGGAGGCCTCCGGCCTACCGGTATTGTCGGGCATCGTTGAGCCATCAAGCATTGATCTCTCGGAGCCTTGCCAGTCAATGCGGTCGGCGACATGAGAACTTTACAGGCCTTTATCTCTTCGAAGCCGCCGACGTAGCAGTCCGTTTTGGGCTGAAGCTGATTGCCTTCTGGAGGCAACGTCGACCTTACCTGACGGCCGACGCCTCCCACTATCTGCCGATCCGGGCCGGATGTCATTTTGGCGAGTTCCGGCGCGAAGCAGTCGAGACGGGCTTCCGTGGATCGGCGCTGCATCGCGCAAACGCCAGCGTCTGTCGCTCCTCGCAATTCATCACCTGAAGACCAACCTCGATCCCCTTGCTCGAAACCGACCCGCGTGATATAAACTGAACTAGATGGTTCAGTTTTCAGCTAGCCTTGACACCTGCTTTGCCGCACTCTCGGACGCCACCCGACGCGGCGTTCTGGAACAGCTTGGAAGTGCGGATGCTTCGATCACGGAGCTTGCAAAGAAGTTTCACATGACCCTCACCGGCATGAAGAAGCACGTCGGCGTCTTGGAGCAGGCGGGGCTTGTGACAACGGAGAAGGTCGGCCGCGTGCGGACCTGCAGGCTCGGCCCGCTCGGGCTCGAGGAGGGGGCGGCGTGGATTGAAGCGCGCCGCCAGATCTGGAACGCACGCTTCGACGCGTTGGATGAAGTCGTCGAGACCCTGAAACGGAAGGAGAGAATCGATGGGCTACAGAGCGAGTAACGACCGCACCGGGGTCGAACGGAGGTCCGAGCGCGAACTTGTCGTGACGCGCACCTTCAACGGTCCGGTTCGCCTTGTGTTCGACGCGTGGACCAAACCCGAGTTGTTCAAACTGTGGTGGGCGCCGAAGTCGTGCGGCGTGCCCATGCTTTCGTGCGAGATGGATGTGCGCACCGGAGGCAGCTATCGCGTCACGTTCGGACATGATGCCTCGGACTCCATGGCCTTCTTCGGCAAGTATCTGGAAGTGTTACCACCGTCGCGTCTCGTCTGGACCAATGACGAAAGCGACACCGCTGCCGTCACGACTGTGACCTTCGAGGAAAAGGGTGGTGGAACGCTGCTAGTCCTGCAAGAACTGTATCCCTCGAAAGAAGCGCTCGACGAGGCTTTCGTCGGCATGGAAGACGCGATGCCAGAGCAGTTCGCGCAGTTGGATGAACTTCTCATCTCCCTTGGCGCCAGCGTCTAACAGTGCCGCCCTTCAACTCGATCGGCCATGTCATCAAAACGGCACGAAGTAGGGAGCCGGTGCAGTGGGACTGCCTGATGACGTCGGCTGCTCAGCGCGACGTTTGATTTCCGATTCCCGCAGATTGCGGACATAAGTGTGGACTATTGCAAAGTTAGAAGAGGCTTCAAAGCGTCGAGCAGGGCCTTCGGATACGTCGCCGCATGAGGAAAACGGATGGCGTACAAGAACGAGGCAGACTGCCAACGCTTCCTTGAACGGCTCCGCCACGCGGTCTCCAGGAATAGCTATCGATCGCGACAGCCGCGCAACGACTCGCTGATGCAACGTCCGCTTCCTCCGCTCCCCACAACTCACCCCGCACAGCGCGTAACCGCTGCGCCGCATCATTCGAAAAGGTCGGGATGATCCGCTTCTATTTGCGGTAGGTCTGACAGGATGCCGTTGAGATGCGCGCACATCGCGGATGCCGCAGCATCGGCGTCGCGACTGTCGATGGCGGTGATGATGGCCTCATGCTCGGCGATCAGCCGCATCATGGAATCGGGGTGGCGAAGCTGGAGATTGCAGACGCGATCCATATGGGCCTTGATGTCGGCAATCGCATTCCAGGCAAGGCTGCAGCCCGCGCCTTCCGCGATTGCGATATGAAACTGCTCGTCCTCGCGTCGGAATGCGTTGTGGTCATGGGCCTCCATGGCAGCTCTCTGCCGGGCAAGAATGGTGTCGATCCGGCGTCGCGTCCAAGTATCGAAGCTATCGCTGGCGCGACGGACAACGGCGGTCTCAAGCGCCTCGCGGACGAAGCGCGCCTCCATCATCTGCCGCGCCGAGATCCTGACGACCACAGTGCCCCTGTTCGGGCGCACATCGACCAGCTTTGATTTTCCGAGCGCGATGAGGGCCTCTCGCACGGGTTGGCGCGAGACGCCCATGCGTGTGGCGATATCCTGTTCCGACAACCGCGCGCCCGGGGCTAATTCGAGCTTGATGATCGCCTCCCGCAGGTCGCGTTCCACCTGTGCCGCTGCGGTTTCGCCGGTCTCAATCTTCAAGGATTCGAGGTTCATGTCTTTCGTCGCCGTCATGCGTTGACATCCAATTTAAACCACCATACAGTACCATACAATTCAAACGCAACATAAATCCGGTGGTCTGAAACCGGGTAAAAAGGGAGGGCCGGCACGATGTGTCGGCTTTAAGGGAAACGTGCTGTCCAATTTCATTGCGCCTGATTCCAGTGATCCGCGGCTCAACATTAAATCCCGCTACCAGATGCTTGTCGATGGCAAGTCGGTGGATGCCGCATCGGGTCGTACGATTGACCGCGTCAGCCCGGGGCATGCGGGTGTCGTGGTCGGTACATGGCCGGAAGCTTCGGCTGACGATGTGCGCTTGGCGGTTGCGGCGGCTCGCCGTGCCTTCGACACTGGTCAGTGGCCGCGCATGTCGGGCGCGGAGCGCTCGCGCCTGATGTTCAAGGTGGCCGACCTGATCCTCAAGCATCAGGAAGAGCTCGCTTTGGCCGAAAGCCTTGAGGTCGGCAAGCCGATCGCCCAAGCGCGCGGTGAAATCGGGTTCTGCGCCGATCTCTGGTCCTACGCCGCCGGCCAGGCGCGCGCGCTTGAAGGACAGGCGCACAACAATATCGGCGACGATCGCTTGGGTCTGGTGCTGCGCGAAGCTGTCGGCGTCGTCGGCATCATCACGCCCTGGAACTTCCCCTTCATCATCGCTTCCGAGCGCGTGCCGTGGGCAATTGGCGCAGGATGCACCGTTGTCCTCAAGCCGTCGGAGTTCACCTCGGGAACGTCGATCCGCATGGCGGAACTGGCGCGCGAGGCCGGTATTCCCGATGGCGTCTTCAACGTCGTTACCGGCTACGGCGACCCGGCCGGCCAGGTGCTCGCCGAAGACCCCGGCGTCGACATGGTTGCCTTCACCGGCTCCGTGCGTGTCGGGACCAAGCTTGGCGAGATCGCCGCGCGCAGCGTCAAGCGCGTCGGGTTGGAGCTCGGCGGCAAGGGGCCGCAGATCGTCTTTGCCGATGCGGACCTCGAGGCTGCCGCCGATGGCATCGCTTACGGCGTCTATCACAATGGCGGGCAGTGCTGCATATCGGGCAGCCGGCTGCTGGTTCAGGAAGGGATCCGCGACGCGTTGATGGAGCGCCTGCTCGATATTTCGCGCAAGGTGACTTTCGGCGATCCCTTGAACGATCGCACGAAGATCGGGGCGATGATATCAGAAGCGCATGTCGGCAAGGTTCATTCCTATGTGGAAGCCGGCATCGCATCCGGTGCCGAATTGTTGCTCGGCGGTGAGCGCGTCGGCAAGGAGACCGGCATTTATTACGCCCCTACCGTGTTTGCTGGTGTGAAGCCTGAGATGTCGATCGCCCGCGAGGAGATCTTCGGACCGGTGCTTTCGACCTTGACCTTCAAGACCGCTGACGAAGCCGTAGCACTGGCCAATGCCAGCGAGTTCGGCCTTTCCGCGTCGGTCTGGTCCACCAATCTCGAAAACGCCATGCAGAGCATCCGCCGCATCCGCGCCGGCCGTTGCTGGATCAACAGCGTCATCGACGGCACGCCTGAACTGCCGATCGGCGGCTACAAGAAAAGCGGCCTCGGCCGCGAACTCGGCCGCTATGGCTTCGATGAATATTCCCAGTTCAAGGGCGTGCACGTGACGTTCGGGCGACCGGCGCCGTGGTTCGGCTGACGGGGAGATAAAGGGATAGGGCGTTTCCGCTTTTGGGAGAAGGCGGGACGTCCGGGAGGAAAATCTCGGCCGGCGTGATCTTTGGTCGGAGCCCGCCAGCCGAGACTTGGGTCTTTCGACCCCGCATTGCACATCCAAAGGGAGGATACGCAAATGAAATTGACCAGGTTGAAAACCGCAGCACTCGCCGCGGGTATCGCCACGATGATGACATCTACGGCATTGGCCGCCGACGTCAAGGCAACGATGATCATCTATCTCGATCCGAGTGTCCAGTTCTTCAACCCCGTGGTGAAGGGCGCGAAGGATGCGGCGGCACAGTTCGGCGTCGATCTCGACGTGCAATACGCAAACAACGATCCGGTTCGCCAGAACGACCTGATCGAGAGCGCCACGGCAGCAGGCGTCGATGGCATCGCTGTCGCCATCTCTTCGTCGGATGCCTTCGACGAAAGCATCTGCGCGGCCGTGAAGGCCGGCATCGTCGTCATCGGTTTCAACAATGACGACCTCGAAGGCGCGAAGGGCAATTGCCGCCAGGCCTATGTCGGCATGAACGAGTTCTCTTCCGGCTACGAGCTCGGCAACCGGATGATCAAGGAATTCGGCTTGAAGTCCGGCGACGTCGTTTTCAATCCGCGTGAAATTCCCGAGGCGAGCTTCGCGGTCGCGCGTGGCGGCGGAATCGAGAAGGCGATGAAGGAAAGCGGCATCAAGGTCGAGACGGTTCGCGCCGGTCTCGATCCAGCCGAGGCGCAGAATATCATGGCGCAGTTCCTGATCGCCAATCCCGGCGTCAAGGCGCTGTTCGGAACGGGCTCTGTCACCTCGACGGTCGGTGCCGGTGCCATCAAGGACGCTGGCGTGAAGATCCCGTTCGGCGGCTTCGATCTGGCAGTCGAGATCGTTAATGCGGTTGAATCCGGCGCGATGTTCGCGACCATGGACCAGCAACCCTACCTTCAGGGCTACTACCCGATCGCCCAGATCGCGCTCTCGAAGAAGTACGGGCTGACGCCGACGGATGTCGACACCGGCCAGGGCGCCTTCCTCGACAAGTCGCGCATCAGCTCGGTCAAGCCGCTGATCGGCAGCTTCCGCTAAACGCGTTTCGTGGGAGCCTGCCGGTGATGCCGGCAGGTTCTCCGTCTTCAATCGATCGAGTACCAGACCGTGACACCAATTCTCGCAGAAAGTGCCGCGCCCCGGTCGCGGACGCAGAAGCAACCTATTCTCAGGCAGATCATGGCGATGCCGGCAGGCGCGATCTTCCTCGTCTTCATGACGCTGCAGATCGTCTGCATCGCAGGCGCCTTGCTCTATCCCGATCAGTTTCGCTATCTCTCGCCGCAGAACCTGACGATCCTGATGAAGGCAATTCCCGTGCTCGGCTGCCTGGCGCTTGGCGCCGGCGTGCTGATGATCGCAGGCGAGTTCGACCTCTCCATCGGTTCCGTCTACACCTTCACCGCCATCCTGATGGCGAGCCTCGTTGGCGCCGGATTGAGCGCCTTCATAGCCGCACCGCTCGGCGTGCTGGCCGGCATCATGATCGGGCTGCTCAACGGCCACATCACGCTGCGCTTCGGGCTGCCGTCCTTCATCGTTACCTTGGGCGGTCTGTTGTTCTGGCGCGGCGCGGTCCTGCTCTATAACGGCGCCGTCCAGGTGCGCTTCGACCCGGAACCGATCTTTACCAGCCTGTTCTCCGGCACGCTTTTTGGCATCAACGCGGCTTTTATCTGGATCGTTCTTTTCGTCGTCGGCTTCCACTATCTCGTCCACAGTCACCGTTTCGGCAACCACGTCTTCGCGACCGGTGGCAATCGCGGCGCTGCGGAGGCGATCGGCATTAACACCAACCGCGTCAAGCTCGTGGCATTCGCGATCGCCGGCGGCATGGCGGCAGTGGCCGGCATTCTTGCCACCGCCCGCGTCGGCAGCGTGCAGCCGGGGCAGGGCGCTGGATTGGAACTCCAGGCGATCGCCGCCTGCGTGATCGGAGGACTGTCGCTGCGCGGCGGGCGCGGCTCGATCATCGGCATCTTCCTCGGCGTGCTCTTGATCCACACCATCACGGACGTGCTGCTCCTGCTGCGCGCACCGGGCTTCTATCTCGACATGTTCATCGCGACGCTGATCGTGCTGGCCGCCATCTTCAACCATCTTATCGAGCGGCGAGGTCTTGCGTGATGTCGGCCACCAATCTTCTGGAACTACACAATATCTCGAAGAGCTTCGGCGCGCTGACGGCACTGCGCAATCTGAGCTTCCACATCGGCGAAGGCGAAGTGGTTGGCCTGCTCGGGGATAATGGCGCCGGCAAGTCGACGACGGTCAACCTGATCTCCGGCATTCACAAGCCGACGGACGGCTACCTCAGCGTCGACGGCAAGAAGACCGCCTTCACCTGCCGGTCCGATTCCGCCGATGCCGGCATCGAGACCATCTACCAGCATACGGCATTGGTCGATTCCCTCTCGATCACCCGCAACATCTTCATGGGCCGTGAACTCACCGATCGCTTCGGCTTCCTCAGGCAGCGCGAAATGCGCGAGATTGCCATGGAGGTGCTGCAGAACGCGGTCCACATTTCCGGCATCGATAGCCCCGATACGCTGGTTGGCAATCTCTCCGGCGGCCAGAAGCAGGCGGTCGCCATCGCCCGCGCGGTCTATTTCAAGAAGCGCGTGCTGCTTCTCGACGAGCCGACCTCGGCGCTGTCGGTTCGCGAGACGGAGGCGCTCTTGAACCAGGTGCTGAAGCTCAAGGCCGAGAACGTCTCCAGCGTCTTGGTGACGCACAACATTTACCACGCCTACCAGGTCTGCGACCGCTTCGTGATCATGAGCCACGGCACCAAGGTGTTCGATGTCGACAAGGCGGACACGACGATCAACCAGCTGACCGAATATGTCGTGCTCACCTGATCCCACCCAACAGACAGAAGGGGCATAGCCCGTGACCATTTCAGTGTCGGTACGCCAGGTCGTCGGACCCGAGGATGCCGCAAGGCGAGACACCCAGGGACTGCGCGACGGTTTCGTGATCGAGAACTTGTTTCGCCCAGGTGAGGCCAACCTCACCTACAGCCATCTCGATCGCATGATCGTCGGCGGCGTCATGCCGATTGCCAGTCCTCTTGAGATCGCCGCGATCGCACAGACCGGCACGGAGCGCTTTCTCGATCGGCGCGAGGCCGCCATCGTCAATATCGGCGGCGCCGGTACGGTCAGCGTCGCGGGTAAGCCCTACGAACTCGGCTTCCAGGAGGCGCTCTATATCGGAATGGGCGAAGGAGCCCTGAGCTTCGCCAGCAAGGATTCGGCGGCGCCTGCGCTCTTCTATCTGCTAAGCGCGCCCGCGCATCGGGCGTGCCCGACGGTGCACATCACCCGCGAGATGGCAAGGAAGGTGGTCGTGGGCTCGGCCGAGGAATCCAATGCCCGCACCATCAATCAGTATGTGCACCCAGATGTCTGCGACAGCTGCCAATTGCTCGTGGGGCTGACGATGTTCGAACCGGGCTCGGTCTGGAACACGATGCCGGCGCATGTGCACGATCGGCGTATGGAGGTTTATCTCTATTTCGGCATGCAGGAGACGACCCGCATTTTCCACTTCATGGGCGAACCCAGCGAGACCCGGCATGTCGTGCTGAAAAACCACGACGCGGTGCTGTCGCCCGGGTGGTCGATCCATTCCGGCGCCGGCACCGGCCGTTACGCCTTCATCTGGGCGATGGCTGGCGATAACATGAGCTTCACCGACATGGACAAGGTGCCGATGGAAGACCTGCGATGAGCCTTTTCGATCTTAATGGCCGCTGGGCCATCGTCACCGGCGCCAATGCCGGCATCGGCCAGGCCATCGCGGTTGGCCTGGCTGAAGCAGGGGCCGACATCGTCGGCGTCGGCCGCTCAGCGATGGACGAGACAGCGGACGCGGTCGCATTGACGGGGCGCCGGTTCGTATCGCTGAAGGCTGACCTGTCCGATATCGGGGAGGCGAAGGCCGTTGTCGAACGCGCCCTTGCCGCCGGCGCCTCGCCCGATATCCTCGTCAACAATGCCGGCATCATCCGCCGCGCCGATGCGCTGGAGTTTACGGAGGAGGATTGGGATGCGGTGCTCGACACCAACCTGAAGTCCGTCTTCTTCCTCTGCCAGGCCTTCGCGAAGGCCGCAGTCGCACGGCAAGCGCCGGCGAAGATCATCAATATCGCCTCGCTCCTTTCCTTCCAGGGCGGCATCCGCATTCCGTCTTATACGGCTTCGAAAAGCGGGCTTGCCGGGATCACCCGGCTAATGGCGAACGAGTGGGCATCGAAGGGCATCAATGTGAACGCCATCGCGCCCGGCTACGTCGAAACCAATAATACCGAGGCGCTTCGCGCCGATGCCGAACGAAGCGCCGATATCCTCAAGCGCATCCCGGCCGCCCGCTGGGCGAAGGCCGAGGATATGGTGGGCACGGCGGTCTATCTGGCGTCGCGCGCTTCCGATTATGTTCATGGCACGGTGCTGCCGGTCGATGGCGGCTGGCTTGCCCGATAGGAGATGATAATGGCCGATCACTACACGCTTCCCGACGACATCACCTGGACCGAAGTCGCACCCGGCAACAGGCGCGCCGTTCTCTCGCACCGCCCGGAAATGATGCTCGTCGCCTTCAGTTTCGAGCCCGGCGCCATTGGTGCGCTTCATTCACATCCACACACCCAGGTAAGCTACGTGGCCGAGGGCGCCTTCGACGTCACCGTCGACGGCGTCACCACAAGGCTAGACGCCGGTTCCAGCTTCATCGTTGCTCCCAACCTCGTCCATGGCGTTGTCGCCGTTGAAAAGGGACTGCTGATCGACACCTTCACGCCAAGGCGCGACGATTTCCTTTAGGATGAGGCGCTTCTCCCAGAGGACGGAAGGGGCGCGCGGCTAGGTCCAGCGGATACGGCGAGTACTGGCAGAGTACGGCCGCATCCGACATTGCGGCTCGAAGCTGTCTGAAAATATCGCTGAGTCTCCCGGTAGTCAGACCGTTGCGGGACCGCAGAACTGACTATAGGTTTCGTCATCCAACCTTGACGGGAGCAAAAAATGCAAATCGATCTCACTGGAAAGAGGGCGCTGGTCACAGGATCAACGGAAGGTATCGGCTACGCAATTGCCCGCCAGCTTTCAAGGGCTGGAGCGGATGTCGTGGTCAACGGTCGGTCAGAAGACAAGACTGCAAAGGCCGCCGAACGGCTCAAGGGCGAAGGCGCCAGGGGCAGCGTCAAGTCTGCGGCCGCCGACCTCTCGACCGCCGAGGGGTGTGCGGCCCTGGTTGCCCAAGTTCCCCAGGTAGACATCCTGATTAACAACGCGGGCATCTTCCAGCCGATCGACTTTTTCGACGCGAGCGACGAGGTTTGGGATCGACACTGGCAGGTCAACGTCATGTCCGCCGTCAGGCTGGCCCGCGCCTATCTTCCAGGCATGCAGACATTGAACTGGGGCCGCGTGATTTTCTTGGCGTCCGAATCCGGTTTCAACATTCCAGTCGAGATGATCCACTACGGCGTTAGTAAGACGGCCGACATCGCGGTCGCCCGCGGTCTCGCCAAGCGCATGGCCGGCACGGGTATCACGGTGAACTCCGTCCTTCCTGGCCCCACGCTTTCAGAAGGCGTGGAAGCGATGCTTGCCGACGAGCAAGCTAAGACCGGGTTGCCATTGGAGGAGATCGCTGCCGCCTTCGTCAAGCAGCATCGCGGTAGCTCGATCATTCAACGCGCCACCAGCGTCGAGGAAGTCGCAAACTTAGTAACCTATCTTGCGTCGCCGTTCGCTTCCGCGACGACGGGCGCATCCGTTCGCGTTGACGGCGGTGTCATTGACACTCTCTAAGAGCAGAGTTTTCACGAGCGAGCCGGGTTTGATCGGCCTAGCCTGCTCCACGTGTAGCGGGAACGGCTCTCAGGCCCGGGAACCGCGACGTCTTCATTGTCGGGGATCTCTGCGTCCCGGACTCTGAGGCTGTGTCGTGGTAGCCTTGCCGGAACCGCGATCCTGAATGCGGGTTGTGACTCCATCAACGGATGGAGAACACGATGCAGTGGCAATCACTTCTGACACAGCTTGGTACTTGGACTGCCCGCCCATGGGCTTTCCTCGTCGTCGCCATGTACACCATTGGATGGCTAATCCTCAGCCGGGAGACCCTGGAGTGGCATGGCGTCGCCACCATTGCCACCTGGTCGATGACACTTTTCATCCAGCGTGCCGAACACCGGGACACCCAAGCCATTCACGCCAAATTGGACGAACTGCTTTACGCGCACGGTGAGGCGAGGAACGAGATTACACGGATGGATGAGAAAGAGCCGGAAGAAATCGAGACCTTCCGTGACGTTCAAAATCCGGAAAAGTGACAGGCGATAAAGGAACGCCGCATTTATTCTCGATCTCAAACCTGGTGCAGAATGCCGACGGACCTCGTTGGGGCTGTCAGGCCGAGAACACCCAGCGGGCGCGTAGTTGGGAAGTGAACTGCTGATCGTGAATGACCGGAATTGGCACGATCTAGCCACCCTATAGGGTGACCAACTCGGCGAGCTTGCCGCGACAATGCGATCGTATCGTTTACGGTGCTCAGGTGGTTCGCGAGTCGGGTATGGGGCTGACTTCGCGCGGCGCGCGTTCAGGTCGAGTGGTCCTGCACGATTCTAAGGTTCACCTGTAGCGGTAAATGATCCGAGGCCCGGCGCGTCAGCGGGTCAAGCGCGATTGAGGTGGAGTCAACGCGGAGTTCTTTCGATACGAAGACATGGTCAATGCGCAACAACGGATACCATGAAGGAAAGGTCGGCCGTGGCATTGCGGAGACCATGCTCTGGGCATCCCGAAAGTGCTTTGCGAGGCTTTTGTATGCAGGCGAGGATGGAATGGCGTTGAAATCCCCGCAGACGATCGCCGGTGCGCCCTGAAACTCCGGGTGTCCGATCCAGTCCGAGCCGAGAAGTGCTGCCACCTGCCGATCGCGGTCGCGACTGCGCAGGCCAAGGTGAGTGTTGATCAGGTTGACGGCCGATCCCCCGACATCGATCCGCATCCAGATCGCCCCACGTGTCTCGCCAACCGAGGGCAGTGGCCCCGCGCTCATCAGGCGAGTGGGTAGGGCCGTCAGAACGGCGTCGCCATAGCGCTCCTCGTCGACATGCAGTGCGGGGTGAAAGTGTGCCTCCATCTTGAGCAGAGCCGCAATCGTTGCGGCTTGATCGACCCCGCCCGTCCGCTTTCGGCCGACGTCGAGTTCTTGAAGGGCAATGATGTCTGCCTCCGAGCGCGCGATCACGTCTGCAATCCTGTGTGGATCAACCCGGCGGTCGGTGCCGACGCAACTATGGACATTATAAGTTAGGATTTTGAGCTCGCGGTGGTCCAAGTGCTGAGGGAGAGGGGAGCTTGTATTCATGCAGCGGGAACCCGCCAGAACCTAGATCGTTCCCAAGACAAGAGTGTCAGAGTGCGACTGCTTTCGTACTGGCCAACATGGCCATCCTCGTCACCCACGTTCCCGGCGGTCTCGGCGTATTGGAGGCCGTTGTCAGTGCCATCCTGCCGGGCGCCGCCTCAATCGGCGGACTGATCGTGTTTCGGGCGATCTACTTCCTGCTTCCGCTTCTGCTGGGGTTGCCGGCTTTCGCAATTACCGAAGTCGCCGTCCGCAGAGGGAGGAAGAAGCAGCTAGAGAAGCGCATTGAGCAACCGCCCCAGTCGCAAGCGCAACTTCTGTAACGGCCAGTATGGGCGCCGGGGATCGATAAGGGACGTGCCGAGGAACGGGGTGGTTTCGCCACGATGAAGATCAACCTTGAAGTCCCTGAGCCCACGTTCACCGGTGTTGAGCGCCGCGATCGTCTCAAGCATCGTCCGTGTTTGCTCCATCTCCCGCACGACGGCTGGACTGGATCCAAGATGCTCCGCCATCAGTCGATGACGCAATGATCTGATGGAATCCCGATGGTCAGAACAGTCGGCCTCGAGGGCAAGGTCGCATTCGGTATCCAGTCCTTCCGAGCGGTTGTTGAGATTTGACGAGCCTATGCGCACGAAACTATCGTCAACGATGATAAGCTTCGAGTGGCCGATAAGCTCCTGTTCACCTCCGGTGCCATCCGGCACGACGGCATACATTACCCTCAGCCGATCAAAGCGATCGGAACGCTTTAAGCGTCGGATGAGTCGGTCGCGATTGTTGCCCATCGCAAGCTTCTCGATCAGGCCGTGCGAGCTCTTCGTCACCACGACGGCAATCTCCGGTCCGTTGGGCTCCTTCAGTCGCCTTGCAATCGACCGTCCTACACCGGCGGATGCCAGATATTGGGTCTCGATATAGATCAAACGCTTTGCTGCGGCTATGGCGTCGCGCGTAAGCCGACGGGCCTGATAGCGGCCGCGCTTGCCAATCATGCCTGGTTCCGTCAAGGCGATGGCGGCAGGAGTCTGGACCATGTCGGCGGCCAAGAGCGGGCCAGCCTCGGTGGGTTCGATATCAGGCACAATCCTCTCGCGCGTCGCTCTATTCCAGCGTCGTCGTGCCAGGTCACGAATCATGAGCGCGGCCTCGCCGGAGACGAGGCACTGGATGTCGTGTACCGGGGGGTAGGGGGTGCCGTCCGTTGATCGCCTTAGGGGGTGCTCAACCCGATGGTCGGGTTCGTCCCATCGCCGGTCCGTCAAGTCGATGCCCCCTAAAAAGGCGAGGGAACCATCAATCGATACGAGCTTCTGGTGATGGCAAGCACGGAGCGGATGACCAAAATCGAACCGGAGCGAAATCTGCCGGTGGATGGAGACGGCGTTTCTGCGAAACAATCGCACGGACTTGCCGGAATAGATTGGCCCCATGCCCCAGACCAGAACCCTGACCCTGAGCTGCTGGATGTCGTCAACAAGAGACAGGAGTAGCTCGCCGAGCGTTTCGGAGCTGACATCTGGTCTCAGGCGAATATCCGGATTGAAATCCCAACCAATGATCCATACTTCCCGTCGCGCTTTCCGGAGCGCTTGATCAAGCGCAGAAAAATACGCGGAGCCGTCGATCAAGAAGGTGGTTTCATCGGCGATACCGCTGCGCCAGGCGTTGCGGCGGGGCCGTATGATCTGTTGTGAAGGTGTCTGCCTGGACGGGCGTTTCAGGGCGGCGGTGACTAGCTGGAATGCATTCCGCGTTGTGGGGGCGTCGTCCGCCGATCGATACTCCTGCATGTTGCCTTGTTTTCCCTTGACCTCGGATGTCTCGCGAAACGTGCTGGGCAAAGGTCTGTTCCAAAGCGAGGGAAAGAAAATGCATCCGGTCTGGTGTCATGGCTGGCAATCGCTGCCCTTGGAAGGCTTGGCGTTTTTTGATTTTAGCGGCCCGAAATTGTTGAGCGCAGGCCCCGAGGTCTCGCAAACGGCCCGTTGCGCCACGTTCGTGCCGGAATTCTCTGCTGTTGGTGCGTACAAGGACCCGAGGGGCGCTACATGGAATTCATCAATCGTTTTGTCGATCAACCGATGCTGGAGGGCGCATCGCGAGTTCTCCAGATTTGGCATGAACGAAGCCGTCGTTCGCCGGACGAGCTTGGCCCTCTCTGGAGCCTTGTGGTGATTTCATGCCTCTTCGCCTCGAGCTGGTGGTTCCTTTCGGGATTCGCCAGTCTGCTTGCGGCGGGGACATTGCTGATGCTGTCACTTCCCCCCGCCTGGAAACTCCTGGCGCGACCTCAGCGGGGAGACTACGATGCCCGCGCCTACCGCGCGATGGCCGCGCTTGCAATTAGACGGCGGGAAACCGAGTGGGCCGTGCGGGTGCTGATGCTTTTGATTTCCGCTTGCCTGCCAATCCTTGCCCGAGGTGGCGATCATGCGGGTGAATCCTTTGTTCTTGGCGCCGGCGTTTGGTTTGTTCTGACAATTCCGGCGAATGCGTACCTGGCTGCTGCAGAACCGCCGAAACCCGAAGATGGCGATAGAGTGTTGATGAGGCGCCGCGTCGTGGCCGCGGCCTAACTGCGGATCATCGTAGCCTGTCCGCGGAACCAATCGCCTGCCGCTCCGTTCTTCTGTCGTCGCAGTGACGGAGGTGAAAATGCTTTACTATGCTCTCGTGTTCTTGGTGGTCGCGCTCATAGCCGGCGTGCTCGGTTTTGGCGGTATTGCTGGAGCATCCGCATCGATCGCGCAGGTCCTGTTCTTCATTTTCCTGGTTCTCTTTGTCGTGTCGCTCATCATGCGCGTCGCGAGACGATAAGATAGGTTACGCCATCTTTCGTGAGGATCCTAAGCCCACGACGTGGCTTTGAGCTCTCTGGATCGGAGGCCTCAGCTGAAGCAGCATGATCTGTGGACACATTGGCAGCGCTCTGATTGGACCCACCCGATGGCCGGGTACCGGCCGGAAATGCCTTTGAGGGCGGTCGGCAGGGCAGACCGGCTCGAGTGAGCCAATGTCGACAAGCGGAACATGAAACCTTTTGATTTATAAGCCGTTGTCGCGCTATGCCCGACACTAAACTCGATCCGAAATCGGTCGACGAAACCAAACCGCGGGGCGCCGAACAAGCGCGCCAAGAGGAAGCGTCAACTGCCGAGGCGGTGCCACCGCCAAATGTTGTTGAATCTGATCCAGAACTGACTCCTGAGGAGGTCGAGCAGGCCCGCAGGAGGTATCTACTGACGCGTTTCTGGATAAGTGCGCGCCGCTACTGGGGACCCAGCGGTGACAAGCTTGCTTGGCCGTGCTCGATCGGCCTGTTGATCCTCATCGGTACCAATGTCGGCTTCCAATATGGCATCAATATCTGGAATCGAGCACTCTTTGACGCCATCGAGCAACACAATGCCCGCACCGTCTATTTTTTGAGCGTCGTATTCCTACCTCTCGTGCTTGGAAGCGTAGTCCTTGTCACGGTACAGGTGTCCGTTCGTATGATGATCCAGCGCCGCTGGCGCTCCTGGCTTACGACCGCGGTCATCGCGCGCTGGCTCGCAAACGGGCGTTACTATCAGTTGAACCTCATCGGCGGCGATCACAAGAATCCCGAAGCGCGTATTGCGGAGGATTTGCGGATCGCAACGGAATCGCCGGTCGATTTCATTGCGGGCGTTATCGCCGCGTTCCTGTCCGCCTCGACCTTTATCGTGGTGCTCTGGACGATCGGCGGGGCACTGAGGTTGCCGATTGCGGGATCTATTGTCACCATTCCCGGGTTTTTGGTGGTCACTGCCGTACTCTACGCTGCGATCACGTCCAGTTCGATGGCCGTCATCGGTCGCCATTTCGTCCGTGTTTCCGAGGCCAAAAATCAGGCGGAAGCCGAATTCCGCTATACGCTGACGCACGTGCGGGAGAACGGCGAGAGCATCGCATTGCTCGGCGGTGAAGAGGAGGAGCGCAGCGACCTCGACAAAACCTTTGCAAAGGTGCTCAGGCAATGGGCGCTTCTTGCACGCCAGCACATGCGCACAACGCTTGTGTCACAGGGATCGAGCCTATTCGCGCCAGTAGTACCGGTCTTACTCTGTGCTCCGAAGTTTCTTGAAGGCAGCATGACCTTGGGCGAGGTAATGCAAGCTGCCTCGGCCTTTGCCATCGTTCAGAGCGCGTTCGGATGGCTGGTGGACAACTACCCCCGTCTCGCCGATTGGAATGCCAGTGCACGGCGCATTGCCTCGCTGATGGTGTCGCTTGACGGGCTCGAGCGGGCGGAACAGAGCGACGCCTTGGGACGCATCAAGCACGGTGAAGCCCAGGGCGATGCAATCCTCAGCCTGAACGATCTCTCCGTGTCGCTCAACGACGGGACCGCTGTGGTCAAGGAGACGCAGGTGGAGATCAAACCGGGCGAGCGGGTTCTCGTGGCCGGTGAGTCGGGTACAGGCAAGAGTACGCTGGTGCGGGCCATCGCAGGTCTTTGGCCGTGGGGCGAGGGCAGTGTTGATTTCCATGCCGACAGACAACTGTTCATGTTGCCGCAACGACCTTACATCCCTTCCGGGACGCTCCGGCGCGCTGTCGCCTATCCCGGCGCCGCCGACGGCTGGACGCCGGAGACGATCAAGGAGGCCCTCGACAAGGTCGGTCTCGGCTATCTGAACGACAAGATTGAAGAAGACGCGCCATGGGACCAGACTCTGTCGGGTGGCGAAAAGCAACGGCTCGCGTTTGCCCGTCTCCTGCTACACAATCCCGATCTCATTGTGCTGGATGAGGCGACATCAGCACTCGATGCCAAGAGCCAGGACAAGATGATGGAAATGGTCATCCATGAATTGCCGAAGGTGACCATCCTGAGCGTCGCGCATCGAGCTGAACTAGAGGCCTTCCATAGTCGCAAAATCACGCTGGAGCGGCGTGAGGGAGGGGCAAAGCTTGTCAGCGACATCGACCTTGTCCAGCGCAAGAAGAAACGGAACAAGCTCTTGCGCCTTCTGGAGGACCGGCGCTCCGCATCAAGAAGCCGGAGCGAGCAAGGGGCGGCGCCGAAGCATCCGAACTGAAGCGCTGCCGGCACGGCTTGAATGGTCTGCAGCACAACGTGCAGATGAGGTGATATCGGCAGCCAAATGAAGCCCCAGCCGGCCGGCGAAAAAAGGACTGCCCAAACCCGCCGTTATTTGAGACAATTGCTCGGGAAGAAATTCTCTTGGGCTCGGCCGGTTTCGAAACTTTGAACATTCCTCGGCTCTGCCCCACCCGCAGCGTGAGTTGGCTGTCGGCAAGCATTAGCAAGCATTTTCATTGTTCAGCACACGCTAGCCAGGAGCAATTCGCATGGTAACGTGGAAACCCGATCCGAGCTTTTATCCATCACCGAGAATGGCCATGAAGGCCGCGCCGGAGACAATTGCCTACGTCGCCGCCTTCGATCCAACGCAAGCTGTTCCCGACCAGCTGGCGATCGTCGATGTCGATCCGGCGTCTGCGACTTATGGGCAGATCGTAAATACGCTTGCGATGCCGAATGTCGGCGACGAGTTGCACCATTTCGGCTGGAATGCCTGCTCGTCCTGTCTTTGCCCGAACGCACCGCACCCGCACGCAGAACGCCGCTATCTGGTCGTGCCAGGACTGAAATCCTCCCGCATCCATATCGTCGACACCAAACCGGACGGCAAAAATCCGTCGATCGTCAGGGTCATCGAGCCTGCGGAGGTGGCCGAACGGGCCGGCTATTCTCGTCCGCATACGGTCCATTGCGGCCCCGAGGGCATCTATGTAGCCGCACTGGGCAACGCAGAAGGCAAAGCACCAGGCGGTATTTTCCTGATGGATCACGAGAGCTTCGACGTCCGCGGACAATGGGAGATGGATCGGGGACCGCAACAGCTGTCCTATGATGTCTGGTGGCACCTTGGCCACGATACGCTCGTGACCAGCGAGTGGGGCACGCCGGATACGTTCGAAAACGGTCTCGTCCCCGACATTCTGCTCGGTGCGAAATACGGACGTCGGCTCCATTTCTGGGATCTGCACACACGCAAACACCAGCAGACGATCGATTTTGGCGAGAAGTATCAGCTCGTATTCGAGCTCAGGCCAGCGCACGATCCGACGAAGGCCTATGGATTTGTCAACTGCGTGCTCAGCCTTGAGGATCTCTCGTCCTCGATCTGGGTCTGGCATCGCGATGGCGCAAAATGGGCAGTAACAAAGGTGATCGACATCCCGGCCGAGCCCGCCGACGCCGACCAATTGCCGCCAATGCTCAAGGGGTTCAAGGCCGTACCGCCGCTCGTTACAGACATCGATCTCTCCATGGATGACAGATTTCTTTACGTGTCCTGCTGGGGAACCGGCGATCTGCTTCAGTTCGATGTGTCCGATCCCTTGAAACCGAAACTGACCGGCAAGGTGCGGATTGGCGGCATCGTTTCGCGTGCATCGCACCCGGGCGCTAAGAACGGCGCCCTGAACGGCGGACCACAGATGGTGGAGATCAGCCGCGATGGTCGCCGCATCTATTTCACCAACTCGCTCTACGGGGCGATCGACGAGCAGTTCTACCCCGATGGTATCTTGGGGTGGATGGTCAAGCTCGACGCGAAACCGGATGGCGGCATTGCCTTCGACGAAAAATTCTTTGTTGAATGGCCGAAGTCGCATCGTCCGCACCAAGTCCGTCTGCAAGGCGGGGATTGCTCGTCGGATTCCTACTGTTATCCGTAAGGAGCGAATGAGACGCCTATGAGCGACCTTTGGCCCTGGATCTTGCTCGCTGGATTGGGCGCGTTTCATGGTCTCAATCCGGCGATGGGATGGTTGTTTGCCGTTGCGCTTGGCGTCCACAGGCAGAGCTCTGCAGTAGTAATCCAGGCGGTCCCCGCCATCGCCCTCGGACACGCCGTGTCTATCGCGCTGGTGGCCGGAGCGGTGGTCGCAGCTGGCCTTGTCGTGAACGAGGGCGTGGTGCGCATGGCTACCGGCGGGGCGCTTATTGCATGGGCGATCTGGCACCATGTTTTTGGGCACGGTCGGCGTGTTCGCATCGGCTTGCGCACCGGGCTTTTTGGCCTTGCGTGCTGGTCGTTCCTGATGGCGACGGCTCATGGCGCGGGGCTGATGGTCCTTCCAGCCCTGATGCCCCTATGTCTCACCGAGTCGCCGGTGCCCGAAATCGGTGATTCCGCGGCAATGACGATCGCCGCGGTTGGTGTCCATACCCTTGCGATGTTGGCAGTCACCGGCCTCGTTGCACTGGGGGTCTATCGGTGGGTCGGGCTCGAGATATTGCGTAGCGCCTGGATCAACGTGGACTTCGTATGGACGCTGGTTCTGATTGGCACCGGCGCGTTGCTGCTGATCATCGGGTGACACGCCGGATGGCGAAACGCCTTCCGGAATTGGGGTGGCGCAGGCATCGCGTGACCTGACCGCCGTTGGAACTGACTTTTGTGCATTAAGAATTGGGGCGAATGCTCCATGTGGTTGCCAAAAAACCACAATTACTCCACCTAGATCGCACATCGTCACTCGGCATTATGAATTGGGTCAAAACTGAATGCGCATACCCTACGTTTTCCTTGGTGCATTTCTTGCAATCGCGCAGTCCGCGTATGCTGAAGTAGCACCGCCGCCTGTCCTCGCGCCTCAAAAGCAGCAGGCGCAGGCGGCTGAGTTGAGTGCAAAATTTCTGACGCGCTTCAGCTACAAGTCCGTTCCGCTTGATGACGCCTTGTCGGCCAAGATCATGGACAGGTTCATCAAATCACTCGATCCGGATCGCGTGATCTTCCTGCAAGCGGACATCGACAAGTTTATGCCTGACCGCAGCAAGATCGATGATGCTATCGAACGGGAGGACCTGAAGATCCCGTTCGCAATCTTCAACGTGTATGAACAGCGCATTGTCGATCGCATGAACTACGCGCGCAACTTGCTTAAGCAGGGCTTCGATTTCAGTGTGCAGGAGGATTATTATCTGCTGCGTGAAAAGGAGCCTTGGCCGCAGTCGGAAGCGGAGAGCGATGACCTTTGGCGCAAGCGCGTCAAAAACGACTGGTTACGGTTGAAATTGGGCGGCAAAACCGACTCGGCTATCCGCGAGACGCTCGACAAACGTTACGCAAACGCGCTTGATCGCGCATACAAGTACAAGAGCGATGACGTTTTCCAGTCGTTCATGGATGCCTATACGACGTCAATCGACCCACATACGGACTATTTCGGCGCCACGGCTTCAGCTGACTTCGACATCGCGATGAAGCTGTCGCTGGTCGGTATCGGTGCGGTACTGCAGGAGCGCGACGATTACACGACCGTCCGTGAGCTCGTGCCCGGCGGGCCGGCGGAGTTGTCCGGTAAGCTCTCGGTCGGCGACCGCATTACCGGCGTGGGTCAAGGCAAGAATGGACCAATCAAAGAAGTGGTGGGCACGCGCCTTGATGAGGTCGTGCAAATGATACGGGGGAAGAAGGGTTCTGTCGTGCGCTTGGACATTCTCCCGGCCGACGCCGGGGCGGAAGGCACCCATCGCGTCGTCAGCTTGGTGCGCGATAAAATCAACCTCGAAAAGCAGGCAGCCCAGAAGGCCGTACTGTCCGTGAAAGCAGGTGAGTCCACTCGCAAAATCGGTGTGATTACCCTGCCGGCATTCTATGAGGATTTTGAAGCCCGACGCAAAGGAGACAAGGACTACAGGAGCGCGAGCCGCGATGTCGCCAAGCTTCTCGGTGAACTGAAGCAAGAAGGAGTCGACAGCGTTCTCATTGATGTTCGCAACAACGGCGGCGGTTCATTGGATGAAGCGATCGATTTGACCGGTCTGTTCATCGGCAGTGGTCCCGTCGTTCAGCAACGCGGCAGCGACGGCAAGGTCACGGTCAGAAGCGCAGACTTTCGGACACCCGTCTGGACGGGCCCGATGGGTGTCTTGATCAATCGCGGGTCGGCCTCGGCTTCGGAGATCTTTGCCGCGGCAATCCAAGATTATGGTCGAGGCGTGATCGTCGGCGAGCCCAGCTTCGGTAAGGGTACCGTTCAGACTGTTGTCAATCTTGATCAGATGGTCCGTAACAGCAAACCCGAATTCGGTGAGCTGAAAGTGACGATTTCCCAGTTTTTCCGCGTCAATGGCGGGACGACGCAGTTGCGCGGCGTGACCCCCGATATCAGCTTGCCGGGATTCTCAGATCCGACGAGCTTTGGTGAGATGAGTTATGACAATGCCCTGCCGTGGACCGAACTCAAACCTGCGAAGTATGCGCCTACTGGCAAGATAGCGACGTTGCTGCCGAGCTTGCAAAGCCGCCATGACGCTCGAGTGCAAAGCGATCCGGACTTTCAACGCGTTCTAGAAGACATCGCCGATCTAAAGGCGCAGCGTGAGAAGGGGGTTATCTCCCTCAACGAGGCCAAACGTCGCGAGGAAGCGACGGCTCGAGAAAATCGACTCAAATCGAGACCGGAAGCAAACAATGGCGAAGATCCCGATGCCGATGACGGCCTGCAGGCAAACGAACGCAGCCTAAGTGCTGACATTGCCATGGAAAATGCCCGCAAGAAGGCAAAGGATGTTTTGTTGAACGAGGCCGCTGCCATTCTTTCCGATGAAGCGGACTTGCAGGAAAGCGCGCCAAAGGCCGCCACAAAATAGCTGGGCAGCGGGCGGTGACCAGCCATCCCCATTGGTTGGTCCTGCCACCGCAGAATTCTGAAGACGTGTAAAGCTTCAGTTCAACATGCTATTGGGACGCCGCCGAGCCTTGCGCGGCGTCACGGATCCAGAATCGGCAGCATAGCCTACTCGGCGCTCCATTCGCCGTCGGCGCCTCCGAATTGGTTCTTGGCCTCGATGATCGTCTTACGACTTCACGAAAGCCGAAGCATGGACGACATTCCCGAATGAAGGGCTTGGGCGCGCGCCAGGCTGCGAAGGAAGTCTCCACCTTTCCGGTTCGAGTTCTTGCCGAGGGAGGCCCTGCCGCCCCTTCGACATAGGCGAAAATGAAAATAAAAACGTTTTTATTTTGCTTGAAATCGTTTTTATTGTCAGATATCTCTTGCTTCAAAGCTTGGGAGGGCTTGGCGCAGTCTCGATCATTCAGAGTGGTCAGTCGAGCGGTCGCGAACCAACGGCAATGACGGGCCGTCGTGTACCGGCGCCGTTTCCCTATGGTTTATCAAGAGGAGGAGAAGCATGAAAAAATTGATCGTCACGCTCGCGCTCTCGGCGCTGGTGTCAAGTGCAGCCTACGCGGCGGATCTCGGTGGTAAGCTGGTTAAGGTCGGCTCGGACACAACCTCGCCGCCGATGGAAAGTGTCGATCCGACCAGCGGCCAGATCGTCGGCTTTGACGTCGACGTGGTCAATGCCGTTTGCGCCAAGATAAATTGCCAGGCCGAGTTCGTGACAACTGGCTGGGACGGCATCTTCGCCGCCCTCGACCAGAGCAGCTTCGATCTCGTCGCGTCCGGCGTCTCCATCACCGATGAACGCAAGAAGGCAATGGATTTCTCCGACCCATATATCGTCAACAGTCAGGCGGTACTGATGCGCGTCGCCGACCAGGGCACCTCGCTCGACGATTTTAAGGCACACGGCCGAAAGCTTTCAGCGCAGGCCAATACCACTGACGCGCAGGTGGCCGAAAAGGTAGTCGGCAGAGAGAATGTGGTCGCTTACGACAGCTTCAGCGCGGCGATCATTGCGCTGAAGAACAAGGATGTCGACGGCGTCGTCATTAATGGTGCCAATGCCGCCGCTTACGAGCGCGAATTCGCCGGTGAGCTAGTCGTTGCGATCAAGGATCTGGAATCCGATCCGCTCGGGCTTGTCTTCCGCAAGGGCGATGAGAACGTCGCCGTCTTCAACGAGGGCCTGAAGGCGATCAAGGACGACGGCACGCTCGATAAGCTGGTCGCAAAGTACTGGGGCTTGAAGTAGGCCGCGGCGCCTAAGCCCGTTTGCCACTTTCCGGAGCGCGCTGTGTTTGGCGCTCCGGCTCGACCGACCCTTGAAATGCCCCGGAGGAATGGATGTCGTTCCTGAGAAGCGTGCGTCCGAGCAATCTGATCATCCTGACCGCGCTGCCCTTTATCGTTTACCTGTTTGCTTCCTCAAGCGCTTATCAACGCTCGTTGAAGGCGATCCTCGGTGTCGAAAACGGCTCCTCGGCCTTCGTGCCCGGCTTCCTGCTGATGCTTCTGGCCTTCGCAACCGGCTTCGCAGTGCCAACAGTCGCGAGCGCCAAGGGCCGAAAGAAGCAATGGCCGATGATGGCGGCCGCCGTGAACGTTCTGGCGGCGCTTGCCATGATCTGGACCGCACTCGTTCATCCCTTTGTTGCCTCAGTGCTTGCCAATGGGGTTGATCCGTTCAAGTCGGAGTTGATTGTCAAGGGCGTTACCCCGCGACAACTCACCGAAACAGCCGACATGATGCTGCGGGGCATCGAGAGTTGGCTGTTTCCGGCCTATCTGCTCCTCAGCCTTGTCGGCATTGTTCTGTTTTTTGCCACTCGGCCGGCTGTCGGCGAAGAGCCGGGGCCGTTGCGTCGAGCCGGTGGCTGGGTCCTTGGCATCGCTAATGGGGCGGGGCTGGTTTTTATCCTGTTCTTTGCCCACATCGCGTTTGCTTCGGGCGTTGCGACCACAGTGCGCGCAGCTATTGCCGCCTATCTGCTGGCGGCGTTGCTCGGTCTTGCTTGGGTCGGATTGCTCCAACTGCGCGCCAGTACCCGCACGACGAGTTATTTCGCTGGCGCAACCGTACTTCTCGTGCTCGTCGCCGCTTGGTTTCTCGTGCAGCCCAGGGATGCCTATGTGCTGGCCGGAACATTGGACGGAAAGATAGGCATCGTTACGAACACGCCGGCAAGCCTCGTAAGCGCCGTGCGCTTCGGTCAATATGAAGGCGGGCCGGAGACGGAAACGCCGGTGCGCACTTTCGTCGGGCCAAAAGAGGCTCTGGCTTCGATCGCCAAGAATGAAGGCGTGAGCGGCGCGTTGTTGCCAGCGACGGCAACGCCTGTCGAGCTGCCGGTCTTGTGGAAGACTGAAGCGCTCAACGACCGCGACCGCGCGACGGGTATCACCTTCGTTGTCTTTGCGATCATTCTCGGCCTCTTGACCTTCGGCGGCTTCCTGCACCACCGCCATCCGCTGGCCGTCGGTTCTGAACTGGTGGTCGATACAATCCGCGGCATCCCGATGCTTGTGATCGTCCTCTATGTCGGCCTGCCGCTCAGTGGCGCACTTAAGGACGCAACGCAGGGCGTGCTCGATCCACCGAATATCCTGCGCGGCATTGTTGCCATGGCACTTGCCTATTCAGCCTATCTCGCAGAGATCTTCCGCTCCGGCATCAATGCGGTCCCGGTCGGCCAGCTAGAAGCGGCCAAGAGCATCGGCCTCAACCGCTGGCAGACGGCACGTCTCGTCATCTTGCCGCAGGCCCTGCGGATCGTTATTCCGCCGCTCGGCAACGAGTTGATCGCCATTCTCAAGGACACCTCACTGCTGTCGATCCTGTCGATCCGCGACATTACCCAGAGAATGCGTGAGTTCCAGTCAGCAAGCTTCCTCCCATTCGCGCCCTATAACTCGGCGGCGATCTTTTACATCTTCCTGACCCTGGCGGCAGCGAGTCTCGTCAACATGGTGGAGCGCCGATATGACGTCAAACACCGCTGACAGCGGCCGCACCGTGTTGATCACAGGGGCAGGGCACGGCCTTGGGCAGGCGCTTGCCGTACTCTCGCTGCATCCGGGTTGGGTAAGGACCGACATGGGCGGTGAGGGGGCGATGGTGGCTGCGCGGCACAGCGCAAACGACCTCAAGTGGACTATTGACGGCGCGAGCACGGCTGACAGGGGCAGCTTCTGCGCCTATGACGGAAGGCAGGTTGTATAGTGAGGGACAGGATGCACGCAGTTAAACAGGCGATCGGGACCCTTCTGCAGGACACTTACGGCATTGAGGCTGCGCTCGCACCTTTGCCGGGGGAGCATGACCTGAATCTTCGCCTGCGCGCAACAAACGGCAACGACTACCTCCTCAAATTGCACGCCCCCGGCGACGACGCCGAACTCGAGATGCAGATGGCGGTGCTCGACTATCTTGAAACCAACGCCCCCGAGCTTGCCCTGTCGCGAGCGATACGGACGCGACAGGGGGCGGTAAGCATTGCCGCCGAGATCGACGGACCGAGAACGGCACGGCTGCTTACCTGGCTGCCCGGCACCATCTGGGCGAAATCGACAGTGCGCGGCCGCCACAGTGCCGAAGCGCTTGGCCGATTGCTCGGTCGGCTCGATTGGCATCTACAGGGCTTTACCCACGCTGGCGCGGGCCGGATCTATGGCTGGGATATCGGCCGCGCCGACATGCATCTTGTTCGTGTCGCCATGATCGGGGACGCCGACAAGCGGGCCAGCGTACATACCATCCTCAGCCATTTCACCGACAATGTCCTACCACGCCTGCAGGCCTGCCCGCGGCAAGTGATCCACAACGATGCCAACGATTACAACGTGCTGCTGGACGAAGCCGGAAACGTCAGTGGTCTGCTCGATTTCGGCGACATGGTCGAGACCTTTCGTGTCGTCGAGATCGCGGTAGCCGTGGCCTATGCCCTGATCGGCGAGCGTGATGCAGTGGGCACCATCGCGGCGGTGACGGGAGCTTATCACGACGTTAATCCGCTGAGCGAGACCGAGGCGGAGCTGGTCTTTGACCTGGTGCGTACGCGCTATGCCGTCAGCATGTGCATGGCCGCAAAACAGATCCGCGACAATCCCGACAACACTTATCTCCTCGTCAGCCAGGAGGATGTCTGGCGCGAGTTGCAGCGGCTGGAGACTGAGAACCGCTCGATCGCCGTTGCCCGCATCCGGGATGCATGCGGGTTCGCCGCAATCCCCTCCGCTGCCGGGGTGGTGAAGTGGCTGGAGCGCAATGCCCATGATTTTGTTGCCATCGTCCGCCCTTCTGCCGAAAGACCCAACGTCGCGGTCCTGGATTTCTCGGTCGCTGGCGGGAACAGTTGGGCGGGTCTTGCGCCTGACGCCGCCGAAGCGCGCATTGACGCCATTCTGGCTAAGCAGCAAGCCGATTTCGCCATCGGCCTCTATGGCGAGAACCGGGCGATCTATCAGGGCGACGCTTTCGAAACGGGAACCGAGGGAGCGCGCCGGTCGGTGCATCTCGGCATTGATATATTCGTGCCGGCCGGCGAGCCGGTGTACGCGCCCTTTGCCGGAACTGTCGCATTCATCCACGACGACGCCGTCGCATTCGGCTTCGGACCGACGGTTCTTTTGCAGCATGACACCGACCATGGCACCGTTTTCTGGACACTTTACGGGCACCTGGCACGCGACGGTGTTGCCAGGCTCTCGGTTGGACAGCCGATTGCCAAGGGCGAAGCCTTCGCCGCGTTCGGCGCAGCATCGGAAAACGGGCAGTGGGCACCGCACCTGCATTTCCAGATCGTCACCGATCATCTCGGCCTCGGCGGTCGAATGCACGGAGTCGGCGTACCCGATCAGTGGCAGGTCTGGCGCGACGTCAGCCCCGATCCCTCCGTCGTCCTCGGCCTTCCCGTCCCAGCCTCGGTCATAGTGGCGCGCGACAAGGATTTTCTGGTTCGCGAGCGTCATCGTCACATCGGTCGCTCACTCAGCATCGCCTACAGTGCGGCGCCTTTGAAGATTGTCGGCGGCGAAGGTGCATGGCTGATCGAAGAGGACGGCACCCGCTGGCTGGACATGGTCAACAACGTTTGCCACGTCGGCCATTGCCATCCGCGTGTCGTTGCCGCGGCACAGAAGCAGATCGGTCACCTGAACACCAATTCGCGTTACCTCCACGACTCCCTTGTGGAATATGCACGGCGCCTGACGGCGCAGTTTCCCGATCCGCTGAACGTTTGCTTCTTCGTCAATTCCGGCAGTGAGGCCAACGATCTCGCGATCCGCCTGGCGCGGGCCTATACGGGAAATCGCGATATCATCACGATCGACCATGCCTATCACGGTCATCTTTCGAGCCTGATCGACGTCAGTCCCTATAAGTTCGCCGGTCCCGGCGGCGAGGGACAACCGTCGCATGTCCGCGTTGCGGAAATGCCGGATCTCTATCGTGGCCGCTTCCGCTATGGGAATGCTGAAGCCGGCAACAGATACGCCGATAGCGTGAAGGACCAGATCGAAGCGCTGGCAGCCGCGGGGCGTCGCCCGGCGCTGTTCTTCAGCGAAGGCATTCTCGGCACCGGCGGCCAGCTTCCGTTGCCTGACGGCTACCTCAACCAGGTCTTCGCTTACGTTCGCGAAGCCGGCGGACTTTGCCTGTCGGACGAGGTGCAGGTCGGCTTCGGCCGCGTCGGCCGCCATATGTGGGCACATGAGCTCCAGGGAGTGGTGCCCGACATCGTGACGATGGGCAAGCCGATCGGCAACGGCCATCCGATGGCAGCCGTGGTCACGACCGAGGCAATCGCCGCATCCTTCGCCAACGGCATGGAATACTTCAACACGTTCGGCGGCAACCCAGTCTCGGCCGAAATCGGGCTTGCGGTGCTCGACGTGATCCGCGACGAGCGGCTGACCCACCATTGCCGCGTGATCGGCGACCGGCTGATGGACGGCGCGCGTGCGCTGGCCAAGCGCCATGGATTGATCGGCGACGTGCGCGGATCCGGCCTCTTCAACGGGATCGAACTGGTGCGCAGCCGCGAGACGCTGGAGCCGGCAGCAGCAGAACTCGACCGCCTGATCGCCGGCATGAAGAGCCGGCACCGCATTCTCCTCAGCAGCGAGGGTCCGCATCATAACGTGCTGAAGATCAAGCCACCGGCTCCCTTCAGCGCCGAAGATTGCGACCGGTTCCTTAATGCGCTCGACGAAGAATTGACCTTGATCGCAAAGGGCGGGTGAGCGGATGCAAAGGGCCACGATCAAGACGATTGCGCAGGAGACCGGGTTGTCGATCGCCACGGTATCGAAGGCGCTCAACAATTCGCCGCAAGTCCGCCCGGAGACGCGCGCCGTTGTCCTCGCGGCAGCTGAACGGGTTGGCTACGAGCTCAACATGCATGGGGTGCAGCTGCGCACGGGCAAGACCTACCAGGTGGCGGCGATCATGTCGGCGCCCGGTCCTCGCCAGAACGAATGGGAAGGCGTCGAATACGCCCAGTTGCTCAGCGGCATTTCCTGGGCTCTGGAAGAGAGCCCTTACCGCGTATCGCTCTACGCCGTGCGCAATTTCGAGGAGAGCCTCGCCACCATCAAGCAGATCGTCACGCTGAAGAAGGCAGACGGCATCATTTTCTCCGGCACGCGCGCGGAAGATCCACGGATACGGCTGATGCAGGAGGCCGATTTCCCCTTCGTCACCTATGGCACGACGATGCACAACGCGCCGCACGCCTTTGTGGATGCCGACAACGAGCAGATGATCCGTCTTTGCATGAGCCGTCTCGTTGGGCGCGGTCATCGTCGTATCGCGCTCGTCAATCCGGCGGTGGAACTCACCTATGCGATCACCCGGTTGGACGCCTATCGCTTGGCGCTGGAAACGGCCGGGCTGCCTTTCGATCCGGCGCTTGTCTCCCATGGCCATCTGACGCCCGCCTTCGGCCGCGGGAGCGTCCTTGCCATGTCGAAACTTCCGGATCCGCCGACCGCTTATATCTGCGCCAACGAAGCGGCGGCACTCGGAGCCTTGTCCGGCTTTCATGCCCGGGGCCTCGTGCACGGCCGAGACGCGGTCATCAATGCGACCGACGACCTCAATGTCAGCCAGTACTTCGCGCCGCCGATCACCACATTCTTCCTGCCGATCAGTGAGCCGAGCGCGCTGCTTGGCACCTCCATCCTGCGGCGTATGGAGGGCGAGCCTCCCGAGGCGTTGCAAACTCTTTTGATGCCCGACCTGATCGAGCGCTGCGACGATCGACTGCCGTCGGACCGCTGAAGAATTTTCGCCCCAAGTTGATACCCACGACCCAAGACGACAAGGACTGCCGCGTTTATGATTGCCCCGATACCTTTTCAGCCCGACCAGATGCAAAGCGACAGGCTGGAACTCGGCGTCTGCTATTACCCCGAACAATGGCCGCGCGAGAAGTGGCAGGACGATGCACGCCGCATGAAGGAGCTGGGTCTTTCCTGGGTTCGCGTGGGCGAGTTTGCCTGGGCGCACATGGAACCGCGCCCCGGTGACCTGCGCTGGGAATGGTTGGACGAGGCGATAGATGTGCTTGGCCGGGCAGGGCTGAAAGTCATTCTCGGAACACCGACCGCCGCGCCGCCAAAATGGTTGGTCGACCTATATCCCGACATTCTGCCCGTGGACGCAAAAGGCACGGTGCGCAAGTTTGGTGCGCGCCGTCACTATTGTTTCTCCAGCCGCCATTATCGCCAGGAGGCGGCCCGCATTGTCGAAGCGATGGCCAAGCGCTACGGCACGCATCCTTTCGTGCACGCATGGCAGATCGACAACGAGTATGGCGACCACGACACGGTCTACAGCTATTCGAAGGAAGCCGAGCGAGCCTTTCGCCCGTGGCTTGCCGAGCGCTACGGCACCATTGATGCACTCAACGCAGCTTGGGGCACGAATTTCTGGTCGATGCGCTACGGTGCGTTCGAGGAGATCGAACTGCCGAACAATCTGGTTGAAGAGCCGAGCCCGACACATCTAGTCGATTTCATTCGCTTCTCGTCCGACCAGGTGAAAAGCTTCAACAGCATGCAGGCCGATCTGTTGCGCGGCCATGCGCCGGGCCGCCCGGTGACGCACAACTTCATGTCGAACAATTTTGACTTTGACCACTACGAGGTCGGCGCCGACATCGATATCGCCTCGTGGGACGTCTATCCGATGGGCGGACTGCTGAACGGCCGACTGTCTGACGACAACAAGGCGCGTTACTTGCGTACCGGCGATCCCGACCAGACAGCGTTTTATCATGATCTCTACCGGGCCGTCGGGCGCGGGCGCGTCTGGGTGATGGAGCAGCAGCCAGGACCGGTCAACTGGGCCTCTCACAACCAGGCGCCTGCCGATGGCATGGTGCGGCTGTGGACATGGCTTGCCTACGCCCACGGCGCCGACATGGTGTCCTACTTCCGCTGGCGCCAGATCCACTACGCCCAGGAGCAGTTCCATTCTGCCCTGCTACTGCCGAACGGCGAGCCGGACCAGGGGTATCAGGAAGTGGCGCAGGTTATCGCCGAGATCGCCCGCTTGCCCGCTGGCGCGCGCCGGGAAAAGGCCAAAGTTGCGCTGGTGGTTGACTATCCGTCGCGATGGGCGAGCCGCGCCCTGCCGCAAGGCTGCAGCTACGACGCAACCGCCATCGGGCTTGACTGGTATGCCGCGCTGTCGCGCTACGGGATCGATGTCGATATTGTCGGACAGCATTGCGACCTCGACGGCTACGCGGCGGTTTTCGCGCCCGATCTGCTAATCGCCGACGCAGTCTTTGTCGAACGGCTTGCGCAGTGCGGGGCCAAAGCTCTCTTCGGTCCGCGCAGCGGCAGCAAGACACCCAATCTTCAAATTCCGACCAGTTTGCCGCCGGGCCCGTTGAACGCGCTTTTGGATATGCAGGTGGTGCGGGTCGAATCTTTGCCCGAATTTCACATCGAGTCGGTGCTGCATGGCAACGAGACGTATCCCGCCAGCGTTTGGCGCGAAACGATCCGAACAAGCGAACCAGTCCTCGCCAGCTTTTCAGGAGAGTATCGTGCTGGCGCGCCGGCGCTCGTCGGCAATGACAAGGCGCGCTATCTCGCGGTCGTGGCACAAGGCGACCTGCTGATGAAGGTGATCGGCGATACCTTGGACTGGGCGGGAGTTGAGCGGCAGCCCGATCTTGGCGATCTGCGCGTGAGCCGGCGCGGTCCACTTCACTTCGCCTTCAATTTCGGCAAGGTTTCGGCGGAGGTACCCGCGGCCGCCGAGGCCGTTTTCCATGTGGGTGAGCGTATACTGACACCCGTTGGCGTCGCTGTCTGGACGGAATAGGAAAGGCCGGAATACCGCGTGCTGCTCGAAAAAGGGTGGCATTGCTGTACTGCCTTCTCCGAGGCCAGACTTTATTTGGACAGCGAGCACGAGGTGGCAAAGTTGGTCACCATTGTTCTTGCCCTCCGATGATCTCAAGATGTCCACCTAAGGCGCTTTTCGATCGTCCGGGCGGCGAACGGTTGAGGCTGTTGTGCGTACAGCAGAGGCCGACGCCGGCGGACGCGGACGGTCTTCACTGCATACCAGGAATTTCGGTTTGATAGAATGTAAGCGCGCCTTAATGTTCATGTGCTAGGACCGACGCTAGAAAAGGACCCTGAGTATGAAATACGCGCAAGTCCGACCGCTTCTGCTGGTCCTCGTTCTTCCTCTCGTCGCTGCGCTGTCGATTTATACCGGGCTCTTCGCGGTTCTTGAGCTTGCTACCGAACGGAGCGACAAGATCGCCGCCGAGCGTCAAACGCATCTCGCCGAGACGCTCATTTCAAAAATGCAGGCGGCAGTAGCCCACGACCAGGAAAGTGCAACTGTCTGGGACGATGCGATCAGAAACGTGCGCGACGATAATGCCGATTGGATGCAGGCGAACCTTGGCAAGTGGATGTTCACCTACTTCCAGCACGACCGCGCTTACGTGATCGCTCCGGATGGCCATGCAGTCCACGTTTTCGCTTCCGACGAGGCGGATTCGGCGAAGGCATACCAACAGGTTCGCGATGTCATAGCGCCACTGGCGGAAAGGCTGCGCGCAAGGCTTGTCGCTGGCGACGACATCGGGCTTTCCGATCAGGTCTTGAGCATTGGGGAAAGCGATCTTTCTGTCGTCAATAACCACCCGGCAATAGTCAGTGTGAAGCCGATCATCTCGGACACCGGCAACATCGAGCAGAATCCTTCGGAGATCTATTTGCATGTCGCCGTCCGCTACCTCGACGGCAGCTTCTTGGCGAGGGTGTCGAGCGAATACCAGTTTGATGACCTTACCTTTGCCTGGGCGAAATCGAGTGAGGAGGATCGATCTTTCGCCGCAACGAGAAGTGCCGATGGGAGAGAGTTCGGATACTTCTCCTGGCGTCCGTTTGCTCCCGGCGAAGCCGTCGCGCAGTCGGTTCGCCCAGCCCTAGGCGCTGTGGGCATATCGGTGTTCGTCGCGCTGGCTGGGATGGGGGCCATGGTTGGTGTGCGAAACCGAAAACTTCGGCAGAGCAGGGCCGCGCTTGAACATCTCGCTCGCCACGACACTCTTACGGGACTGGCGAACCGGGCGTGGTTTGCCGAGCATTTGGCTAGAGTGATCTCCGGATCTGCCGCGACACAGTCGAACGCGGTTCTGTTCATGGATCTTGATCGGTTCAAGCAGGTCAACGACACGATGGGGCACCCGGTTGGCGATCGTCTCCTGGTGCTGGTGGCGGACAGGTTACGCGGGATTTTCCCGGGCAGCGTCGTGGGTAGGCTCGGAGGGGATGAATTTACCGCGGTCGTGACCAACGTTACGAGCGACCAGGTTTCGCGGTTGTGTGAGCAAGTCATCGACTCCATGCGGCGTCCATTCGAGATCAATGGAACGCCAATCAGCATCGGTGCGAGCATTGGCGTCGTGATCGGTGTCGGACGTGATGTTGATCCATCCGACCTGACGCGGAAGGCTGACATCGCGCTCTACAATGCAAAGGCTGCGGGCAGAAACCGCTTTGCGATCTTTGGTCCTCATATGGATGACCTCGTGCAAGACCGGCGCGAACTCGAATGCGACTTGCGGCTGGCGGTCCAGAATCGCAGAGATCTCGAGGTGTATTTTCAACCTGTCTACGCTGCCCCGAACGGAGCCTTGTATGGCGCCGAGGCGCTCCTTCGATGGAAGCACCCCGCACGAGGTCTTATAACCCCGGAGGTGTTCATTCCCATCGCCGAAGAATGCGGCGTCATCACCCAGTTGGGCGATCTTGTTCTGGAGGAGGCCTGCCTGGCAGCGCAGCGGTGGCCGGATCTGGAGATCGCGATCAACGCCTCACCTCTCGAGTTGCGAAACGAGGCGTATGCGCTGAGGGTCATCGCGGCCTTGAACAAGCATAGGATCGATCCCGCGCGGCTGGAGATCGAAATAACCGAGGGCACGCTGCTCGATAGTGCAGGGGAATGCCAGCGCAACATCGCGGCCCTCCGCTCTGTCGGTGTCCGCATTGCGCTGGACGATTTTGGCACGGGCTTTTCCAGCTTCGGTCGCCTGCAATATGTCGCCGTCGACCGTATCAAGATCGACAAGAGCTTCGTGGACGGCTTCGATAGCCAGGAGGCTGACAATCGGGCCATTGTCGAGGCGATGATAAGGCTGGCGCGGGCTAAGGGCTTGAAGACAACGGCTGAAGGCGTTGAGACCGAAGAGCAGCGGGCAATCCTCAAAGAACTTGGTTGCGATCACCTGCAAGGATATCTCCTGTCTAGGCCCATGACCAAGGACGCATTCGACCGAATGGTCGGAACGAATGTGATCGACTTGCAGGCGAAGCGTTAGGTTGGCTCGGCCACGAGAATTTTCAGGTCTGAGGTGACGACGCCGCTGCTAGGAGCGGGCGGCCTGATTGCTACGGGCTGGCAATTGGTTCAGCGACGCCGGCTTCGAGGCGAGACTCGTGTGATCCGATCACCATCCTGTTTCCGCGCCAATCGAAGCTTCCGGCCAACCAGCTCCTGATCCAGATGGCGGGCAACAAGATATCACGCGTCACCATTGCAACGAGCGATATCGGTGAGAGGTGCCAATTCTTGCGGGCCGAAAGAAGAAGTTCCGGTATGTAGGCTGCGCACAAAACCGCGACAGTTGTGGTGGAAAGACTGGCACCGAAAACGAACGCGGCGCACACGCACAGTGATAGGGGCGGAACCACGCCCAACAGGATCTCCGGGGCGAAGAAATGCGGGAAAGTCACGCGTCTCAGCCGCGCCCAGCGGCATTGTCGCGCCCATATCTCGCGAAAGGTTCTTCTTCCTAACGGCTGCTCGAACGGCCCACCAACCAGATGCACCTTGAGGCCCATTCGGTTCACCAGCTTGGTGGCCGCGGCATCTTCTGCGATCTCAGCCCCAAGTGCCTGGATGCCGCCGTGGGAGTTGAGGGTCTTCTTACGCCACAGCATGCTCTTGCCTTGGGCAAAGCCAAATCCAAGAGCCTCTCCCGCATATTGCCAGCGGGCCTGGTGGGTGTTGAGAAACGCACATTCCACCTCCGCCCAAAACCCTGTGGGGCGGGAGCCAAGTGGCGTCGAGCAGACAAGTCCACTATCGGGCCGCCATGCGGCGATCAGGCGCGCGAGATAGTCCTTGGGCATCAAAACGTTGGAATCGGCAAGCACGACCCATTCGTGCGACGCTGCGTTCCAGCCCTTGACACAATTGTTGAGTTTCGGATTTGCGCTGACGCGATCGTCCCCAACAAGGACCGTCGCCTTTGTCAGCGGCTTCGCCCGGCGAGCCTCTTCAGCCAGGCCAATTACCGGATCGGCCTTGTCCGCAACGCAGAAGATGATTTCGTAGTCGGGCCAATCCAGGCTCAGCGCACTTTCGAGCGTCTCCCGCGAGAACTGTTCCACCCCGCAAAGGGGTATCACGATTGAGACGGGCGGACGGGCGGAAACGCTTGGCGTTTTGTCTTGGTGGGATCGAATCCGCCATCCCGCAATAGCAAGGCTGAGGGTATTGGCTGCCAACAGGGCACCGGCGACGGCAATGATATACAGCATCAGTCATTCCAGCGGTGAACAGCGCCGGAATGAAAACGAGTCTCAGCGCCCGGTGAGCTAAGACATCATCGTCACATGACGCGATGATGACATCTGCCTGTTGCTCTGTGAGGAGTTAACAGGAGCATCGGAGCAAGTTGTTGGCGCGTCATGCCAGCGGCTGCCAACGCTGAACTCAGTGCTTTCTCCTCAGGGCCCTTTGAACCTTGACAATCTCGCCCTTCATCAGGATCAGGAAGTGCTTCTTGTCGAGGCGGTTGGCGACGTCGCCGTCTACCGTCATGTAGTCCGTTCTGGGACTGGACATGGTCTCATCCGCTACCCTGATCTGCTCAATCACGATGCAAGGATTTCCGGCGTCACCCGTGCATTTGAACCGCCGCGTCTCCTGGTACTGTGACATCGATCCCCTCCTAAGCTGACGGCAAGCATCATCGCGACCGAAGCCGGAATTTCAAGTTATAATTTAGGTGTTGCTGAATTATACGAAGGGTGAAGGTGTGTCCGGTGGCGACAAGCAAAGCCCGGTGCTGGTTTGGACAGCGCCGGGCCTATGTGACTGCAGTTGAGGGAAACGCAGTCAGTGCAACGACAAAGGGTGCGCTGCCCAGGAAGAACGTTGCTGCGGTTCGGATGTTCCGAACCGCAAAGGTATTGTTCAGGCTGCCGCCTCTCGGCGCGCCCACCGCTAGTTCTGGCGTGGTGCCTCGGCGGTGAACACAAACGCCGACATTCGCCCTTCGATCGGCCCCTTGCCGAAGGTTTTCTCAAGCGCTTCCGCTACGCGTGCCACGACATCGACCATCGGCTGGCGTGCTTCGATTTCCATGCGGAGCGGACTGCCCCTGCAGAAGGCGGTGGCTGCATCACGTGCCGAGGATGCATGAGACGTCTTTTCGACCTTTGCGAAGGTCGCCGACTGGAAACCGGCGCGCTCGAGCTCGGATAGGATCGTCTCGGCATCAAAATAGCCATGCGGCGTCCGTCGAAAGAATTCCGGCGGATCGCCCGGAAACACGGCGTCTGTTGCAGCCCTGACGGCGGCTGCGAAATCGTTGCTCTCGACCGTGTCCCACGTGTTGAAGAGAAACGTTCCTTTCGGCTTCAGCACGCGAAGGATTTCGTGGTAGGCGCGGTGTTTGTCGGGAAAGAACATGACGCCGAACTGACTGGTGACGGCGTCAAAGGTCTGATCGGGGAAGGGCAGGCTTAACGCATCGGCCTGGCGCCATACGACGTGCCCTCCGGGCTGTCTCCGTGCAGCGACATCCAGCATCGCCTGGTTCAAATCGGTGGCGATGATTTCGGCGTGCGGAAGCGCCGAGGATATCGCACGCGTGAGGGCGCCCGACCCTGCCGCGACCTCGAGAACGCGGTGCGGCTGAACCGACGCCAGGCGCTGGGCCAGATCGGCCGCGTAAGGGTCGAACAGGATCGGTACCATGTAGCGGTCGTAAGCCGCAGGGATATCGCCTTGAAAACACGCATCATTTATAGCCATGATCGTTGCGCTCCATAGCCACCGCTCTGGAGCGCATATTAGAACCTTTCATGGTGTCTTTGAAGGTGTTGCCGAGCGAGTGCTCAGCGAGGGTCTGTCATGCCCAAGGCTTGCAGATCGAGGTCATCCGCCAGATGTCTCGGCAGGCGCGCCAATTGATCTCGGGTACGATTGCGTGTCAGGCGAGAGATCTGACGCGATCGGAATGCGTAGAAGATGTCGAAGATTGCGTTGAGAGTGCTCATCGCGGCCTCCTTTCATCGGTTTTAGCGGCCACGATCGAAGGCTACTGTCGGGTTGACTTTCAATCAAACAAAATGATATGGAATTCAAATTCAGAAAAATTGAAAGATGTGACGATGAGCATTCCCTTTCGCCGTCCCATTCCTTTGCTTGATAACGACGTCCTGAGGACGTTCGTTGCCATCGCAGAGACCGGCAATTTTTCGACCGCCGCGGAAGCCGTCTATCGGACGCCGTCGGCTGTCTCCATGCAGATCAAGAAGTTGGAGGAGCAGCTCGGTGCGACGCTTTTCCTTCGTGATGCGCGTTCGGTCAGCCTGACCCAGCACGGCGAACTACTACTCTCCTACGCACGCAACATTCTCGCTCTGTCGAACGAGGCGGTTTCGCGCTTCATCATGCCCGAGCTTAGCGGTGTGGTTCGGCTTGGCGCGCCGGAAGATATCGGCGAGCGATTGCTGCCCAGCATTCTGAAAAGCTTCGCCGAAAGCTTCCCGAGCATCATGGTCGATGTCACTATCGACATGAGCATCGGCCTCAAGAAGCGGATGGAGGAGCAGCGCCTCGACCTGGCACTCATTAACTGCGCGACACGCCCCTTGCCGACGGATGGCGAGATCGTGTTTCGGGAGCGGCTGATATGGGCTGGTGCCAAGTGCGGTACGGCGCACCGTCGCGAGCCGCTGCCGATCTCGATCTGGGAGGATGGCTGCATCTGGCGCTCGGAGGCAATATCGCAACTTGAGCGCATGAAGCGCGGCTATCGCGTTGCTTTCCTCAGTGGCCACACCATGGCGCAGCGCGCGGCCGTGGTTTCCGACCTCGCGATCGCGCCGTTGCCGCGCTCCTATGTCACCGACGAGATGACGATCCTCGGCGTGCAGGAAGGGTTGCCCGAACTAGGCTCCTTCGACATCCGGCTGCTTACCGCATCGCAGATGAACGGCCCGATGCGCGCTGTGGCCGAGAGCATCCGCTTTGCCTTTGCCGAAAAAGCCAAGGCTGTTGCTGCTTGACAAGTTTGCGGTGACCTTTTTTCTTCCTCCGGGGTTTAATGCGCGCGGCGGGAGTCGCCCGCGCTCGGACGACTGAGAAAGAAGGATTTCGCAATGACGACAATGGCCAAGATCGGCTCAGCCCTCGCAATTCTGCTCGTACTTTCCTCGTGTGGAAACACGATCCGCGGCATTGGCCGGGATACGGCAAACGCGGTGAACGCGACCCAGGATGCAGGTCGTTCGGTCGGCCGCGCCGCCACCAGGTAACAAGACCTCAGATCGCAGCCGGCGGGTAAGCGTTTTCCAACCCGCCGGAACGCGAAAGCCCAGTCCGGAACGCCATGTAAGCCGGATGCTGGCTTGATTTCGCAGCCTCCATCAGTCGTATCTGCAGGCGGGCAGGCGCTGCCTCGCCAATCCATTTCCCAAGATTTTCGAGTTTCAGCGTGTTCAAAAACGGCGCACTGGCTGCGTTGTTCAGATGGCGGTGAAGGCCATCAATGACGCTTTCGTCCTGCGCGACATTTTCCATCAGCAAGGCAACGTAGGATTTCTCCTGTTCGTCAAGGCTGGCAAGCTTCGAGGCGATCGCGTCGCGGTCGGGAAACGGAGCGGATGTCATCTGTATTTTCCTCGTCTGGGCAAGCGGGCGCGATTCGGGCGACCAAGCGGCCGGTGCTTATAGGAAACCGATGCCACCGGAGGGAAGACTTTGTCATTGGCCTAGAGCCCGGCCTTGACCTTTTCTGCGACGTCGGCAGGAACCCACTTGGTCCATAGGGCCGAATAATTCTGAAGGAAGTACTCCGTGGCTTCCTCGTTGCTCTTCTGGTTTTCGTCCTGCCAGGCGAGCACCTCGTTGATCGTCGTATTGTCCCATGAGCGAAGCTTCAGGTAATCCATGGCCGGTCCGGCGCGGTCGGCAAAGGCTTTGGTGACAATCGTATAGGCCCGCGAGACCGGGTAGGAGTTGACCTGCGGCCGAGCGCAACCCGGGATCGAGGTGCATTTGTCCCACTCTGCCTTGTCATGAGCGACGCCGAAGCTCAGGCGTGTCATGTCGTATTTGCCGAGGATGGCCGTCGGGGCCCAGTAGTAGCCAAGCCAGCCGGCCTTTTTCTGGAATGCATTTGCGATGGAATCATCGAGGTCCTGCGGGCTGCTGGCTTCGACAAGTTGAAACCCGTCCCGTTCAGCCCCCAGCGCGCGGAAGAGATTGGATGTCGAAATCTGGCAGCTCCAGCCGACAGGACAACTATGGACAGCGCCCTGCGATGCATTGTCGGATGCCGGGAATAGCTCCGGATGCTTGAGTGCGTCCTCGACGCTGCGGATATCCGGGTTCGCATCTGCGATGAATTTCGGTATCCACCAACCTTCGACCGCGCCCTCCGAGAGGATTTCGGCGGCCTGGATCAGCTTGCCTTCCTTGACCGCCATGTCGAGTTCGGTGCGCACCGAATTGATCCAGAATTCGGAAGCGATATCTGGCTCACCCTTTCCGTCCATCGAAAGGAACGTCGGCATCGTGTCACCCGGGACGATCTTGACCGAGCAGCCGTAACCCTTCTCGAGAATAAACTTGTCGAAGTTGGCGGCAATACCCGCCGACGCCCATTTCATTTCAGCGATGGTGACGTTGCCGCATTCAGCAGCCCGCGCCGTCGCGGCGGCTGCACAAACTCCTGCGGCAAGCAGAATTGACGTGCAGAGAAATCTCATCTTGCGTTCCCATTCTTGCTGTCGCGGCTACAACCTAGGCGTTCCGCAGTTTGCGGAGGAGGCTCTTGCTGTTTCTGCAGGCTGTTGCTGTGGCGTTCGTCCTGACGCCTTGCAGGGCAGCCTACGCGTTCGGCTGCGGAAATCAATTGTCTTCTGCGCGTGAAGCAGTGAGTCTAAGCGCCTGATTTGAAATCGGTAATGATAGTTCCGCAGAAGATTGCGGTTGGTATTCGAGATCTCCCCATGGAGTCGCCTGCGACGCCTGGATCATCAAGAAATGTCAGAAAAATACGAAATTCATCTTTGCTTAATCGCTTGCTAACCCTCCGGTAACAATGTGGCGCTATCTGTTGTTGCGTAGCGGGGGACACCGCTGCTTCTCCGGATCAGGTAGAGCGTCCCGGAGAACGTGAGCTTCGCCGTGTATGGGTGAATGTGCCAGCGTATTTCGGCAGGCCGCGCAACTGGAAACGGTTGACGCGGCCTTCGCATTTTCAGGGCTTGCAATTGACCGCAGCAGAGAGGCCATTGTAGTCCGGGTCAAGTTCCCCGGAGTTTCGCGACAATGACCAAGGCTATCATGCTGCAAGGGACCGGCTCCGATGTCGGCAAGACGGTTCTTGTCGCGGGTTTTTGCAGGCTTGCTGCCAACCGTGGCCTTTCAGTTCGTCCGTTCAAGCCGCAGAACATGTCGAACAATGCAGCGGTTGCTGATGACGGCGGAGAGATCGGCCGGGCACAATGGCTGCAGTCGCTCGCTGCGCGGGTGCCGTCTTCGGTGCACATGAACCCCGTGTTGCTCAAGCCGCAATCGGAATACGGCAGCCAGATCATCGTCCAGGGCAAGGTCTGGGGGCAGGCCAAGGGACGGGACTATCAGAAGCTCAAACCGACGCTTCTCGATTACGTGATGCAGAGCTTTTCCGAGGTTTCTACCGGGGCGGATCTGGTGATCGTGGAAGGCGCGGGTTCGCCGGCAGAAATCAACCTCAGGGCGGGCGACATTGCCAATATGGGATTTGCGACCCGTGCCGGCGTGCCAGTGATACTTGTCGGTGACATCGATCGTGGCGGCGTGATCGCTTCGCTGGTCGGCACCCACACGATTTTGCCCGACGAGGACCGGGCAATGATATCCGGCTATATCATCAATAAGTTCCGTGGCGACGTTTCGCTCTTCGATGCCGGCATCGAGGCGGTGCGGCACTTTACGGGATGGTCGTGCTTTGGTGTCGTGCCGTGGCTCAAGGACGCCTCCCGCTTGCCAGCCGAAGACTCGGTTGCGTTGGAGAAGCTGGCGCGCCGCGGCACCGGAGCACTCAAGGTCGCCGTGCCGGTCTTTTCCAGGATCGCAAATTTCGACGACCTCGATCCGCTAAGGGCCGAGCCGGATGTCGAGTTGGTTTTTGTTCGCGCCGGCGAGCGGCTGCCTGCGGACGCCGGCTTGGTGATCTTGCCAGGTTCAAAATCAACGATATCGGATCTGGCGGATATGCGCGCTCAGGCTTGGGATTCCGATCTTCTGGTCCATGTAAAACGCGGCGGGCGGGTCATGGGCATTTGCGGCGGCTATCAGATGCTCGGACGCAAGGTGCATGATCCCCTCGGCATCGAGGGCTCTACCTTGGAGGCAGAGGGGCTGGGGCTGCTTGACGTCGAGACGGAGATGGCGCCCGAAAAGACAGTCCGCAACAGCGTCGCGACGATGGTGGAAGACGGTTCACCGCTTTCCGGCTACCAGATCCATCTTGGCGTTACGTCCGGCGAAGACTGCGGCCGTCCGTTCGCGATCGTTGACGGAAAGTCGGATGGGGCCGTGTCGGCAGACGGCCGGGTCGCCGGCACCTATCTGCACGGGCTCTTCGCGAGTGACGCCTACCGTTCCCGCTTGTTGCAGAGTTTTGGCCTTGCGGGCGAGAGGACCGATTACCGTGCTGGCGTCGAGAAAGCTCTCGACGACATTGCAGCAGAGCTCGAGGCCTGTCTCGACCGGCGTTGGCTCGACGAACTCCTCAGTTAGATCTCGCCGGAGATTTCGCGGCGGCGGCGGTCCAGTTCTTCGCTGTAGCGGCGCAGCGTGTAGGCCTCGCTCAGCTGTCCGACGACTTTCCGCTCAATCAGATTGTTGACGACCGCCAGCGCTTCGCTTTCGGTCTTGTCAAAGATCGCTGCTGCCTGCTTGGCGTTCATTTGCGGTTGCAGGAAATCGTTCTTGAAGCGGATGAATTCTCCGAGATCCTTGCCGGTCTCGTCGGTGTCGGTCAGGTTCGCGTAGATATCGGGAACGAGCACCAGGCCGCTGTATTTGCCGGTGTCATCAACCAGGACAACGCGCTGCGCCGAACCGATGGGGAAGCGCTCCTTGAACTCGTCGATGGTGAGAGCGGCATTCGCCGTCTTCACGTCGGCGCGCATCAGCCGGTCAACGGTCAGGTTACGGATCCAGCCGACATCGTGCGCGCTCCGGATGCTCTCGCCGCGCAGGTGGAAGCGCCATGTTGCGAAGGAGTAACCGAAGGTGCTGCGCACGACGAGCGACGAGGTGATCACCGCCGCAAGCACGAGCGCCGTGATCGGAAAGTCGCCGGTAATCTCGAGAGCAAGAAACGTCATCGTCAGCGGTCCACCGATGACGGCGACCGCAAGCGAACTCATGCCGACGACCGCGTAGATGACAGGTGTCAGCGTCGCATGAGCGAAATAGGGTGCCGAATAGGCGAAGAGCTTGCCGAGGAGCGCTCCCATGAACAGGGACGCGAAGAACAGGCCGCCTCTGAAACCGGAACCGATCGAGATAGCCGAAGCGAATGCCTTGAGAAGAAGAAGGCCGACAAGCACCGGAATTGCGACATCGCGGCCGAGATTGAGGTGCAGTGCACCGTGACCGGCCGACAGCACCTGCGGCGTGATCAGCGCGAGCAGGCCGACGACGATACCGCCAAGAGCTGGGCGCAGCGGGGTTGCAATCGAACTCCGGCGAGCCAATTCCTCGATCCAGGCGACGCCCTGCATGATCATGATCCCAACGCCGGCGCAGAATGCACCGAGCAACAGAGCCGGAACGTAATCTGCAGGCATGACGGTTCCAAAGTCACCGACGTCAATAAGGAAATCACTGCCGGCCAGCAGGCGTGCAATTTGGGTCGATACCAGTGCGGAAACGACGACCGGCGTCAGCGAGACGATGGTGTATGAGCCGATGATCAGCTCAAACGCATAGAAGGCGCCAGTCAACGGAGCGTTGAAGGCCGCCGCAATCGCACCCGAGGCACCGCATCCGACGAGAACGCGCAGATCCGAGCGGCGAAGCTGCAGCTTCAGCCCAAGCTTCGAGGCCAGTCCCGCCGCCAGCTGCGTATAGCCGGCCTCTAGGCCCACTGAAGCGCCGAAGCCGTTCGAAATGAGGTTCTGGACCGCCACCAGAATACTGTCGGTGAGCGATAGCCGACCGCCATGCAGCGCGTTAGCCTCGATCGGGTCCACCATCGGCTTCTTGCGCGTTTTGGCAAGCACGAAGAGCATCAGACCCAGTAGTATGCCGCCGCAGACAGGCGCCGTCAGCAACAGCAGCTTGTTGTCGATCTGCGAGGAACTCAGCCGCTCGATGTCACTGATTCCGAAGATCAGACTGTGCATTTCGCGGGAAACGAGGCTCATGCCCGTCACCGCAAGTCCGGAGATAACGCCGACGATCGCGCCCGCGATGACCATCCCCAGCTCGGTGCGTCGCAGTAGTGCGCGCATCCGCCCGATGTCGAGAAGGGTATGGAATGGACCGAAACGGCGGATATCGATTCTTAGGAGCATCACGGGAAAACTAGGCGGCACTGGGCGCGATCAAGTGGAAGGGAGGGAAGGGGAAATCGGTGGCGCGTCCCGCTTGCGACGCAATTGCGGCAAAAGACCGGCGATCGCAACAATTATTTGTGACGTAAGTGACTGATAAAAGACGATGAATTTGGTAGAGAAGGTCGCGTTAAGGGCGAGTCCGACGGTGCATCATCCGTGGTCTTGAGCCCGCTTCCGATTGACTTCACCCGGGGCCTTGCCTAACGATGAGTTCATAACGGATGGTTCCGGACCGGTTGAATCGGTGCGGATGAAAAGGGAATGTGAAGCGGTGGACCCAATCCGGGCACCGTCATCATAGCCGACCCCGCGACTGTAGAGCGGTCAGGGTTTTCCGTCCGGCGTTGTTTTCGCGTTGATGACAGCCTGCAATGGTGCAGGCGGGCGGCGCGGAGGTGGCGACGGAAAAGTCACTGGTAGTGCATCATGATCAACCGGGGCAGGACGCCTCTGACGTCTACGAATCGTCCGCGCTTTTCATGAAATGCAGCCGGGAAGGCGAGGAAAATCCGCTGGCACGATCTGGGGCGACCGATTTCCGGTCTGCCCCGATCGCGGCCAAGACCCGCGAGCCAGGAGACCTGCCAACCGTGCCGGGCGAGAAGCCCATTCCTGGGCTTGTGCCCGCTGCCAGCACGGAGGTTGTCATGGCTGAACAGAAGAGTTTTCGGCTGCGTCCTGCAGCCATTCCGGTCTCTCGCGGCAGCGTCCCGCAGATCGGATATCACCTGCCATGAGCCCGATATCCTCCGGTGCGACCTTCGTCCTGGGCGGCGCGCGCTCGGGCAAATCGCGTTTTGCCGAACAGCTGGTCGCGTCAAGTGAGCTGGAGCGCCACTATGTGGCGACGGGCCGGGCCTGGGATGAGGAGATGCGCGCCCGGATCGACAAGCACAAGGCCGATCGTGGCGATCTCTGGCACACTCACGAGGAACCGCTCGATCTGGTCGGCTGCCTGCGGGCGATCGATGGCGAGGGGCGGGCGATCCTTGTCGATTGCCTGACGCTTTGGGTCACCAATCTGATGATGGCGGGGCGCGACATGGAAACGGAGTTCGCCTCGCTTGCCGCCTACCTGCCGACGGCACGCGCACGGCTCGTCATCGTTTCCAATGAGGTCGGCCTGGGCATCGTTCCCGAGAACCGCATGGCGCGGGATTTCCGGGATCACGCCGGCCGCTTGCATCAAATGATCGCGGCTGAGGCCGCGGACGTGTATTTTATCGCGGCAGGTCTGCCGCTGAAGATGAAGGGTTGAATTTCATGAACCAGCAGAAAATCCCGGCGACCGTGATTACCGGCTTCCTCGGCGCCGGCAAGACGACGATGATCCGCAATCTCCTTTCCAATACGAACGGCAAGAAGATCGCGCTTATCATCAACGAGTTCGGCGATCTCGGTGTCGACGGCGAGGTGCTGAAGGGCTGCGGCGCGGAGAACTGCACCGAGGACGATATCATCGAGCTCACCAACGGCTGCATCTGCTGCACGGTGGCCGACGACTTCATTCCGACGATGACGAAGCTTCTGGAGCGCGAGCAGCGTCCGGATCACATCGTTATCGAAACCTCAGGCCTCGCGCTGCCGCAGCCGCTCGTTGCCGCCTTCAACTGGCCTGATATCCGCACCCAGGTCACCGTCGATGGCGTGATTACTGTCGTCGACAGCGCCGCCGTCGCCGCTGGCCGCTTCGCGGATGATCACGATGCCGTCGAGGCTCGTCGCGTGGAAGACGAGTCGCTCGACCATGAGAGCCCGATCGAGGAGCTTTTCGAGGATCAGCTGACCTGCGCCGATCTGATTGTGCTCAACAAGACTGACCTTCTCGACACCGCCGGCCTTGGCCGCGTGCGCGATGAGGTCGCTTCGCGCATTGCCCGCAAGCCCGTGATGATCGAGGCGCGCAATGGCGAGGTTCCGGCAAGCGTCCTGCTCGGGCTCGGCGTCGGAACGGAAGACGATGTGATCAACCGCAAGTCCCATCATGAGCTCGAGCATGAGGACGGTGTTCCCCACGATCACGATGAGTTCGACAGCTTTGTGGTGGAACTCGGGGCCATTGCTGATCCGGCAGCTTTCGTGGATGCGCTGAAGGGCGTCATCGGCGAACATGACGTGCTGCGGCTCAAGGGCTTCGTTGATGTTCCCGGCAAGCCGATGCGTCTGCAGTTGCAGGCAGTCGGCAGCCGTATCGACCACTATTTCGACCGCGCCTGGGCGACCGGTGAAGCGCGCGGCACCCGCCTCGTCGTTATCGGCCTGCACGAGATGGACGAGGCAGCGGTGCGCAAGGCGATCGAAGCGCTGGCATAAGGCAGTCCGATGCATCTGCTTCTGGCACAGCAGGGAACGATCAGCGACGGCGAGGAGGCGATCGATCTTGGTCAGTCTCGCGGCGACGTCCTGTTCCTGTCGGCCGCCGATACCGAGCTTGCCGCGATCGCTGCCGCCTATGACGAGGCGACGGCCGGCTTCTCGCTGCGGCTGGCAAGCCTGATGAGCCTCAAGCATCCGATGTCGGTCGATGCCTATATCGAGCGGACGGCCCGGCATGCGAAGCTGATCGTTGTCAGGGCGCTGGGAGGCGCCAGCTATTTCCACTACGCGCTGGAGGCGCTTCATGCTGCGGCGGCGCGGTCCGGTGCGTTGATTGCGGTTTTGCCGGGAGATTCGAAGCCTGATGCGGGTTTGACGCCGTTTTCGAATGTTCCGCTTGAGGATCTGAACGCGCTCTGGGCCTACCTCATTGAGGGTGGCGACGGCAATTCGCGGGCGTTTCTTGGGTATGCCGGTGCGGTGCTCTCAGGCGCGGAAAAGCCGGAAGCGGCATCGCCGTTGATGAAGGCCGGGATATGGTGGCCGGGCAAGGGCGTTCTGGGCGTCGACGAGTGGAAGCTAGCCTGCGACAAGCGGCTTGGCGCTGTTTGGGAAAGCAGAGTCCCGACTGTCGCTATCAGCTTCTATCGCGCGCTCGTGCAGAGCGGCGAGACCAGACCGGTCGAGGCTCTTGTCGACACACTTCTCTCTGAAGGTATCCGGCCGCTGCCGGTATTCGCCTACAGTCTCAAGGATCCTGTGTCCAAGGGCATTTTGGAAAGCGTGTTCGATGTCATCAAACCGGAGGTGGTGATCAACACGACAGGCTTTGCCGTATCCGCGCCGGGCGCGGATCGCTCGCCGACCGTGCTCGAAGCCAACGACGCCGTCGTGCTGCAGGCGATCTTCTCGGCCTCGTCGCGTGAGGCCTGGGCGGCGTCCTCGCAGGGGCTCTCAGCGCGTGATCTTGGCATGAACGTCGCGCTGCCCGAAGTGGACGGCCGGGTCCTGTCGCGTGCCGTCTCCTTCAAATCGGCCGCGCGTTACGATGCGAGGGTCGAAGCCAACATCGTCGGCAGCGAGCCCGATCTGGAGCGGATGCGCTATACCGCCCGGCTTGCCGCAAATTGGGCGAAGCTCCGCACCACGACCGCCGGCGAGCGGCGCGTCGCGCTAGTCCTCGCGAACTATCCAAACCGTGACGGTAGGCTTGGCAACGGGGTAGGACTGGATACCCCCGCAGGCACGGTCGAAGTACTCAAGGCCATGTGCGCAGCCGGTTATTCGGTTGCAGACGTGCCCGACGATGGCGATCAGCTCATACGGCGTCTGATGGAGGGGCCGACAAATTCTGGTAGCGACGGCAAGCTTATCCGCGAATCGCTTTCCTTGAGTCGTTACAAAGCCTTCTTCGAGAATCTTCCGAAAAAGATTCAGGATGAGATCGGCGCCCGCTGGGGTGCGCCCGAGGCCGACCCTTACGTGGTGGACGACGCCTTTGCGCTGCCGTTCATGCGGCTGGGGGAGGTGCTGGTCGGCATCCAGCCGGCGCGCGGCTACAATATCGATCCGAAGGAAAGCTACCATTCGCCGGATCTCGTGCCGCCGCATGGCTATCTCGCCTTCTATGCCTTCCTTCGCCTTGAGTTCGGCACTGACGTCGTCATTCACATGGGCAAGCACGGCAATCTGGAATGGCTGCCCGGCAAGGCTCTGGCGCTGTCGGAGGAATGCTACCCGGAAGCCATCCTCGGCCCCATGCCGCATCTCTATCCCTTCATCGTCAATGATCCCGGCGAGGGAACGCAGGCGAAGCGCCGAACTGGTGCCGTCATCATCGATCACCTGACGCCGCCGCTGACGCGCGCCGAGAGCTATGGGCCGCTGAAGGATCTGGAGGCGCTGGTCGACGAATATTACGAGGCTTCGGGCGGCGATCCGCGCCGCATCCGGCTTCTCAGCAAGCAGATTCTCGATCTCGTGGCTGACATCGGTCTTGATCGCGATGCCGGCATTGACAAGGGGGAGAGCGAGACCGAGGCGCTGAAAAAGCTCGACGCCTATCTCTGTGATCTCAAGGAGATGCAGATCCGCGATGGCCTGCATGTCTTCGGCGTCTCGCCGCAAGGCCGGCTGCTGACGGATCTGACGGTTGCGCTGGCCAGGGTTCCGCGTGCGTTGGGTGAGGGTGGTGACGGGAGCTTGCAGCGGGCGATTGCCGTGGATGCGGGGTTGGGTGATGTTGTCGGGATTATGGGTGACGCAGACGGGGGTATCAGTGGCGCAAACCTCTCCTTCGACCCTCTCGACTGCGACATGGCCGCCACATGGACAGGGCCACGCCCAGATATCCTTGCGAACCTCTCTTCTGAATCCTGGCGCACCCACGGCGATACCGTAGAGCGTATCGAACTGCTGGCCGCGAAACTGGTTTCCGGCGAAATCCCGTGCCCGACCCTCTGGTCCAAAACCAGAGCCGTTCTGGCCGAGATCGAAGCCCGGCTCAAACCTGCCATTCTCGCCTGCGGCGCTGCCGAGATCGAAGGCCTGCTTCGAGGGCTCGACGGCCGTTTCGTGGCGCCGGGACCATCCGGTGCCCCGACACGGGGCCGGCCGGACGTGCTGCCGACCGGACGGAATTTCTACTCGGTCGACAGCCGGGCGGTGCCGACGCCGGCGGCGTACGAGCTTGGGAAGAAGTCCGCGGAGCTGCTGATCCGCCGCTACGTGCAGGATCACGGCGAGTGGCCGGTGTCTTTCGGTCTCACCGCCTGGGGGACCTCGAACATGCGGACCGGCGGCGACGATATCGCCCAGGCGCTCGCCCTGATCGGTGTGAAGCCTGTGTGGGACATGACCTCGCGACGCGTCACCGGCTATGAGATCATTCCGCCCGCACTGCTGCGTCGCCCGCGCGTCGATGTGACGCTGCGTATCTCGGGTTTCTTCCGCGATGCCTTTCCGGAGCAGATTGCTCTGTTCGACAAGGCAATTCGCGCCGTCGGGGCGCTGGAAGAGGATGCTGCGGACAATCCGATTGCCCAGCGCATGCGCGGTGAAGCAGCCCGACTTGAAGCCGCCGGATTGGATGCAGCGCAGGCTGACCGCCGGGCCGGCTATCGCATTTTCGGCTCGAAGCCAGGCGCTTACGGCGCCGGTCTGCAGGCGCTGATCGACGAGAAGGGGTGGGAGCGTCGCGCCGATCTGGCCGAGGCCTATCTTGTCTGGGGAAGCTACGCTTATGGCGCTGGCGAAGTGGGTCGGGCGGAGCGCGGTGTCTTCGAAGAGCGCCTGCGCTCGATCCAGGCGGTCGTGCAGAACCAGGACAATCGCGAACACGACCTTCTCGACAGCGACGATTATTACCAGTTTGAGGGCGGGATGGCGGCTGCGGCCGAAATGCTGGCGGGCGATCGGCCATCGATCTATCACAACGATCATTCGAGGCCGGAGAAGCCGGTGATCCGTTCGCTGGAGGAAGAGATCGGTCGCGTCGTGCGTGGCCGCGTCGTCAATCCGAAGTGGATCGATGGCGTCATGCGCCATGGCTACAAGGGTGCCTTCGAGATTGCCGCGACCGTCGATTACCTCTTTGCCTTTGCGGCAACCACGGGCGCCGTTGGCAACCATCACTTCGAAGCCGTGTACCAGGCGTTCGTGGTGGATGCTGAGGTCCGCGATTTCATGATCGAGAAGAATCCTGCCGCCTTCGCCGACATGAAGGAGCGGCTGCTGGAAGCGATCGATCGCCAACTCTGGACGCCGCGCAGCAATTCGGCGCGCTTCGACCTTTCAGACACATTTGGCTTGCATCAGGGCAAGCTTGTATCCGGGGAACATTGAGATGACCGACGAAACCACCGAAGCCGCTGGCCACGACGACGCCCGCCACGCCGAGAAGATGGCGAAGAAGAAGGCTGCCCGCGACAAGATCATGGCCTCAAAGACCGATGAGAAGGGCCTTATCATTGTCCATACCGGGAAGGGCAAGGGCAAGTCTTCGTCCGCCTTCGGGATGATCTTCCGGCACATCGCGCATGGCAAGCCTTCGGCCGTCGTGCAGTTCATCAAGGGTGCGATGTGGACTGGCGAGCGCGATCTGATCGAGAAGCACTTCTCCGACATCTGCCTGTTCCACACCATGGGCGAGGGCTTCACCTGGGAGACGCAGGATCGCGCCCGCGATGTGGCAGCGGCCGGTGCCGCCTGGGAGAAGGCGAAAGAGTTGATCCGCGACGAGCGCAATTCCATGGTGCTGCTCGACGAGATCAACATCGCGCTTCGATATGATTACCTCGACATCAACGAGGTGGTGGAATTCCTGAAGAACGAGAAGCCGTATATGACTCATGTCGTCCTGACCGGGCGCAACGCCAAGGACGAACTGATCGAGATCGCTGATCTCGTGACCGAGATGGAGCTGATCAAGCATCCGTTCCGTTCGGGCATCAAGGGGCAGGCGGGCGTCGAGTTCTGATCAAAGCGCCTGGGAGCTTGCGCTCTTTGCAATTTGCATGAGTATCGTCGCCGTCTGCTCGTTGGCGGGGAAAAAGGATTCTATCGCAAGTTCGGAGAGCGTCACGTCCACGGGCGTGCCGAAAACGGTGGTTGTCGACAGGAGCGAGAGCAAGCCTGCTTCTGTTTCCAGTTCGAGCGGGACGGCGATACCGGCATAATCGGCGTTCCTGCTCATCTCCGCGCGGCCGCAGCAGACCGGGTAAGCGGATAATTCCTTCAGCAATTCGCCGAGGATTGGATCACCGGTAACCGAAATCTGGCGGTGCAGGCGCTCGAGGAGATGCGCCCGCCATTCCAGCAGGTTGGCGATCTTCGGGGCCAAGCCGTCGGGATGCAAGCTGAGGCGGAGGACGTTGATGGGGCCGTCCAGCAAAGTACGATTTGCGATGCCGGCAAGAAGCGGGGCGATGGCGTCATTGGCGGCAATCAACGTCCAGTGGCGGTCGATCGCAAGGGCGGGATAGGGCTCGTGTGCCTTGAGGAGCGTGTCGACTGCCTGCCGCGCCGGTTTGAGCGCCGGATCATCGAGCGAGCGCTCGGAAAACAGCGGCGCAAAACCGGCGGCAAGCAGCATAGGATTGCGATCGCGCAGCGGCACGCCGAGTCGTTCGGCCAGATGCAGCAGCATGTCCCGGCTGGGGATCGACCGCCCGCTCTCGATGAAGCTAAGATGTCTCTGCGAGATTTCGGCCTCGAGCGCGAGATCGAGCTGGCTCATTCGGCGCTTCTGCCGCCAGTCGCGGAGATAGTCTCCAAGGGAGCGGGCGGGTGTCATCATCACGCGGCTTCCGGAAGCTGATCGATGAAGCCGTGTACGGTCTTCAGCCGCCCACCTTCGAGCACTGCAAAATCAGTGCCCTTTATGAGGTGCTCGGCGCCCGTCGGTCCGAGGCCCCATGAAAAACGTAGATTGTCGCCATACCCATCGGCCGTACCGAGAAGTTCAAACCGGAAACCCGGGAAGCGTGCATGCACGGCTTCAACAAGCGCACTGATCTGGTCGTGGCCTACGCCGCGCATCAAGGGATCGATGTAGGTGCCGGCCTCATGCCAGCTTTCCGTGATCAACGCGCTGCGGCGGGCCGCCTCCGTCTCGTTCCAGATCGCGATGTAGCGTTGGGCTAGGGTGTTCGCATCGGTCATTGCATCATCTCCTGTTGACGCCCGGTTCGTCCAGGCATCGCGATCATGGAGGAGCGACGGCGCCCCTTCAATTACGCCGGAGGTAATCGGACGCGGCGTCAGATTTCAAGCCAAACGCGGATTGGATTCACCGGATCGGCGAGAAGCTTGATCGTGAAGGCGATGCAGACAAGAACCAGCAGAGGCTTGATCAGACGCGCGCCAGTGCGCATCGCGAGCCTCGAGCCTAGCTGAGCGCCCAGGAACTGGCAGACGCCCATCATCAGCCCGATCTTCCAGATGATCGCCCCGAAGGAAATAAAGACAACGAGGGCGCCGACATTGGAGCCGAAGTTCAGGAGTTTGGTGTGCGCCGTTGCCTTTAGCATGCCGAAGCCGGCAAGAGACACGAAGGACAGCATGAAGAACGATCCGGTGCCCGGACCAAAGACACCGTCGTAGAATCCAATGGCCGGCACCAGCGTCAGACCGAACACAAAGGGCGAGATGCGGCGGTGCTTGTCGACATCACCGAGGTTCGGCTTCAACGCAAAATAGAGCGCGATTGCCACCAGAAGGACCGGCATGATCGCTCGAAGGACATCTCCCGGTACAATTGTTGCAAAGGCGGCGCCGAGCGAGCCGCCGAGAACCGCCATCAGCGCCATCGGCAGTTGCGTGCGCAGGTGAACATGTCCCCTTCGGGCATAGGCGATCGTCGCGGAAGCTGCCCCAAATACCGACTGCACCTTGTTGGTGCCCAACGTCTGCAGCGGTGGGATGCCTGCGATCAACATCGCCGGGACGGTAATCAAGCCTCCGCCACCGGCGATGGAATCGACGAAGCCAGCGAAAAAACCGGCTGCGGCCAGCATGAAGACGAGATGAGGGGCAAGATCGGACAAGGAAGAAACTCTGGACTACGGGATGCGGCGCATGTTGCATTTCCGGCTCTGTGCTGCAATGGCTTGGTGGACACAGGGGCAGGTTTCATTGTCGCACGTGACTGGAAATGTATTCGACGGGTCGCGCCGGTATGTGCTCGGTCTCGGCTGTGAGCGTGGAACACCGGTAGACGAGGTGACTGAGCTTGCCAATGCCGCGCTGGCGTCGGCGGGCATCGGCCCGGGTGAATTGGCAGCCGTTGCCTCCATTGATACGCGCAGCAACGAGCGTGCGATCCTTGAAATTGCCCATGACCTCGGAGTCGCGTTTCTGACCTTCGCTGCGGTGCGGCTCGAGGAGGAAACGCCGAGACTGAAAAATCCTTCGGCGATCGTTTTCGCCCGGGTGGGATGCCACGGGGTCGCCGAATCCGCTGCGCTTGCGGCGATCGGACCGAACGGGGAGCTTGTTGTTCCGAAGATCAAGTCGCCGCGCGCAACGGCAGCGATTGCGTGCGCCCTGTTGCAGAAAGATTAGCGGACGTTATGGTGACCGCCGACTTCGCGGCGCCGTCCGGCTGCCCTGCGACAATAACCAAAAGAGGCACACTCATGCACAAGGTCATTTATGACACGGATCCGGGCGTCGATGATGCAATGGCGCTGCTCTTCCTGCATCGCCATCCCGACATCGACCTGATCGGTATCACCACCGTCTTCGGCAACGCATCGGTTGAGACGACGACGCGCAACGCGCTGTTCCTCAAGCGCGAATGGAACATTCCGGCGCCGGTCGCCAAGGGGGCCAGCGTGACCGTGGATCCGACGCGCGAGGAAAGGGCGTGGCCGACCTTCGTGCATGGCGAGAACGGCCTCGGAAACATCGAGGTGCCTGAAACCGTCGATCTGCCGCTCGACCCACGGCCTGCTCATCGCTTCATCATTGATACGGTCCGCGCCAATCCCGGCGAGGTCAGGCTGGTTGCCGTCGGTCGCATGACCAACCTCGCGATGGCGATCAAGGAAGATCCGGAGATCGCCGGCCTCGTGAAGGATGTCGTCATCATGGGCGGCAACTTCTATGTCCCCGGCAATGTGTCGCCGGTCGCCGAAGCCAACATCCACGGCGATCCCGAGGCCGCCGACATCGTTCTGACGGCACCCTGGAAGGTTGCCGTCATTGGCCTCGACGTAACCGCGATCACGACGATGAGCCGCAGCTACCTTGCCGACATTGCGGCCAAGGGCGACGGCGCCGTCAAGCTGCTGAACGATCTCTCGCAGGATTACATCGACTTCTACAAGCATGCGGTCGAAGACGGCATGATGGTTCACGACAGCTGCGCATGCGTCTACGTCGTCGCGCCCGAGCTGTTCTCGATCATCAGCGGTCCCGTTCGGGTTGTCTGCGGCGGGATCGCCGACGGGCAGACGATCGTGAAGCCGGATGGTCGCCGCTTCCCGCTGGGTGATTGGGATGGCCTGCCAAGCCAGGTGGTCTGCACCGGCATCGAATCTGAGAAGGTCATCGGTCTGATACGCGATACCCTGCTGCGGACCTGAGGATTGGCTCTCGTCACGCGGACTTCCGAGCGCGAATCGCAAATAAAAATTGCGCGCGATGGAACGGTCGGAGCAGGTGTGCCTTCACATCTCGCGCCTGCCCGATCAGCGGCGTTGACCTTGCCAGCGGTGGGGCATAGATCATGCCAATGATCGAAGCTGCGTTTTCACATCTGCCGGCTCTTGAGCCGGGCAGCGTCTGGCTTGTTGGTGCAGGGCCGGGCGAGCCTGGGCTGCTGACGCTTCTCGCGGCCAAGGGCTTGGCGGAGGCGGACGTCGTGGTCCACGATGCACTCGTGAACGCCGACTGCCTCAAACTCGCTAGGCCAGACGCCTTGCTGGAATATGCGGGAAAGCGCGGTGGCAAGCCGTCTGCCAAGCAGCGCGATATTTCGCTTCGGCTTGTCGAACTCGCCCGTGCCGGTAAGCGCGTCCTCCGTCTCAAGGGCGGCGATCCCTTTGTCTTCGGTCGTGGCGGCGAGGAAGCGCTGACGCTGGTCGAGCACAACATTCCGTTTCGCATCGTTCCAGGCATTACCGCCGGCATCGGCGGGCTGGCTTATGCCGGCATTCCGGTCACTCACCGCGATGTCAACCATGCGGTGACATTCCTGACAGGGCACGACTCCTCGGGGATCGTGCCGGACGCCATCAATTGGGAAGCGATCGGAAAAGGCTCGCCGGTGATCGTCATGTACATGGCGATGAAGCATATCGCTCAGATCAGCAGGAACCTGATTGCCGCGGGGCGTTCTCCGACAGAGCCGGTCGCTTTCGTCTGCAACGCGTCGACCGGTGAGCAGCAGGTGCTTGAAACCATACTTGCTGAGGCTCCTTCGGCTGTTGCTGCCTCCGGCCTTGAGCCACCGGCGATCGTCGTTGTCGGGGAGGTCGTGCGGCTGCGGCAGTCGCTTGATTGGCTGGGTGCACTTGCAGGACGCAGGTTGCGCCCTGATCCATTTCGGGACTCGAACAGCAGGGAGACGGCATGAGCGGTTTGTTGATTGCGGCTCCTTCCTCCGGATCGGGGAAGACGACGGTGACGCTGGGGTTGCTGCGCGCACTTCGCAAGCGCGGTGTTGCGATCGCGCCCGGCAAGGCAGGCCCAGATTATATCGACCCGGCGTTTCACGCTGCTGCAAGTGGTGTTGCCTGTCTCAACTTCGATCCGTGGGCGATGCGGCCGGAATTGATCTCCGCCAATGCGACCCTGCATCGCTCCGGCGACCGCATTCTCATCATCGAAGCGATGATGGGGCTCTTCGATGGTGCGACCGACGGCAAGGGTACCGCGGCCGATCTCGCAGCCATGCTCGGCCTTTCCGTCGTGCTTGTCGTCGATGCCTCGCATATGTCGCAGTCGGTGGCGGCGCTGGTGACAGGATTTGCGGGTTTCCGCGCCGATGTCCGCATCGCAGGCGTGATCCTCAACAAGGTTGGTGGCGATCGTCACGAGATGATGCTTCGCGAGGCGCTCGAAGCGATCCGTATGCCGATCGTTGCCGTCGTCCGCCGGGACAATGAGATCGCCCTGCCTGAGAGACATCTCGGGCTTGTTCAGGCGGGAGAGCACCAGACGCTCGAGAGCTTTATAGAGCATGCGGCGGATGCCGTATCGCAAGAATGCAATTTCGAGTTCCTGCTGCGCATTGCGCGGCAAGGCCTGAACCGTCCATCCACCGCGAACATTGCGCGGCTACCGCCGCTCGGTAGTAAGATTGCGGTCGCCCGCGACATTGCCTTTGCCTTCTCTTATGAACATATGTTGCTCGGCTGGCGCCGACGCGGCGCGGAGATCTCATTCTTCTCACCGCTTGCCGATGAGGGGCCGGATCCGACGGCCGACGCGATCTATCTTCCGGGCGGCTATCCCGAACTGCATCCCGGGCGGATCGCCGCTGCGCGCAATTTCCGGGCAAGGCTTCTCGATGCCGCGGACAAGAACGTGCGGATCTACGGCGAGTGCGGCGGATACATGGTTCTCGGCGAAGGCTTGATAGACGGAGCCGGCAAGCGCCACGAGATGCTCGGCCTCCTGCCAGTCGTCACAAGCTACGAAGAGCGCAAGCGGCACCTCGGCTATCGACGAGTGACGCCGTTAAACTCGCCCTACTTCGAAAAAGCCATGACGGCGCACGAGTTTCACTATTCGGCCGTGGTCTCCGAAGGTAACGCCGATCGGCTTTTCCAGGTGACGGACGCCTTGGGCAACGACCTCGGGCAAGCAGGGCTCCAGCGTGGCCAGATTGCTGGGTCCTACATGCATCTGATTGACCTTGCCGAGGGGACAAGATGAACGCCCCGATCGTTCATGGGGGCGGGATAACGGCTGCAGCCGTCACGTATGGCGGCGAGTTGGAGCAGTGGCTCGATCTCTCCACAGGGATCAACCCGTGCCCCGTTCCGCTGCCCGATGTCCCGATGCGCGCATGGCATCGTCTGCCGGACAGGTACCTAGTCGATCGGGCGCGCGCTGCGGCGCGGAGCTATTATCGCAGCGGCGAGATTTTGCCGCTCCCCGTTCCGGGCACGCAATCGGTGATCCAGCTGTTGCCGCGGCTCCTCGAGGTTGCCGGGAGGGTCGCGATTCTCGGGCCGACCTACGGCGAATATGAGCGCGCCTTCAGGATGGCGGGCAGTTCCGTTGATTTGGTTACCCGCTTGGATGACGTCGAAACCGAGCACGCAGTTATCGTCATCGCCAATCCGAACAATCCCACCGGTCGTGCCTATGGTCCGGAGGAGCTCGTCGCATTCTGCAAGGAAATGCGCGCAAGGGGAGCTGTTGTCGTCGTGGATGAAGCCTTCGGCGACACATGCGCGGAGCTGAGCTTGGTGCCCTTTGTGGCACGCCTGCCGAATGTTCTCATCTGTCGTTCGTTCGGCAAGTTTTTCGGGCTGGCGGGATTGCGCCTGGGATTTGTCGTGGCCGTGGTGCCAATTCTGCGACGGCTCGAAGAACTGCTAGGGCCCTGGGCGGTATCGGGGCCCGCGCTTTCGATCGCAACAGAGTTGTTTTCATCGGATGTCACCGCAATACAGCGTCGGCTGTCGGAAAGGGCCGGCGTGTTGCGCAGAACTCTCGAAGAAGGCGGCCTACAGGTCATCGGCGGGACCGATCTGTTTGCGCTTGTCGACGATGAGCAGGCAGGCGAGTTGCACCAGCATCTTTGTCGGAATCACATTCTGGTCCGCAAATTCGACTATGAGCCGAGATGGTTGCGCTTCGGTCTTGCCGCCGATGTGGCTGGCGAACAGCGGCTGTCCAATGCACTGCAGAGTTTCAGACCATGACGCTTGACCATAATCTCCTCGTGCTGGTTCTGGCCCTTTTGCTTGACCGCATCGTCGGTGATCCGGATGCGCTGTGGATGCGGCTGCAGCATCCAGTCGTGCTGTTTGGAAACGCGATCTCGCGCATCGACCGGATGTTCAATCGGGAAGAGCTTCACAAACGCGTGCGCCGGCGCAATGGGGTCTGGTCGATTGTCGGCCTCCTGAGCGTGACTGCCATTGCCGGTGCCGTGTTGCACTGGTTCTTCTCGCTGTTCGGTGTGGCCGGGATACTTTTGGAGGTTATGTGCGTTGCCGTCTTCATGGCGCAAAAAAGCCTTGCCGACCACGTGGGAGCTGTTGCGGCCGGTCTGAAAAACGGTGGCCTGGATGGTGGCCGGCAGGCGGTTTCGCGGATCGTCGGGCGTGACCCGGAAACATTGGACGAGCCCGCCGTCTGCCGCGCCGCGATCGAGAGTCTGGCGGAGAATTTCTCGGATGGCGTCGTTGCGCCTGCTTTGTGGTATGCCGTGTTCGGCTTGCCCGGCCTATTTGCCTACAAGATGCTGAACACGGCGGATTCGATGATCGGCCACAAGTCCGAGCGATACGCTGATTTCGGTTGGGCTGCCGCGCGTCTGGACGATTTCGCCAATTGGCCGGCGGCACGCTTTTCGATTCTCCTGATCGCAGCCGGGGCCTGGTTACGGCGAGGGCGAACCGCCTGCCAGGAGGCTCTTCGCATTGCTGCGCGCGACGGTGGGCTCCACCGCTCGCCGAATTCCGGGCGACCGGAAGCAGCAATGGCCGGCGCGCTGGATGTACAGCTTGCCGGGCCACGAGTTTACTCCGGCATCGTTGTCATGGAGCCGATGATCAACGGCAGTGGGCGTGAAACGGCAACTGTCGCCGATATCGAGGATGGCATCTCTGTCTTCTATGCCAGCTGTTCAATGCTTGCTGGGGCGGCCCTAGTTCTTTTCCTTCTGCTGCTCTAGGCGCAGGCAAGCTGTGTTGCCAACGCGCTTGGTGGCAAGCGGCTCGTTATGCTTTGCTGTTTAAGCAACACTGGTCCTGCAAATTGCGTGCCGGGACGGCGGAAAGCATTGGCTTTTTGAAATGGATTTGCCTATGAGGAGGGTTAAATCGTCATTTCAAGAGGTAAAGGCGTGACCGCTACATTCGATAAAGTTGCCGACATCATTGCAGAAACCAGCGAGATCGATCGCGACACGATCAAGCCGGAGAGCCATACGATCGACGACCTCGGTATCGACAGCCTCGACTTCCTCGATATCGTTTTCGCCATCGACAAGGAATTCGGCATCAAGATTCCGCTCGAGAAGTGGACGCAGGAAGTCAACGAAGGCAAGGTTTCCACGGAAGAATATTTCGTGCTGAAGAACCTCTGTGCCAAGATCGACGAGCTGCGCGCCGCCAAGGCCTGATCGGCACCGTCATCTTTTTCTCCCGCCCTGCCGCTGTTAACCATGGCGGCCGGGCGGTTTTGTTCCTAAGTAGGCCTAGCCGCGGGGCAAGGTGCCCTTGTGGCCGGAGGATTCGATGCTACTGGAATACTTCCAGATGATTGACCGCATCGAGGCGGTCGACCTTCAGAAGGGGACGCTGAGGGCGCGCTCCGTCGTGCCGGCGAAGAGCCCAGTCTTCGAAGGTCATTTTCCCGGTATGCCACTGGTTCCCGGCGTGTTGCTGATCGAAACAATGGCGCAGGCATCGGGCATGCTCGTGCTCGCAGCCACTGATTTTGCTGCCATGCCTTTCCTGATGTCCGTCGACGGCGCCAAGATGCGTACCTTCGTGGAGCCGGAAGCTGTGCTTGATATCGAGGCGCTTTTGGAGCACGACGGCTCGGGATTTGCCGTAACCAAGGCGAAGATCACAAGCGCTGGCAAAAAGGTTTGCGATGCGCAGTTGAAGTTGCGGACCATGCCTTTCAGCGAGGTTCCGCTGGGAGATATCGTCAAGAAGCGTGCCGGTGAAGTCGGTCTGATGGATGCGATCGCTGCGCAGGGAGTGAATGGATGAGTAAGGCTCAGAATGATGTCGTGATTACAGGCGTCGGCATTGTCACCTGCCAGGGCGTCGGCAAGGAGCCGCATGTTGCGTTGCTCAACGCCGAAGGCGCGCCGCAGACGATTGTCGAGCTTGATAAATTTAAGCCTTACCCGGTCCATCCTTTGCCGGAGATCGACTGGTCGCAACAGATCGCCAAGCGTGGCGATCAGCGGCAGATGGAAAACTGGCAGCGGATCGGTGTTTTTGCAGCCGGCCTCGCACTGGATGATGCCGGCTTCAAGGATAATGCGGACGCCTGCGGCACCATGGACATGATCGTCGCTGCCGGTGGTGGCGAGCGCGACATCAATGTCGATACGTTGATCGTAGACGAGGGCCTGAAGCGTAATGACCGCGAAGCTCTCTTGAACGAGAAGTTGACGACGGAGCTGCGGCCAACCCTGTTTCTGGCCCAGCTTTCGAACCTGCTCGCAGGCAACATTTCCATCGTCCACAAGGTCACCGGCTCCTCGAGAACCTTCATGGGCGAGGAGTCCGCCGGCATTTCCGCCGTTGAGACGGCCTTCCATCGCATCAGGTCGGGTGAATCGACCCACGCGCTGGTGGGCGGCGCCTATTCAGCCGAGCGCCTGGATATGGTGCTCCTGTTCGAAGCCATCAACGTCTACTGCCGCGACGAATGGCAGCCACTCTGGTCTCGCGATCATGGCGGCGTCATTTCCGGTTCGCTGGGTGCGTTTCTGGTGCTGGAGTCGCGCGCGCATGCCGAAGCACGCGGCGCGCGCATCTACGCGTCGATCTCGTCGATCGAAGGCGACCGCGGCAACCGCAATGCCGGTAACCTCGAGAAACGCCTCGAGCGCTTGCTTGAAAACGCGTCCGGCCTGTCGCCGGAAAGCACAGCGATCTTCTCAGGCTCGACCGGTATTCCCGATCTGGCCACCCGCGAGCGATCCGTCCTCGAGCGTCATCTGCCGGGTGCCGCTGTCCGCGGTTTCGGCGGTATCACTGGCCACGGCCTTGAGGCGCATTTCACGCTTGGCCTGGCGCTGGGAGCATTGGCCGTCGATAGCAAGGCGAAGGTTCCGGTCTTTGATCCGAGCCACGAGAAGCCGATGGCAGCCGCGACCATGGCAGCGATCGTTACCACCGTCGGTCACCAACGCGGCGAAGGCGTCGCGGTTCTTTCCGCGGAAGCGTGAGGAGTGTGCAAATGAAAGATTCGGCTTACAAGGATCACCTCGGCCGTCCGATCGTCGCAGTGACGGGTGTCGGTATCATTACTTCGCTGGGGCAGGGCCTGAAGGACAACTGGGCGGCACTCACCGCCGGTACCTCCGGCATTCACGCCATCGAGCGCTTTCCGACCGAGGGACTGTCGACCCGCATCGCCGGCACCGTCGACTTTATCGACATTCCGGTCGCCAATGCCGTGGAGCGGTCTTACGCATTCGCGCGTGAAACCACGATCGAAGCGCTGGCCGATGCTGGCATCAGTGGCGATTTCGACGGTCCGCTATTTCTCGCGGCGCCGCCGATCGAACCGGAATGGAGCGCACGCTTCGATCTCGCCGACCGTTCGCCGCCGGCCGATCACGCCGGGGATGCCTACGACCGGTTCCTGGCTGCCATGCGCCAGCGTCCGGATGCGGCTTTCCATGAGGCATCGTTGTTCGGAGCGATTTCCGAGCGCCTGGCCGACCGCTTCGGCACACGCGGCCTGCCGGTCACACTGTCGACGGCCTGCGCGTCTGGCGCGACTGCCATCCAGCTCGGCATAGAAGCGATCCGCCAGGGGCGCACATCGCGGGCGCTTGCGGTCGCGACCGATGGTTCTGTAAGCGCAGAGGCACTGATCCGCTTCTCGCTGCTGTCGGCGCTCTCCACCCAGAACGATCCGCCGACCAAGGCTTCCAAGCCCTTCAGCAAGGATCGCGACGGCTTCGTCATCGCCGAAGGTGCTGCTACGCTGGTGCTGGAGTCGCTGGAGGCGGCGGTAGCGCGTGGCGCCAAGATTCTCGGCATCATGAAGGGTGCCGGCGAGAAGGCCGACTCCTTCCATCGTACACGTTCATCGCCTGATGGCGGACCCGCGATCGCGACGATCCGCGCGGCGCTGGCCGACGCTGGCATGGGTGAGGGCGACATCGGCTACATCAACGCCCACGGCACGTCGACACCAGAGAACGACAAGATGGAATATGCCTCCATGCTGGCTGTGTTCGGCGAGCGGATGGCGTCCATTCCGTTGTCGTCGAACAAGTCGATGATCGGCCACACTCTGACGGCTGCAGGCGCGGTGGAAGCGGTGTTCTCGCTCCAGACGATGCTGACCGGCACGCTACCGCCGACGATCAACTACACAAACCCCGATCCATCGATCGTTATCGACGTGGTGCCAAACAAGAAGCGGGAAAGCCAGGTCAACGCCGTGCTTTCCAACTCCTTCGGCTTCGGCGGGCAGAATGCCAGCCTTGTCATGGCGCTCGAACCGGCTTAATCGGTTCCCGACAAAACATCGAGATAGAACGCCTTCGCGGCGAAGGACTTTGCCATGCGCGCTTTGCAACTGATTGACGATCGCAAGCTTGAGATCACCGACCTTCCGGAACCGGATGCGCCCGGCCCGGGCGAGGTTACGCTGCGTGTCAAGGCCGTTGCCCTCAATCACATCGATGTCTGGGGCTGGCGCGGCATGGCGTTTGCGAAGCGCAAGATGCCGCTGGTGATCGGCGCGGAAGCTGCAGGCGTCGTCGAAACGATCGGGCCAGGCGTTGCCAACGTCCTACCCGGCCAGCTTGTATCGATCTATGGCGCCCGCACCTGCGGTCTCTGCCGTCCGTGCAGCGAGGGACGCGACAATCTCTGTGAGCATGTCTCCGGCGTTCATGGTTTCCATTTGGACGGTTTTGCGCAGGAGAAGGTGAATCTGCCAGCACGCCTGCTCGTCCCGGCACCTCCGGGCGTTGACGCCATTGGGGCCGCACTCGCTCCGGTAACCTTCGGAACGGTCGAGCACATGCTGTTCGACAACGCCAAGCTGGAGCCGGGCGAAACCATCCTCGTGCACGCAGGCGGCTCCGGTATCGGCACGGCAGCGATTCAGCTCGCCAAGAAGATCGGTTGCACTGTCATCACGACTGTCGGCTCCGACGACAAGATCGAGAAGGCCAAGGCACTCGGCGCCGATCACGTCATCAACTACCGCACGGACCGCTTCGAAGGCGTTGTGCGCAAGCTGACCAAGAAGAAGGGCGTCGACGTCGTTTTCGAGCACGTCGGCAAGGACACATGGGCAGGCTCAATGCTGTCGATGAAGCGCGGCGGCCGCCTCGTGACCTGCGGCTCGACGTCCGGCGTTTCCACCGACATGAACCTGATGATGCTCTTCCAGCAGCAGCTGAAGCTGCTCGGCTCATTCGGTTGCCGCATGGAGAACATGGCGAACGCCATGCAAAAAATGGGGCGCGGACTGGTGCATCCTGTCATCGATACTGAAGTCCGATTCGATGACATCGACCGGGCATTGGAGCGCATGGAATCGCGTCAGATCTTCGGCAAGATCATCCTCAAGATGGATTGAGCCCTTGAAGCTCTTCATCACTAAGATCGTGCTGGCTCTCATCCACTTTCGCCAGTGGTTGATCGCCCAGGCGATGTTCGGTTTCCTGAACTTCCTGAAGCTGTTCCCGGCTGACGGTGCGATCAACTTCGCGGATTGGCTGACCCGCAAGCTCGGTCCGCGCACGAAACGTCACCGGCTGATGCTGACCAATCTCCGCAATGCCTTTCCCGAAAAGGGCGATGCTGAGATTGAGGAGATTGCCTTAGCGAGCTGGGGCAACATGGGGCGGCTTGCTGCAGAGTACGTGTTCCTCGACCGACTGTTCGATTTCGACTATCAGAGCGAAGAACCGGGCCGGGTTGAAGTCTCGGGGATACCGATCTTCATTGACCTACTCGAAAATCCGCGTCCCTTTATCGTATTCACGGGGCATACCGGCAATTTCGAACTCTTGCCGGTGGCCGGTGCGGCGTTCGGTCTCTATGTGTCCGTCCTTTTCCGGCCACCGAACAATCCCTATGTCGCGCAGAAAGTCTTCGACTTTCGCAGCGCCCGCATGGGCAAGCTGGTCCCATCTCACGCTGGTTCCTCGTTCGCGCTGGCCCGGCAGCTGGAAGCGGGGCAGGGCGTCGGCGTGCTGGTTGACCAGAAGTTCGGCAAGGGACTGAATACGAAGTTCTTCGGCCTCGACGTAAGGACCAATCCGCTGCTCGGCAAGCTCGTCCGGCAGTTCAACTGCGACGTCTATCCGGCACGCTGCATTCGGCTTCCGGGAAATCGCTATCGGCTGGAGATAGAGCCGAAGCTTGAGATGCCGCGGGATGCCAACGGCAATCTCGACATGGTCGCGACTGCGCAGCTCCTGAACGACAAGGTGGAAAGCTGGGTTCGAGAATATCCTGAGCAATGGCTTTGGTATCACGACCGCTGGAAGATAAAGCACGACGTCCTGAAGTAAACGCTCTGGCGATCCCTACATCTTGTCATTGAAAAACAGTGATGTGCATTCATTGAATGTGAACGAGCGTCATGTTACGAATTTCCATCAAGGCGAGTGGCCGGACACCGGCGGCTTCAACTTGCATGATGCAAAGCTCGGCCGATCTCGGTGGCATTCTTTTAGAGGATGTATTTGGAGGCGTCTTGCTGGGACTTTTTCGGGCGTTTTCGTTGTGTTGTGCGCAAATCGACGCGGCCATCGCTGCGGGGGATGATCTGCGCGTAAGCGTACTCGATTGCTCGGTCGAGCCACTTGTCGATGCGATCCTTGCGCATCCGGCAACGACAGTTCTCGAAGTTCACATGCAGCTCGAATTTGTTGGCTGCCTTATCGAGCAGTATGCCGAAGACAGCGAGTCCGTGCGCGCCTATGTCGGATTGCTCTCGTCCTTGATGGACAAGTATTTCGGTAGTGCGACGCCGCGGTGGCGGATGCCTCCGGTGGAACGGCTGCCTGTCGCCGATCCCTTCGCATTTACGCCGAATGTCGACAACGGCAACTTCTTGAACGCTGCAATCCTCGATGCAATGCCGGACCGCGTCGCCGTGCTGACGCGAGACTATCGCTACCTCTATTCCAACACCGTGAACTCGGCATATCTCGGCCGGAAGCCGATCGACATGATTGGGCGTCATCTGATCGAGTTCATCGGCGAAAAGCGCTTCTACGAGGGGGCGAAGGCGAAGCTCGACGAATGTTTTGCCGGACGTGGCAGCGATTATGCGTACGAGCGTCGCGATGGCGCCGCCATGAGGACTGTTCGCTGCCGTATGTCACCGCTTCGCGATTCGTCGGGAACCGTCATTGGAGCTCTGATCGTTCTACAGCACGCTGGAGCGACAGCGTCCACCGTCGCGGCGTGATCAGCTCTTCGTCCAGATGGCGAGTTCATACCCATCCGGATCACTGAAGTGAAACCGGCGTCCGCCGGGGAATCCGGTGATCGGCTTCACTATGGTTCCGCCGGCGCTTTCCACACTTGAAAGGGCGGCTTCAAGATCGTCAGCATAGAGGACGATGAGAGCTCCACCGGGCCGCGGAGTGCCCAATGTCGTAAAGCCGCCTTTGAGCCGTCCATCATCGAATTCGCAGTATTCCGAGCCGTAGTCGGTAAAGGACCAGCCGAAAGCCTTGCCGTAGAACGCTTTCGAAGCCTCGATGTTGTTGACATTGAATTCGACGTAATCGATGCGTCGGTTGTCCGTTGGTGTGGCCATGATTTCCCCCTATGCTTCCATTAATGCCTTCAGTGCCGCCAGATCTTTCGCGATATGGGCGGCATCGGCCTCGAACTGCTCATCAGTCATGCCAGGGATGCGTAACAACGTGAACATGATCTCGCAGCCGTCGCCATTCGGCACGATGCGGAGCGCGTTATAGACCCGCAAGCCGCTCTCGATCGTCACGGTATGATCGATGACGCCGAACTCGTTGTGTGGGACGAAACTGACATTGACTGCACCGAGTGTGCCGGTGGCAATCCAGTCATCTCCACTGCGTTCGAGCCCGGACGCCAAGCCCGAAGCCCACAGCGGCATGTTTTCAGGCGCCGCGGCAAAGGCATAGACATCACGCCAGTTCCGGTCGATGGAGCGGTGGACGATCTTTGCGGTCATCGTAGACATGGCGCTTTCCTGCGTGGTTCTAAATGGAAATAGCAGAATGTCCGTTTTCGTATTGAAGAAAACGGACGTTCAACCGGCCAATTGCTGCTGGAGCTGCATTGGCGTCAGTGTCGAAATTTCGCGCGCATCGCGGGTCATGTGAGCCTGATCCGCATAGCCAGCCGCTGCGGCCAGTTCCGCGAGTGGGAGGGCCTTCGGACTTCGACATAGACCGAGCATTCCCTGAAAGCGGCGAATTCGAGCGAGCATTTTCGGCCCATAGCCGAAATGGGTATGGCAGCGCCGGCGAAGCTGGCGGGCGCCGATCGAGAGTTCGTCGAGCATCGCATCGGCGAGGCTCCCTGACTGCGAATGGTCGCTCGCTCGCGTAAATACCGATGCCATGTCACTGGCTGGTGCCGTATGTCTGGTGGCCGCCTGCTGAAGTGCGGTCTTCAACTGCAGCAGGCGTTCGTACGGTTCCGCACAGCCTCCCAGCCGTTCATTCAATCGTAGCGCCGTTGCGCCCCAGAAATTCTCCAGAGGAATGGATTGGCCGACAATCTCGCATAGTGGCACCCGGAGCCAGTCGGCCGCTGCGCCCGGGGCGAACCGAGCCCCCACGATCCTTTCTCCGCCGGCAATCGATGGGAAGGCACTACTCCGGTCAGGCCCCGCGACCACAAGTCTGCCACCCATCCAGACGATGTCGCAGTAGCCGTCCGGCACAATGGCAATCCTGAGCTCGGGGCCGTCGTGGATATCGTGTGACCACAGGCAGTGAAAATGAGCTGCAAGCACGGGCGTCGGCGCATACTCCCTATACCAACCGGCGCGTGACGCCAAAACGGCGGCCTCCTGTGCTGCTGTGCGGCTCATCGTTCCCATTCCTGCGATGCTACGAGGGAATATGGCTTAGTTTGGAATGCCGGCAATACGAGGCCCAATTCGAAGGCGAATCGAACTTGCCGTTTGAGCCAGAGAGTGCCACAACACCGGTCCAAATTGACTCATTGGAGGTGTATCGTGGAAAAGGCAGAAATCGGGCTGATCGGCCTTGCCGTCATGGGTTCCAACCTGGCGCTCAACATTGCGGAAAAAGGCAACAAGATTGCTGTTTTCAACCGTACTCCTGAGAAAACGGATGAGTTCTACGAAAGCGCCGGTGATCTGAAGAAGCAGATCATTCCCTGCAAGACGATCGAGGAGTTCGTCGAGGCGATCCGCCCGCCACGCCCGATCATCATCATGATCAAGGCCGGCGAGGCCGTCGACCAGCAGATGGAGGCGCTGCGGCCGCACCTTACCAAGGGCGACATCATGATCGATGCCGGCAACGCCAATTTCCGCGATACGATCGCCCGTTTCGATCGCCTGAAAAACACCGACCTGACCTTCATTGGCATGGGCGTCTCAGGTGGCGAGGAAGGTGCGCGTCATGGTCCTTCAATCATGGTCGGCGGCACCGAAGACTCCTGGAAGCGCGTCGAGAAGGTGCTGACCTCGATTGCCGCCAAGTACAACGATGATCCGTGCGTCGCCTGGCTCGGCAATGACGGTGCCGGCCACTTCGTCAAGACGATCCACAACGGCATCGAATATGCCGATATGCAGATGATCGCTGAAATCTACGGCATCCTGCGCGACGGGCTTGGCAAGAGCGCCAAGGACATCAGTGGTATCTTCGGCGAATGGAACAAGGGCCGCCTGAACTCCTATCTGATCGAAATCTCCGAGAAGGTGCTGGCCGCCAGCGATCCGGTCTCCGGCGGCCCGATGGTCGACATGATCCTCGACAAGGCGGGTCAGAAGGGCACCGGCAAATGGTCGGCCATCGAAGCCCAGAATATGGGCATCCCGGCCACCGCAATCGAAGCGGCTGTCGCCGCTCGCAGCCTGTCATCGATGAAGACCGAGCGCGAGGCGGCCGAGAAGATCTTCGGCAAGCCGGAATACACGTTCCCGATCGCCTACGGTCCGGACCTCGACAAGGATCTCGAATTGGCGCTTTTCGCTGCCAAGATCGGTGCCTACGCGCAGGGCTTTGCGGTGATGGCGGAAGCCTCGCGCGAGTTCAACTGGTCGCTGCCGATGCCTGTCATCGCCAAGATCTGGCGTGCCGGCTGCATCATCCGCTCGCAGTTCCTCGACGAGATCACCTCGGCCTTCACCAAGGCTCCGGATGCGGCCAACCTGATCGTGACGCCGGCCTTCTCCGACATGGTGAAGGAATCGCTGCCGGCCCTGCGGCGTGTGGTCGGTGCCGCTCTGCAGGCCGGCCTGCCGGTTCCGGCCCTGACCTCGGCTTTGACCTATTTCGATGCCTATCGCCAGGGCCGCGGCACCGCTAACCTGATCCAGGCACAGCGCGACTTCTTCGGCGCCCACGGCTTCGATCGCCTCGACGGCAAGGACTTCCACCACGGCCCATGGGGCAGTGGTGCGGCCACATTCTAAGTTTGCTGAGAGTTGCCAGCCGGGATCGCTCGGCTGGCTAATCGCATCAGAAGCGGATGTCCTCGATCGGACGAACCAGGATACGGGCGCTGCCAGCATCGAAATCGTCTAGGGTTTCGTTATGGTGCGCGACGATGTCGGCGAAGTTCAGCGTGTCCGAGTCGGCTGTCGTGTGCCCATCGGCAACAAGCGTGACATTGTAGCCCAGCGACACCGCACGCCTGACCGTCGTGTCCACGCAGAACTGGGTCATGCAGCCGCCGACGACGAGATGCGTGACGTTGCGCTCTGCCAACCTGTCGGCGAGATCCGTTTCGAAAAACGAGTCCGAGCTCTTCTTGTGAACAACCGTGTCGCCATTGACTGGCGAAAGTTCTGGTCGGATCGCCCAGCCGTCAGTGCCGACAGCCAGCCGATGGCCGGGATCGCCGTCGTGCTGCACGAGGACAACGGGTGCGCCGACTCGGTGGGCTTCGGCACGCAACGACTGCAGGCGTGAAACGGTTTCGTTCAGCGCTGCATCGATGATGGGTTGACGGTCGGGACTGCTCTTTCCCGCAAGAATGGCGTTTTGAACGTCAATGATCAGCAGTGCCGTGGTCATGTCCAGTGAATCTCCACCGTGATTGCTCGTATTCTAGCGCCAGCAGATAGCGTTGCCTTGACGATGAGCTATTTGCCCTTTCGCGACCATACCGGCTGGCTGATACTTTGCAGCAGTTCTGGCTCAATCCCGTCGATGCGCGCGATGACAGCCTTCGCCATCTCCCGACCGGCATGGCGAACATCCTCATAGGCGGTGATGATCTCCGGGCGAATCCAGTTGAGGATCGGCGCCGATTCCTTTGAGACCATATCCACGTCCACGCCAAGCCGCTTGCCGGCGGCTTCAATGCCGGCGTTGACGGCGATGGCAGCGCTTCCGGCCGAGCAGACGATTCCGTCCGGCGCATTGGGCGCGCGCATCATCGCCTCGACGGCGTTGCGGATTTCCTCCAGCGGGTTATCGATCGTGACGCGCAGCGGTACTTCCTCGGCCCCGTAGTCGTGCAGTCCGGTCTGAAAGCCGATGCGGGTATGTGTGTAGTAGGTCAGCTTGCTCGGCGGTTGAAGGAGCGCAATGCGCTTGCGGCCCCTGCCGACGAGCTTTTCAACCGCCTGATGAGCAAACGCCTCGTTGTCGAAGTCGTGAAAGGGATGGGTGAGGCCGGCATCGGTGCGCCCGTGCGTCGCAAACGGCATGTTGTGCTCGGCGAGCAGGCGGACGCGCGGATCGTCGGGCTCGATGCGCGAGATGATGACCCCGTCGGCAGACCCCGTTTCCAGGATGTAGCGCACCGGCAGCATCGGATCCTTGCTGTGGGAGTGCGGCGTAACGACGATGTGATACGGCGTGCCGGTCAGCACTTCCGAGATGCCGAACACCATCTGGCTGCTGAAGCCCATGATTTCTTCATCGATGCTGAGAACCAGCGCAATGACATTGGTCTTGCCGGTTCGCAGGCGCACGCCCGCCCTGTTCGGCTGGTAGCCGAGCTGGCGGGCGACCATGCGAACGCGCTCCTTGGTCTCCGCGCCGATATCAGGAGCATCCTTGAGCGCCCGCGACACGGTCGTGACGCCAAGCCCCGTCATGAAGGCAATCGTCTTGAGTGTCGGTCGCTCTCGAGTTGCCTCGGACGCCACCCCTGCAAAATTTGCTTTGTTTTCCATCCCTCTAGGCCGTCCTGCGCGATTTTGGTCCGCTTAGTGTCTTTTCGAAGCGCTGTAAGCACAATGAGCGCAAAAGCTGCTCCTCCCCTCTGAAGAAGCAAAATCTGTAACGATACAGTTCAAATGTCGAGTGTCTTTTTTCAGAAACGCACGACGTGTACTCTCATTGGTTGAAACTAGGATTTTTGCCCGGATTTTTTGCAGGTGCGAGCACGGGTAAGCGCAAGGATCTTAAGGCGATTCATAAATATGTATAAAAATCATATAAATACGGAAATTGTGCAAGCGCGAGATTCGCCACCTGTCCCTGTGGCACATTGTCGAAATACGAGGCAGTTTGACAGGCAATGGTAGCAAATGGCCGGCAACGGGAAAAATTTCGCGTATGGCTGTTGCACCCAAATATCGATTGAACTAAGTTTTTCCGGCAACGTTTCAGTGAGGGAGGAGAACTCATGAATTTTCGTTTGATGGCGGCTGCACTTGCCGCTTCCGTCGTGCTGCCGCTCGGTGCGGCGAACGCGACCGATCTTGAAGTCACGCATTGGTGGACGTCCGGTGGCGAAGCTGCTGCCGTGGCTGAACTCGCCAAGGCATTCGATGCGACCGGCAACAAGTGGGTCGACGGCGCAATCGCCGGTTCCGGTGGTACCGCACGTCCGATCATGATCAGCCGCATCACCGGCGGTGACCCAATGGGCGCCACGCAGTTCAACCATGGTCGCCAGGCGGAAGAACTGGTCCAAGCTGGCCTGATGCGGGACCTGACCGACGTCGCAACCGCCGAGCATTGGAAGGACATCATCCGTCCGTCGAGCCTGCTCGATTCCTGCACGATCGACGGCAAGATCTATTGCGCCCCGGTCAATATCCACTCCTGGCAGTGGCTGTGGCTCTCGAATGCAGCCTTCAAGAAGGCTGGCGTCGAAGTGCCGAAGAACTGGGACGAATTCGTCGCCGCGGCTCCGGCGCTTGAAAAGGCCGGCATCGTGCCGCTCGCCGTTGGTGGTCAGCCGTGGCAGGCCGCTGGCGCGTTCGACGTGCTGATGGTGGCGATCGCCGGCAAGGACACCTTCCTGAAGGTGTTCAAGGACAAGGATGCCGAAGCGGCTGCCGGTCCGGAGATTGCAAAGGTCTTCAAGGCTGCGGACGACGCTCGCAAGATGTCGAAGGGCAGCAACGTTCAGGACTGGAACCAGGCAACCAATCTTGTCATTACCGGCAAGGCCGGCGGGCAGATCATGGGCGACTGGGCGCAGGGTGAGTTCCAGCTGGCTGGTCAGAAGGCCGGTAGCGACTACACCTGCCTTCCGGGCCTCGGCGTGAACGAGATCATCTCCACTGGCGGCGACGCGTTCTACTTCCCGAAGCTCAAGGACGCTGACAAGTCGAAGGCGCAGGACGTTCTCGCCAAGACGCTGCTCGACCCCAAGACTCAGGTTGCCTTCAACCTGAAGAAGGGCTCGCTGCCGGTTCGCGGCGACGTTGATCTCGCTGCTGCCAACGACTGCATGAAGAAGGGTCTGGACATCCTCGCCAAGGGCAATGTCATCCAGGGCACGGACCAGCTCCTCTCTGCAGACAGCCAGAAGCAGAAGGAAGACCTCTTCTCCGAGTTCTTCGCAAATCCGTCGATGACGCCGGAAGCCGCTCAGAAGCGCTTTGCTGAAATCATCGGTTCTGCTGACTGATCGTCGCATTCCGATGTTGTTGCGATCCGGCTCCGTTTGACGGGGCCGGATTTCCCGGAACTCCCATCGTGATCCGGGTGGCAGCAGCGCTCGGGACTGACACGTGCTGACGCACGGGTCTGTCCCGGAACGGGAGTGAGAAGAGGAGGCGGCCGGCAGACGGTTGCCGCTCTGGATCACAGAGGAATTGCGATTCAGGAGGAATTACAATGACGGGTCAAGCGAAAGCAGGCCGGCCAAATCAACTACTGCGCAATCTGAATTCGAAGATTGCATCCATCCCCATGATCCTGACCGCGCTGGTCATTTTTCTCGGCGGCACGGCGTGGACGGTGTTCTACTCATTCACCAATTCGAAGCTCCTTCCGCGGTTGAGCTTCGTCGGTTTCGATCAGTACAAGCGCCTTTGGGCTGCTCCACGCTGGATCGTTTCCATCGAGAACCTTGCCGTCTACGGCGTTCTCTCCCTGATCTTCAGCCTTGTGATCGGCTTCGTGCTCGCGGCCCTGATGGATCAGAAGATCCGGTTCGAGAACACGTTCCGTACGATCTTTCTGTACCCCTTTGCTCTCTCGTTCATCGTGACGGGCCTCGTCTGGCAGTGGGTGCTCAATCCGGAGTTCGGCATACAGTCCGTTGTCCGTGCGCTCGGCTGGTCGAGCTTCACCTTCGATCCGCTCTATACGCCAAGCATCGTCATCTACGGCATCCTGATTGCTGCTCTCTGGCAGGGCACGGGACTTGTCATGTGCCTGATGCTGGCCGGTCTGCGCGGCATCGACGAAGACATCTGGAAGGCTGCGCGCGTCGACGGCATCCCGATGTGGAAGACCTATCTCTTCATTGTCATTCCGATGATGCGGCCGGTGTTCATCACGACGCTCGTGATCATCGCGAGCGGCATCGTCAAGGTCTACGACCTCGTCGTGGCGCAGACATCGGGCGGTCCCGGTATCGCGTCGGAAGTTCCCGCCAAATACGTCTACGACTACATGTTCCAGGCGCAGAATCTGGGGCAGGGCTTCGCCGCCTCGACCATGATGCTGATCACCGTTGCGATCATCATCATCCCCTGGGCCTATCTGGAATTCGGAGGGCGTAAACGTGCCTGATGCTATTGCTCTCAACACTGCCGCGTCCGGCAAGTCCGTATCCGGCCCAAGCGGCCCGAAGCCGAAGCGGGTCATTTCTCCGCGCAACATCATGCTCTACGGCACGCTCTTCGTTGCCGCCGCATATTACCTGCTTCCGCTTTACGTGATGATTGTCACGTCACTGAAGGGGATGCCTGAAATCCGGCTCGGGAACATCTTCTCGCCGCCTGTCGAAATCACCTTCGAGCCGTGGGTGAAGGCCTGGGCGACGGCCTGCACGGGTCTCAACTGTGACGGTCTCTCGCGCGGCTTCTGGAATTCGGTGCGCATCACCGTTCCGTCAGTGGTTGTCTCTATCGCAATTGCCTCTGTGAACGGCTATGCGCTCGCCAACTGGCGCTTCAAGGGATCCGAACTGTTCTTCGCGATCCTCGTCGTCGGTGCGTTCATTCCCTATCAGGTAATGATTTATCCGATCGTTATCGTGTTGCGCGAAATGGGGATCTACGGGACGCTGACCGGCCTCATCATCGTGCACAGCATTTTCGGCATGCCGATCCTGACGCTGCTGTTCCGCAACTACTTCGCATCGCTGCCGCAGGAACTCTTCAAGGCGGCGCGCATCGACGGGGCGGGGTTCTGGCAGATCTTCTTCAAGATCATGCTGCCCATGTCGCTGCCGATCTTCGTCGTCGCCATGATCCTGCAGGTCACCGGCATCTGGAACGACTTCCTGTTCGGCGTGGTCTTCACGCGGCCGGAGTACTACCCGATGACCGTGCAGCTCAACAACATCGTCAATTCCGTCCAGGGCGTGAAGGAATACAACGTCAACATGGCCGCAACGATCCTGACGGGTCTCGTGCCGCTCGTTGTCTACTTCGTCTCGGGACGTCTGTTCGTCCGTGGCATCGCCGCCGGCGCAGTGAAAGGCTGATCCATGAATTCAAGTGTTTCCATCCGCGATCTGTCTTTGAACTTCGGCGCGGTCAGCGTTCTCAAGGACCTCAACCTCGAAATCAATGACGGGGAATTCCTCGTGCTACTCGGCTCGTCCGGCTGCGGCAAGTCGACCCTGCTCAACTGCATCGCCGGCCTGCTTGACGCTTCCGACGGCCAGATCTTCATCAAGGGCAAGAACGTCACCTGGGAAGAACCCAAGGACCGCGGCATCGGCATGGTGTTCCAGTCCTATGCGCTCTACCCGCAGATGACGGTCGAGAAGAACCTCTCCTTCGGCCTGCAGGTGGCCAAGGTGTCGCAGCAGGAGATCGACAAGCGCGTGGCACGTGCCTCCGAGATCCTGCAGATCCAGCCGCTCTTGAAGCGCAAGCCGGCCGAGCTTTCTGGCGGCCAGCGCCAGCGCGTGGCGATCGGCCGTGCACTGGTGCGCGATGTCGACGTGTTTCTCTTCGACGAACCGCTGTCGAACCTCGACGCCAAGCTGCGTTCGGAGTTGCGCGTCGAGATCAAGCGCCTGCACCAGTCGCTGAAGAACACGATGATCTACGTCACCCACGACCAGATCGAGGCACTGACGCTAGCCGACCGCATCGCGATCATGAAGAACGGCATCATCCAGCAGCTCGCCGATCCGACGACGATCTACAACAAGCCACGCAATCTCTTCGTTGCCGGCTTCATCGGTTCGCCGTCGATGAACTTCCTGCGCGGAGAGATCACCATGCAGGGAGATCAGACGTTCTTCACCGCCAATGGCGTTAATTTCTCTGTCGCCGAGTACGATACGCCGGAGACGCTGCAGGCTGGTCGCAAGGTCATCCTCGGCGTTCGTCCAGAACATGTGAAGGTCAACGAGAACCTCGGTGCCGAGGTTCACGATGCGACCGTCGACATCGAAGAGCCGATGGGCGCCGACAACCTGCTCTGGCTGAAGCACGCCGGCCACACGATGTCGGTGCGTATCAATGGCGCGCGCCGCTTCAATCCCGGCACGGCCGTCAAGCTCGGTTTCGATATGTCCTTGGCGTCAATCTTCGATGCCGAGACCGAGCTGCGCCTTTAGAAACCGCAATGCGGGCGGAGCTCTGGTTCCGCCCGTTCGTCCAATCGGCCATCTGGCCACCAAGTTCGGCTGCGGCTCGCGTGTGCGGGCATTCCCAAGCGCGGCTCGATCAGGATAATGCTATGACATCCTTGCCGACAAACGGGTTCAACCTCGACCTTTCCGGATCGTGGACTCTCAGCTCAACCGATGGCGAAGTTACGACGGCGATTACACTGCCGGGTGATGTTCACACTGCGCTGCATGCCGCCGAGCTTATTCCGGATCCCTATTTTGGCCGTAACGAGGAAGTCATCCAGTGGGTGGCGCATCGCGACTGGGTTCTTGAGCGCAGTTTCACGCTGTCGGAGCCGGATGGCGACTGGTATCTCGACATCGACTACCTCGATACGGTGGCCGCTGTCTTCATCAACGGCTCGCCGGTCTTGCTCGCGGATAACAGCTTCCGGCGCTATCGACCTGATGTCGGCGGCCAGCTGAAGGCCGGCGACAACGTTATTCGCATTGTCCTGCATTCAAGCATCGCGGCGGGCGCCGACCGGCAGGCCAGGCAGCCTTTCTACATTCCCTATTCGACGGGCAACTCGCCGATCCCCAACGGCAACATGCTGCGCAAGCCGCAGTGCCATTTCGGCTGGGACTGGAACATCGCCATCGCTCCGCTCGGCCTCTACGGGACGATCGCGCTGCGCAAGCTCGAAACGGCTCGCATCGAGCACGTTACGACGCGGCAGGTACACAATCTCAACGGTTCCGTGAACCTGCAGGTTACCGCAACACTATTTGCCAAGAACCCGGGCATCGTGCCGGTACATTTCTTGCTCGATGGCGAGCGCGTTCGTCTCGACGTTGGTGTCGGAGCCGGCGAAACGGTCGTCAATCATGTCTTCGAAATCGAGAAGCCGCGGCTCTGGTGGCCGGCCGGCAGCGGTGACCAGGCGCTTTATGCGCTGACGGTCGATTTGCCATCGGATGCCGTCACCAAGCAGATCGGTCTTCGCACCGTCGAATTGATCACGACGCCGGATGCTGCTGGCGCCCGTTTCGCGCTGAAGGTGAACGGCCGCGAAATCTTCTGCCGTGGGGCCAACTGGATCCCTGCCGATGCGCTGTTTTCGCTCTCGTCGCCCGAAAAGACCGAGGATCTCTTGCAGTCGGCCAAATCGGCCAACATGAACATGATCCGTGTCTGGGGTGGCGGCTTCTACGAGCACGATCATTTCTATGATCTCTGCGACCGGCTCGGCCTCATGGTCTGGCAGGACTTCATGTTCGCCTGCAATCTCTATCCCTCGACCGAAGATTTCCTCGATAACGTTTCGCTCGAGGTCGATTATCAGGTCCGCCGCCTGAACTCGCATCCGTCGCTCGCGCTCTGGTGCGGTGACAACGAGCTTGTGGGCGCGCTGACCTGGTTCGAGGAATCGCGCAAGGACCGCGACCGCTATCTCGTCTCCTACGATCGCCTGAACCGGGTGATCGAGCAGGCGATGAAGAAGGCAGCCCCGGATGCGATCTGGTGGCCGTCGAGCCCGGCATCCGGCTATCTCGATTTCGGCGATGCCTGGCATGCCGACGGTTCCGGCGACATGCACTACTGGTCGGTCTGGCACGAGAACAAGTCGTTCGACAATTATCGCTCGGTGCGGCCGCGCTTCTGCTCGGAATTCGGCTTCCAGTCCTATACCTCGCTGCCCGTCATCAAGACCTATGCCGATGCCAAGGACATGAACGTCGCGTCGCCCGTCATGGAACTGCACCAGAAGAATGCGGGCGGCAACGAGCGCATTGCTGGCACCATGTTCCGCTACTTCCGCTTCCCGAAGGATTTCCCGAACTTCGTGTATCTCAGCCAGATCCAGCAGGGTCTAGCGATCAAGACGGCGGTGGAATACTGGCGGTCGCTGAAGCCGCATTGCATGGGCACGATCTACTGGCAGCTCAACGACACCTGGCCGGTGGCCTCGTGGTCGAGCCTTGATTACGGCGGGCGCTGGAAGGCGATGCACTATCTCGTCAAGCGCTTCTTCCAGCCGGTGGCGGTTGCCGCCATCCCATCGGAAGACGGCAAGCAGATCCGTTTCTCGCTGGTCAACGACACGCTCGCAGAAGTCAGCGTCGACTTGTCGATCTCCGTTATCGACATGAAGGGCGAACGCAAGCACCTGAAGGATGTGCAGGCGGTCTGCACCCCTGACGCAGCCGTGACGGCCACCAGTATCGACGTCTCGGAGATCCCCGCAGGCACGCTGCTTGCCTGGCGCTTCACGGCATCGAATGGCATGGGCGGCGAGGGGCACTACGTGCACGGCACCTACAAGGCGCTGGAGCTCGAACCTGCGGGCCTGATGGTAACGCACGAATATGTCGAGGAAGACGGCTCTGTCTGCCTCAACGTCACCGCGAAGGGTCTTGCTCTCTTCGTGATGATCGAGACCGATACCGACGGCAAGTATTCCGACAATGCCTTCGATCTGGCGGCGGGCGAGACGCGCCGCATCACCTTCACCCCGGCAAAGCCGCTCGAGGGCGGCGCACTACCGGATTTCCGTTTCTACGACCTGCAATCCTGTCAGTCCGTGGATTGATCCTGACTGAAATGTAATGGGCACGAGGCCCGAGGAGGAATGATGACGAAACTGAGTTTCCAGCTTTACAGCGCCCGCAACTTCCAGCCCTATTCGGCGATCTTTGAAAAGCTCGGCAAGGCCGGCTATCAGGAAGTCGAAGGCTTCGGTGGCATCTACGCCGATCTCGACGATGCCGGCCTGAACAGCCTGCGGGCGGAACTCGACAAGAACGGTCTTGTCATGGCGAGCGGCCATTTCAGCCCCGATTTCCTGGACGGCGAAGTCAAGAAGTCGCTGAATATTGCCAAGACCCTTGGCATGGATTCGATCTATGCGCCGCATCTCGCCGCCGAGCAGCGCCCGACCGATGGTGCCGGCTGGCTGGCATTCGGCAAGCGCCTGCAGGAAATGAGCAAGCCGTACAAGGATGCGGGCTACGAGTTCGGCTGGCACAACCACGACTTCGAATTCGTGAAGCTCGCCGACGGTTCGCTGCCGATCGAGCGCATCTTCGAAGGCGCGCCTGACATTTCCTGGGAAGCGGACATCGCGTGGGTCGTTCGTGGCGGTGCCGATCCCTTTGCATGGATCGAGAAGCTCGGATCGCGCATCACCTCGGCGCACGTCAAGGACATCGCGCCTGCAGGCGAGAACAAGAACGAGGATGGCTGGGCAGACGTCGGCCACGGCACTCTGCCTTGGGCAAAGCTCATTGCGGCTCTCAAGGGCACCAAGACCAAACATTACGTCGTCGAGCATGACAATCCGGCCGATGTCGATCGCCTGATCACCCGCTCGATCGCATCCTTCAAGACCTACTGAGGCACATCATGACCAAGGAACTTGGCGTCGGCATCATCGGATGCGGCAACATCTCCACCACCTACTTTTCGCTGGCCCCGCTTTTCAAGGGGCTCAAGGTTGTGGCTTGCGCTGATATCAACGTGCAGGCTGCCCAGGCACGCGCCGAGGAATACGGCGTCAAGGCGCAGACGATCGACGAGCTTCTCGCCAATGACGAGGTTGACGTCGTCGTCAACCTGACCATCCCGGACGCGCATTTCCCGGTTTCGAAGGCGATCCTCGAAGCCGGCAAGCATGTCTATTCGGAAAAGCCGCTGGTTCTCACCCTCGAGCAGGGTGAGGAGTTGCGCCGCATCGCCAAGGAGAAGAACCTCTCCGTCGGTTGCGCGCCTGACACCTTCCTCGGTGGTGCGCATCAGCTCGCCCGCAAGTATATCGACGAAGGCGGCATCGGCCGCGTCACCTCTGGCGCGTGCTATGTCATGAGCCCGGGCATGGAAATGTGGCATCCGAACCCGGACTTCTTCTTCCTGCCCGGCGGCGGCCCGATCCTCGATCTCGGCCCTTACTACATCGCCAACCTGATCAACCTGATCGGTCCGGTGAAGCGTGTCGGCGCCATGACGTCCATGGCGTCCGAAACCCGCACAATCACCAGCCAGCCGCGTCATGGCGAAATCATCCCGGTGAAAACGCCGACGACGATCCAGGCGATCCTGGAATTCGTCAGCGGCGCGACTGTCACGCTGACGGCGAGCTGGGACGTCTGGTCTCACCGCCATGCCAACATGGAGCTCTACGGTACCGAGGGTTCGCTCTACGTGCCGGATCCGAACTTTTTCGGCGGCGTCGTTGAGGCAAGCGGCACGGACAAGGACATCAAGCCGCTCGACGGCTGGGAGCATCCCTTCGGCATCTTCAACCAGGAGAGCCCGCAGGGACCGCGCGCCAACTACCGCACGGCCGGTCTTGCCGACATGGCGATGGCGATCATCGAGGGCCGCGATGCTCGTTGCTCGCTCGATCGCACGCTGCACGGCGTCGACGTCATGACGTCGATCCTGAAATCGGGCGAAGAGGGCCGCTTCATCGAGCTGACGACGACCTGCACGCAGCCGGCCGCTCTCGGCATCGAAGAGGCACAGGCGCTCTTGAAGTAAGCGACCAAAAGACTATGGTCCGGCGCGGGCGATGAGCCCGCGCCTTTTTGCTTAAAGGATCAGAATTATGAGCTGGCAACCGGCTTCCGACCGCTATTCAAAGATGAAGTATAACCGCACGGGCCGTTCCGGCCTGAAGCTGCCGGCCGTCTCCCTCGGCCTCTGGCATAATTTCGGCGGCGACACGCCGCATGACCGCAAGATCGACATGTGCCGCACGGCCTTCGATCTCGGCATCACCCATTTCGACCTCGCCAACAACTACGGTCCTCCTCCCGGCAGCGCCGAAACCGCCTTTGGCGAGATCATGCGCACCGAATTTGCAGGCCTGCGCGACGAGCTGATCATTTCGTCCAAGGCCGGCTACGACATGTGGCCGGGCCCATACGGCGAGTGGGGCAGCCGCAAGTATCTGATCGCTTCGTGCGACCAGAGCCTGAAGCGCATGGGCCTCGACTATGTCGACATCTTCTATTCGCACCGTTTCGATCCGGATACGCCGCTGGAGGAAACCTGCGGTGCGCTCGATCATATCGTGCGCTCCGGCCGTGCGCTCTACGTCGGCATCTCGTCCTATAATTCGCAGCGCACCCGCGAGGCCGCTGCCATCCTCAAGGATCTCGGCACGCCGTGCCTGATCCACCAGCCGAGCTATTCCATGCTCAACCGCTGGGTCGAGGACGACAAGCTGCTCGATACGCTCGACGACGTCGGCATGGGCTCGATCGTGTTCTCGCCGCTGGCGCAGGGCATGCTGACGACGAAGTATCTCGGCGGCATTCCTGGCGATAGCCGTGCGGCCCAGAACCACTTCCTCAAGAAGGACTTCATCCGTCCTCAGATCATCGACAACATCCGTAAGCTCAACGAGATCGCAGAGCGCCGCGGCCAGACGCTGGCGCAGATGGCGATCGCCTGGGTGCTGCGCGGCGACCGTGTGACCTCGGCGCTGATCGGCGCCAGCCGCTCGTCGCAGATCGTCGACTGCGTGAAGGCGCTCGACAATCTCGACTTCACCGCGGAGGAGCTTACGGAGATCGATGGCTACGCCCGCGAGGCCGACATCAATCTCTGGGCAAAGTCAGCAGAACGCGAATAAACCGAAGCGCCCGGAACGACCTTCCGGGCGTCTTTCTATTGAATTTTGATGTACGTGCCGCAAGTTGCGCGCGTATTTCAGGGAGGAGACTTCACCATGATCCGCAACCCTATTCTGCCGGGCTTCAACCCCGACCCATCGATCTGCCGTGTCGGGGATGACTACTACATCGCCACCTCGACATTCGAATGGTATCCCGGCGTCCAGATCCATCATTCGCGCGATCTCGTGAACTGGACGATGGTGCGCCGTCCGCTCGAGCGTCAGTCGCAGCTCGATATGCGCGGTAATCCCGACAGCTGCGGCGTATGGGCGCCCTGTCTGTCCTACGCCGATGGGCTGTTCTGGCTTGTCTATACCGACGTCAAGCGCTTCGACGGCAATTTCAAGGACGCGCACAACTACATCGTGACCTCGCCAACGATCGAGGGCGACTGGTCCGAGCCGGTCTACGTGAATTCCTCCGGTTTCGACCCGTCGCTGTTCCATGACGATGACGGTCGCAAGTGGTTCCTCAACATGCAGTGGAACCACCGCACCGAGAGCTTCGGCGGCGCACCGAAGTCGCCGGCCTTCGATGGCATCCTCATGCAGGAGTGGGACGCGGCCACGAAATCGTTGAAGGGGCCGATCAAGAACATCTTCGCCGGCAGCCCACTCGGTCTGGTCGAAGGGCCGCATCTCTTCAAGCGCAACGGCTACTATTACCTGACGACTGCCGAAGGCGGTACCGGCTACGATCATGCCGTGACGATGGCCCGTTCGCGCACCATCGACGGTCCCTACGAGATGCATCCGAACAAGCACCTCATCACCGCGAAGGATCATCCGGAGGCCGTTCTCCAGCGGGCAGGGCACGGCCAGTATGTCGAAACGCCGGATGGCCGTTTCTATCACACGCATCTCTGCGGCCGACCGCTGCCGCCGAAGCGCCGCTGCACGCTCGGTCGCGAAACCAGCCTGCAGAAGTGCGTCTGGAAAGAGGATGGCTGGCTCTATCTGGAAAACGGTACCACCGTTCCCGATGTCACCGTTCCGGGACTGAACGGCGCGGTTCTTGTCGAGAAGCCCGTGCGCAGCGAATACAGTTTCGATGGCGGCAAGCTGCCGTCTGATTTCCAGTGGCTGCGTACGCCGAAGCCGGAGCGCATCTTCAACCTGACCGATCGTCCCGGTCATCTGAGGCTCATTGCCCGCGAAAGCGTCGGTTCGTGGTTCGAGCAGTCGCTGGTCGCCCGGCGCCAGGAGCATCACAGTTTCAGGGCAGAAACGGTAGTGGAGTTCGATCCCGACACCTATCAGCAGGTGGCAGGCTTAACTCACTACTATAACCGGCACAAATTCCACGCGGTTGCCGTGACCCTGCATGAAAAGCTGGGTCGGTGCGTCACGATCCTTTCCTGCAATGGCGATTATCCGCACAGCCGGCTCGACTTCCCGGCTGGCAGTGGCGTTGCGCTTCCGGCTGAGGGGCGCGTTCAGCTTTCCATGGAAATCCGGGACAACGACCTGCAGTTCTTCTGGCAGACGGAAGGCACGGGGGCGTGGCAGCCGATCGGTCCGGTGCTCGATGCCGGCGTCGTCTCCGATGAAGGCGGGCGCGGCGAGCACGGCTCGTTTACCGGCGCCTTCGCCGGGGTCTTCGCCTTCGACACGTCGGGGCGCGCAAAGACGGCAGATTTCGACTGGTTCAACTACGACGAACTTTGATCGAGCGGTCCGATATCGCCCGGAAAACCGGGCGATATCGAATCTTTTAATTTAGTATATGCTTTTAAGTATGTGTTATGATTACAGAAGTTTAATCTAAGTTTCAGTTTCGGTTCATCTTTTTGGGCCTAGGTTCGGGGCGTGTTCAACACGAGGAACCTCCCAATGAAAAAGATCACCACCCTCCTTCTCGCCGCGACTGTGATTGCCGCTCCGCTGCTGGCAACGACCGAAGCAAGCGCCCAGGATCATCGTCGGCCGGTTGTTGTGGAGCGCGATGTTCACGTCACGAAGTACAAGTGGTCGCGCGGCCATCGCATGACGCAGGCGGAGCGCCGCCATATGCGCGACGTACGCGACTATCATCGCTACCGCCTGTCGGCTCCGCCGCGCGGCTATCGTTGGGTACAGGTTGATAACGACTTCCTGCTCATCGGCTCGGTCAACGGCGTGGTCGCGAATATCGTCATTCGCTAAGCGCTGACGTCACCATGTGAAGGGCGGCTTAAATGCCGCCCTTCTGATTCAATCGGACGCCAATTGCAGGCTTCCGTAGGACGCTGTGCTCGTGGGCAGACTGGTGCAGGGCGGGTCCTGCAACCGCCCTTGCCATCTCAGCTTTCCCGCGAAAGGCACTCCTTCATGCTGTTGGCGATGCCGTGCATGAGGTTGAAATAGAGGTCCGGCCCGGCGTCGAGCGTGGCGGCCTCGGGATCGAGGACGCCGGCTTTCGCTTTCGTTCCCTCGATCACCACATCGACCAATCGCGGCTGGAACTGCGGTTCCGCGAACACGCAGGTGGCGCCGAGTTCGCCGACCTTCTTGTGGATCTCGGCAATGCGTTCGGCGCCGGGGATCGTTTCCGGGCTGACGGTGATCGAGCCGGCGACACGCACATGATAGCGGTTCTCGAAATACTGATAGGCATCGTGGAAGACGATGAACGGTTTGTCCTTGACCGGTGACACGATGCCTGAAATTTCCGTGTCCAGCGCGTCTAGCCTGTCGTCCAGTGTCTTGGCGTTGGCCTGGTAGGTGAGGGCATTGGCGGGGTCGGCTGCGACGAGAGTAGTGGTGATCTCGGCAGCCATCGCCTTTGCATTCTGCGGATCGAGCCAGAGATGCGTGTCGAACGCTCCATGATCGTGGTCATGATCTGCGTCGGCATGATCGTGTCCATCGCCATCATGATGATGGTCGCCGTCATGGTCGCCGTCATCGTGCGGCTCGAAAGCGCCGCCTTCGCGGAACTTGAGCTTCGTGAGACCCGGCGCCTTGTCGAGCTCGGCGACGATGGCGTCTGACCCGATCGCCTCCAGAGGCTTCTCCAGAAACGCTTCGAGCCCGGGGCCGACCCAGAACACTACTTTGGCGTTTTGCAGCGCCCGCGCGTTCGACGGCTTCATGTTGTAGGTATGCGGCGAGGCCGCGCCATCAACGATCAGTTCCGGTGTGCCGACGCCCTGCATGATCGCCGATACCAGCGAATGAACAGGCTTGATCGAGGTGACCACGACAGGCGCATCCGCCGTTCTGCCCGCCTCGGCAAAGAAGATGGCGGGGACTGCGAGGGTAAGGGCCATCGCGAATTTCATCGGCGTACTCCGCTTGAATTACAATTGTAATGTTATTACATCAATTGCGTTATGCTATAACGTGTGCGATAGCAAGTCGCAACAGCACATTCGGAAAAATGATGTTCCCTCCCGCAAATTCCGAAGCGAAGCCCTTGGTCTCGCTTTCCAATGTCGGCGTTCGCAGAAACGGCCGCTGGCTTGTCCGTGGCGTGGACTTCTCCGTCTCGCGCGGCGAGATCGTCACGCTGATCGGCCCGAACGGCTCGGGCAAGTCGACGACAGTGAAGACGGCGATCGGCGTCTTGAAGCCCGACGAGGGCAGGGTAGAGCGAGCCGGCGGCCTGAAGGTCGGCTATGTGCCGCAGAAGCTGGCGATCGACTGGACGTTGCCGCTTACCGTGCGCCGGCTGATGACGCTGACCGGGCCTCTCTCCGACGCCGATATGGCGGCTGCTCTCGACGCGGTTGGACTGTCGCACATGCTCGGTGCCGAAGTGCAGCATTTGTCCGGCGGCGAATTTCAGCGGGCCTTGATGGCGCGCGCCATCGCCCGCAAGCCCGATCTGCTCGTGCTCGACGAACCTGTGCAGGGTGTCGATTTTTCCGGAGAGATCGCGATTTACGACCTGATCCAGTCGATCCGCAACACGACCGGCTGCGGTATCCTGCTGATCTCGCACGACCTGCATGTGGTCATGGCGGCGACGGACACCGTGATCTGCCTCAACGGCCATGTCTGCTGCCGCGGTACGCCGCAGGCGGTGACCCAGAGCGCGGAATATGTCCGCCTGTTCGGCAGCCGTGCGGCGCAGGCGCTCGCGGTCTATAGCCATCACCACGACCACACGCATCTGCCGGATGGCCGGGTGCTGCATTCCGACGGTTCCGTCACCGATCACTGCCACCCCGACGATGGCCACCATCATGGCGATGACGGGCACGACCACGCCCATCACGACCACGCCGGCCATAGCCACGACCACAGCCGTGCCAGCGTCGGTCATAATCACGATGACGGCCACGATCACAAGCAGCCCGCAGGAGAGCGCCATGTTTGACGATTTCTTCGTCCGCGCCATCCTCGCCGGCGTTGGCCTGGCGCTGACAACCGGCCCGCTCGGCTGCTTCATCATCTGGCGGCGCATGGCCTATTTCGGCGATACGATCGCCCATTCCGCGCTGCTTGGTGTCGCGCTGTCGCTGTTGCTGCAGTTCAACCTGACGCTTGCGGTGTTCCTCGTGGCGGCGACGGTTTCGATCCTCCTGCTGTTCCTGCAGAAACGCCAGGCGCTGTCCGCGGATGCGCTGCTCGGTATCCTCTCGCATGCAACGCTAGCGATCGGCCTCGTCATGGTCGCCTTCATGAGCTGGGTGCGCATCGATCTCATTGCCTTCCTGTTCGGCGACATCCTCGCGGTCTCGAAGACGGATATCGTCATGATCTGGGGCGGCGGCATTCTCGTGCTGGCGGCGATCGCCTGGCTCTGGCGGCCGCTTCTGGCCTCCACCGTCAATCCAGAGCTTGCAGAGGCCGAAGGGCTGCAGCCTGAGCGGGCGCGGCTCTTCTTCATGCTGCTGATGGCCGTCGTCATTGCCATCGCCATGAAGATCGTCGGAATCATGCTGATCACCTCGCTGCTGATCATTCCGGCGGCCGCAGCGCGCCGTTTTGCCTCGACGCCCGAGGTGATGGCCATCTTCGCCTCGCTGATCGGCGCTGTCGCCGTGGTCGGCGGGTTGTTCGGCTCGCTCACCTACGACACGCCCTCCGGCCCGTCGATCGTCGTCGCAGCCCTGATCCTCTTCATTCTGAGCCTGCTGCCGAAGCGCGGGCGCGGGCAGGTCCCGGAAGGACAACGTTGATGAATGCACCTGCTTTGACCAAGAACCAGGCTCTCGTTTTTGAGGTTCTCGAAAAGGCGGACGGACCGCTCAGTGCCTATACGATCCTCGACAAGCTGCGCGATCACGGTTTTCGCGCGCCGCTGCAGGTCTACCGCGCGCTTGAGAAGCTGCTTGAGTATGGCGTCGTGCACCGGCTCGAAAGCATCAACGCCTTTGTCGCCTGCGCGCACCCGGACCAGAACTGCCACAGTCACGGCATCGTCGCCTTCGCCATCTGCGAGAGCTGCGGCCACGTGATGGAATTCCACGACCACGAGGTCGATCACCGCCTCATGGACTGGACGCGCGGGAAGAAGTTCAAGGCGGAGAAGACGACGATCGAGATCCGCGGTCTGTGTGAGGCGTGCGCCGCTTAGCAAAAGACCAGGCTTGCAACCAGTATCTCGCATTGATTGTATGTTTTATTGATTGTATATCCGTGGCTGCGGCGACGGCAAAAGGCCAATGGACCGCCATTCGCGACGAGAAGACATATCAGCTGGGTTTCATCGCGCAGAAGACTGCCAAGGTCATGGCGCAGCTGGCGGCCAAGACGATCACCGTCAAGGCCGCGGACCTGACGCTGCATCTGCTCGAACTCAATCTCAACAGCGCGCTGGCCGAGTTCGAATTCCTCGTTTACGGAGCCGCGCAGAAGATCCTGAACGCCGTCTTCGATCTCGTGAAGACGGCAGTCAGGAACGTGACCGGGGTAGGTCTGCTGTTCTGATGGTCAGAGAGGACGAAGATCCCGCGCAAAACGCTGCCAGTTGCCGACATATTTCTCGGCGGAGCGGCGCAGCCCCTCGATCGCCGCCTCGTCGAGCGTGCGGATAACCCGCGCCGGTGAGCCGACGATCAGGGAGTTGTCGGGAAACTCCTTGCCCTCGGTGATCAGCGCATTGGCGCCGACCAGGCAATTGTTGCCGATCCTGGCGCCGTTCAGGACCGTGGCGCCCATGCCGATCAGCGAATTGTTGCCGATCGTGCAGCCGTGGACGATGGCGTGATGGCCGATGGTGCAGCCTTCACCGATCGTTACGGGAAAGCCTGGATCGGTATGCAGCATCGCGCCTTCCTGGATATTCGTCGCCGCCCCGACCAGAATTGGCTCATTGTCGCCGCGCAGCACTGCCCCAAACCAGATGCCGACATCGACACCAAGCGAAACCTGGCCGATGACATGGGCATCAGGCGCGATCCAGTAGGTGCCGGGTGCCGGTAGATCCGGCGTCAGTCCGCCGAGCGCGTAGACAGGCATGGACGTCTCCTCTCAGGCCACCTTCACCGACAGTGTGGCGATACCGTCGATGCCGCACTTGACGTGGTCGCCCCTCGTCACGGCGCCGACACCGGCTGGCGTGCCGGTCATGATGACGTCGCCCGGCGCCAGGATGAAGAGTTTCGAGAGTTCGGCGATGATCTCTGGCACCTTCCAGATCATCTGGTTGAGGTCGCCATCCTGGACGCGCTTGCCGTTCAGTTCCAGCCAGATACGGCCGGCCGAGAGATGCCCGAGCTGGGCCGCCGGGACGATCGGCGATACGGGTGCGGAATATTCGAAGGCCTTGGCGACCTCCCAGGGGCGGCCGAGCTTCTTCGCCTCCGCCTGCAGATCGCGGCGCGTGAAGTCGATGCCGACGGCATAGCCGTAGATGCAATCAAGCGCCTTTTCAGCGGGAATATCCTGGCCGCCGGCCTTCAGCGCCAGAACGCACTCGACTTCGAAATGCACATCGCTTGAAAGCGGCGGGTAAGGGAAATCCTTGCCCTCAGCCACCAGGTTTTCGGCGTTCTTCTGGAAGAAGAAGGGCGGCTCGCGGCTCGGGTCATGGCCCATTTCGATCGCGTGGTCGGCATAGTTGCGCCCGACACAGTAGACGCGACGCACGGGAAATGCGTCAGCTGTGCCTTCGACGGGAAGCAGGACGGGTTGGGGAAGGGGGATGACAGTTGCGGGAAGGGACATTGCAGGCTCGTGCTATTTGTGAGTCCCGGCATCTTAGACGGAAAGGAAGCGGGGGGGAAAGTGCGGTTTGCCGATTAGTGGCTGCCGTGCATCGCCGCATTGCTGCCCTGCGCGCCGCAAACTGGCATTTCACCCGTCTTTGCGCTATGAGCGCGGCATGACTACATCCAATTTCTACGCCGAGGCCCTGAAGTCAGGCCAGCCGATCTTCGCCGTTGCGCCGATGATCGACTGGACCGATCGCCATTGCCGCTATTTCCACCGGCAGATCAGTCGCAATGCGCTGCTCTATACGGAAATGGTCGTGGCCGATGCGATCATCCATGGGCCGCGCGAAAGGCTGCTGTCCTTCGATGCGGCGGAGCACAAGGTGGCGCTGCAGCTCGGCGGATCGGATCCGGCGAAGCTTGCAGAGGCGGTCAGGATCGCGGCACCCTATGGCTATGACGAGATCAACCTCAATGTCGGCTGTCCCTCGGACCGGGTGCAATCGGGCACCTTCGGCGCCTGCCTGATGCTGACGCCCGAGACCGTGGCGGCCTGCGTGGCGGCGATGAAGGCGGTGGCCGACGTGCCCGTCACGGTGAAATGCCGGATCGGCGTCGACGAGCAGGATCCGGAGGCGGCGCTGCCCGGCCTTCTCGATCGGGTGCTCGATGCCGGCGCCGACGCAATCTGGATCCATGCGCGCAAGGCCTGGCTGAAAGGCCTGTCGCCGAAGGAGAACCGTGAGATCCCGCCGCTGGACTACGAGATCGTCTACCGCATGAAGCAGGCGCGGCCGGATGTTTTCATCGGCATCAATGGCGGCATCCAGACGCTCGACGAGGCGGCTCGGCATCTCAACCATATCGACGGCATCATGCTCGGACGCGCGGCCTATCAGAACGCCGCCATTCTCGCCGATGTCGACCATCGTTTCTACGGCGCGGCAGCGGAGACGGCAGACTGGGGCGATATCCGCGACCGGATGATGGCCTATGTCGAGCGTCATATCGCCAATGGCGGGCGGCTGCAGCAGGTGGCGCGGCATATGGTCGGGCTGTTCACGGGGCTGCCTGGCGCCCGGCGCTATCGGCAGATCCTGTCGACCGATGCCGTCAAGGCAGGAGCTGGGCCGGAGGTGATTGCCGCAGCCTTTGCTGCGGTCGATTTCGAAGGTGCGCGGGAAGCGGTCGGCGCATAGCGCTGCCGCGCGACGAAACGGAGCCCGGCTGGCGGGCCGCATTGCCGCTCGAGCGTTTCGCGGGCAGCCGATCGATCCCGCAAACGAAAAACGGCGCCCCTTGCGGAGCGCCGTCCTCTTTTCTGCCGAAGCAGAAAATGAATTAGTTAGCCGAGATGTTGACGGCCTTCGGGCCCTTGCCCATGCGGTCCGGCTCGGTGTCGAAGGTAACCTGCTGGCCTTCGCGCAGCGACTGGATGCCGGAAGCCTGCAGCGCGGAGATGTGGACGAAAACGTCCTTCGCGCCGCCTTCTGGCGTGATGAAACCAAAACCCTTGTCCTGGTTGAAGAATTTTACGGTGCCCTTGGTGGCCATTGGGATAGTCCTTTTCCCTTAGTCTGTTTGGTATCCATCCCCCGCGAGAGGAAACGGACGGCTTTAGCTTTCGCGCTCCCTCATCAAAATTCAGCGCGCGAAGGGTCAGTCGAGTAGTTCACGAACGGGGAAAGAACGTCTACGTACGCGGGTGTCCCCCACGCCGCCTTCCTGCCGGAAAGCTTTACCACATCAGTCCAGTCACCGGCATGCAAATGCCCGAGAGCCGCATTTGGTGACAGCATTCGAAGCAAAAGGCAAGCGGCAATATTGTGGCACGCGATTCTGCGACACGGGAATCGACAAAGATTCAGACACTTGACGAATCGTAAGCACTCACAGCCGATGTTGTGCCGTTTCGGGAAACTGTGCCGGAACGGCACCGTTGCGCTCCTTCGCCATCCCGGCCGCGCCCTGAGGGCCGTCCATCCTAGCGCGCCGCCCCGCCCGCCAGCTTGTGCTGCACTAGGTCGGCGCTGCCGCGAACGTGGGAGACGAGCGGCTTGCCGCTGGAATCGGAAACCGCATAGGCGATGATCGTGACATCCTCCTCGAAGGACGCGACGTAGAGGACCTGCTCGGGATTGATGTAGATGGTGTTGTTGTGGGTGTTCCTGAAAGCGACGAATGCCATGCGTGTCTCCTTGGGCGGTCGGGGCAGGTATGCCATCCAGGGGTTGAGGCAAGTTTAATGGGTGGCAATCTGCGCACCCGGCGACCGGCCGCAGGCATCGGCACCGGTTGCATGGCGGACGCGGGCCGATGTCCGGGTCACCTCCCGTAGCGAGTTTTCCAGCTCCATGCGGCAGGCGGCAGGCCGGCCCTGATCCGGTCGATCGCGTCGAGCCCGCCATGGGCGCGATGGCCGGGCGGCAGGGCGTGGCGGACGATCGCGGTCACCGCCTGGTGATATTCGGGCGGGTTGTCGATCAGCAGCCGGTAGAGATTGCCGAAATGGCCGCACTGCGCCGCCTCGTAGACGCTGCCGGCGAAATCGAAGAATTCGTCATGGGCCTTGCGCTCCTCGTCGGTCAGCATGGTGTAGCAGAGCGGCAGCCTGTTGTGGGTGAAGACGAGCAGGCAGGATCGCGTGCGGCGGCAGTTGCGCACGCCGCAGACCCTTGCCGGCAGGCCGAGCATCTCGGCGGTGCGCAGGCGCAGCCTCAGCGTGCCGTAGTCGCCGATGCGGCGTTCCCATTCGCTCAGCGTCCCTTCTCCCGCTTTCCCTATGGATTCCGTCATGTCTGCCCCTCCGTCTCTGCGCCCGTCCGCTGCCGCCGGCGCGCGGCTTTGCCTTCACGCGGCTGGTTTCACCCGTGGCTTGATCCTGGCATCGGTTTGCCGGCCCTTGCGGGCGGCAGGGTTCGGACGGGGCGCTCGAAAGAGCCTCATCTGAAAAGTGTAAAATGGCGCTGTCGAGCGCCCCGTTCGGCGGTTTATGCCCACAACTCCGGTCCCTCTGCCGCCTTGCCCGAGGAAGCTTTGCTTCCCCTGGGGGCCATGTGTGCCACACAGGCACGCCCGGGGCTCAACTCGACGCCGCATTCGCGCGATCGCCGCCGTCCCCGGAGGGAGACCATTTTCTGCGGACCCGGTGCATGAGGTTTTGCGTCCTACCCTCACACCCCGCGCCGGTCCCGCCTCGCCGCAACGCCTTGCGGTGTATCCGCGACAGGACGAGGAGATGATGGCATGGGGAGGTGGGGTGGGGATATAATATTGGAGGCACAACTGATTTTATTGGAAGAATGGTATGTGCCATCCGCAAATACTGTACGTTCGGTTTGCGCCAGAAGGGGACACAAGTACCTGTTGTGGCCATGCCCACGACCTAATATGCGTGAAACCTTGCCTGGCCTGAAAACCCGTCAATTGTGAGAGGGCTAGAACCTTCCCCGAGCGGTTCCAGATCATTTCGGAAACAGGAACGTTAGTCCAACACGATAGCCCCAGCCTTCCGGGCCGTTCTCCGGCGCGTCGGCCCAATAACGCGCACCGGCGAAGATGCTGGCTCGTTGCACACCGCACTTGACGAGCTTGGAAACCTGCATGTTGATTGGAACGGACCATTGCTCGGCCTCCCAATCAACGCTCCCGGATCTTGTATCTTACTACCGAACGAAGACGTCAGTCCGCCAGGGTCTCTGGGCCGGCTTTCCAAATCCGGTATCGGATTTCCACGTCGACAGGTGCAAACACCACAAGGGGAAGCCGGCTGTTGTATCGCAAGAGTGGCTCGTCTGAGCTTCGCACGAACGCTTTTTTCTTGGTGGCATCCGGGCAAGCCATTCGCGTACTCGCGACCGAGCCAACTCCTGTAACGACGTAGTAGTCATACCCCCAACCATCAATTGTACGCTTCTCCAACCGGGAGCCAAAGGTATTCCGGTTGCAATCTACCAACTCGGTTCGGCCTACGATCACTCCAACTCGCCGCGCATCTTCGTCGGTACGCTTTGGCAAGAAGATCACGTGTCGTTGCTGGCCCGCGGTCGCCTCGGGAAATGCCTTCAACTCGTTCCGCGCCTGACGGGACTCGGTCGCAGAAACCCCACTGACCGCGAGCGACAGCAAAACCAAAACCCGAGTGGAGTATCCCGCACCTTTGCCTACCCGGAACGAAGTTGCCATTTGTCACCCTGTCGCGCTGCTGCTGCCGAAGTTTGATGATGAAGCGTATCGCCGGTTTTGCTGTCGCGCAACGCTATGATCGCCGGGAGATTCTGCGGGGGGACCAAGCCATCTGGCGTCGGCTGTAGCGGCCTGAACGGTCTGCTTTGGGCCGAGAGGAGACATTCTCTATCTTCCGGGCCGCCCCGTCTTGCCCTTTGTCCGACCTTTGCGCTTCTGGTCCACCAGATCCTCGTAGCTGCCGACGCCGGTCTTGCCGCGCACCAGCGGCCTGACGTCGTCGCGCTCCGGCTGGCCTTCCAGCAGCGGTGAGAAGCGCTTCGTGCCCTTGGCGGCCTCTGGCTTGTCCGGCAGGTGGCCGGTGACCGGTTTTTCGGTGCGGCCGACGGTCATTTCGTCGAGGCTGTTGCGGCGGAAGAGGCTCTTGTTGGCGGGGTCGGCGACGTCGCGGCCCATGTCGTCGAGGCCGGGCTTAGCGAAGAGGGAGCTGCCGCCCGCGGCCGGCTTGCCGCTCTTCTTGCCGCTGCCTTCCTGCGAGCGGGCTTCCTCGCGCGCCATCGGGTCGTCCATGACGGCGAGTTCGGCGGCCTTGAGGCGCTTGATCTCGTCGCGCATGCGGGCGGCCTTTTCGAAGTCGAGGTCGGCGGCGGCGTCGCGCATCTGCTTTTCCAGCGCGTTGAGATGCGTCTGCAGATTGCCGCCGACGAGGTTGCCGCCATCGGCAAATCCCTTGCCCGAGACGCCCGAAATGTCGGCGCGGACGTGGTCGCGCTCGTAGACCGAGTCGAGGATGTCGGAGATCTTCGCCTTGACGCTCTCGGGCGTGATGCCGTGTTCCTCGTTATAGGCTACCTGCTTTTCGCGGCGGCGCGCGGTCTCGTCCATGGCGCGCTGCATCGAGCCGGTGATGTTGTCGGCATAGAGGATGACCTTGCCGTCGACGTTACGCGCGGCGCGGCCGATCGTCTGGATCAGCGAGGTCTCGGAGCGCAGGAAGCCTTCCTTGTCGGCATCGAGGATGGCGACGAAGCCGCATTCGGGAATGTCGAGGCCTTCGCGCAGAAGGTTGATGCCGACCAGCACGTCGAAGGCGCCGAGGCGGAGGTCGCGGATGATCTCGATGCGCTCCAGCGAGTCGATGTCGCTGTGCATGTAGCGGACGCGGACGCCCTGTTCGTGCAGGTACTCGGTCAGGTCCTCGGCCATGCGCTTGGTGAGCACGGTGCAGAGGGTGCGGTAGCCCTTGGCCGCGGTCTCGCGGATCTCGCCGAGGACGTCGTCGACCTGGCTGCGGGCGGAGCGGACCTCGACCGGCGGGTCGATCAGGCCGGTCGGGCGGATCACCTGTTCGGCGAAGACGCCGCCTGCCTGTTCCATCTCCCAGCCGCCGGGGGTGGCCGAGACGGCGATGGTGTCGGGGCGCATGGCGTCCCATTCCTCGAAGCGCAGCGGACGGTTGTCCATGCAGGAGGGCAGGCGGAAGCCGTATTCTGCAAGGGTCGCCTTGCGGCGGAAGTCGCCGCGGTACATGCCGCCAATCTGGGGGATGGTGACATGGCTTTCGTCGATGAAGACGATGGCGTTGTCGGGGACATATTCGAACAGCGTCGGCGGCGGATCGCCGGGGTCGCGGCCGGTCAGGTAGCGCGAATAGTTCTCGATGCCCTGGCAGGAGCCGGTGGCTTCGAGCATTTCGATGTCGTAGCGGGTGCGCTGTTCGAGGCGCTGGGCTTCCAGCAGGCGACCGGCCTTCTCGAGTTCGACGAGGCGGCCCTTCAGCTCCTCCTTGATCGACTTGATGGCGGCGTTCAGCGTCGGGCGCGGGGTGACGTAGTGCGAGTTGGCGTAGATCTTCACCGATTTCAGGTCGCCGGTCTTGGCGCCGGTCAGCGGGTCGAACTCGGTGATGGCGTCGATCTCGTCGCCGAACATGCTGATGCGCCAGGCGGCATCTTCCAGGTGGGCCGGGAAGATTTCGATGGTGTCGCCGCGGACGCGGAAGGAGCCGCGCTGGAAATCCATGTCGCGACGCTTGTATTGCTGGGCAACGAGGTCGGCGAGCAGCTGGCGCTGGTCGAGGCGATCGCCGACATTCATCTGGAAGGTCATGGCGGTATAGGTCTCGACCGAGCCGATACCGTAGATGCAGGAGACCGAGGCGACGATGATGCAGTCGTCGCGCTCGAGCAGCGAGCGCGTCGCCGAGTGGCGCATGCGGTCGATCTGCTCGTTGATCGAGGATTCCTTCTCGATATAGGTGTCGGAGCGCGGCACGTAGGCTTCCGGCTGGTAATAGTCGTAGTAGGAGACGAAGTACTCGACCGCGTTGTCGGGGAAGAAGTTCTTGAACTCGGAATAGAGCTGGGCGGCGAGCGTCTTGTTCGGCGCCAGGATCAGGGCCGGGCGCTGGGTTTCCTCGATCACCTTGGCCATGGTGAAGGTCTTGCCGGAGCCGGTGACGCCGAGCAGCACCTGGCTGCGGTCGCCATTTTCGAGGCCCTCGACGAGGTCCTTGATGGCGGTCGGCTGGTCGCCTGCAGGCTGGTATTCCGAGTCCATGCGAATAGAGATGCCGCCTTCGGACTTGTCCGGTCGGGCGGGGCGGTGCGGCGTCCAGATCTTGCCGTTCTTGTGCAGCGGGTTGCCGCTCTCGATCAGCGCCGACAGGGCCTCGACGGTGGCGGTGACGGCGGTGCCGGCCTGCAGCGAGGCGGCTTCCTCCAGCGTCGTGTCCATGCCCGCGACCGGGTTGAGGCCGGCAGCGGCGCGGGTCTTCGGGTCGGTCGAGCCGCCCATCGACGTGCCGCGCGCGGATTTGGAGGCGGCGATCTCCACCTTCTTGCGATGCTTGCCGGCCTTCGAGGCGATCTGGCGCTGCGTCTCGACACTTGACGCCTCGGCATCGGCCTCCAGCTGCTTCACCCAGTCGGACACGGAACCGGACAGGGGAGCGCCCTCGAAGGACGACTGCGGGGCTTCCTCGAAGCCAACAGGGGCGGGGGATTTCTTCGGAGTTTTGGCCATGGCCGGAATATGGCGAGAGTCACCGCGAAAGTGAAGGGGCAAAGAGTACAAAAGGGAAACAAAAGAATCGTTCGGATTTGGCAAACAGTGGCGGCGGATTTTGTCGGATGCGATTGTCGGCGTTGGCGGCGGGCGAACGTCCTTGGTGCACAAGCTACGCAGGGTTTCATGGAGGAAAATGAGGATGCGGAAGATCATGACAGGTGCATTCGTCAGTCTCGACGGCGTCATGCAGGCGCCGGGCGGTCCGGATGAGGATCCGATCGGCGGTTTTCGTTACGGGGGTTGGGCCGCGCCCTATTTCGACGAGGCGATGGGAGAGTCGGTCGGCGAGATGTTCGCCAATCCCTTCGATCTGCTGCTTGGCCGCAAGACCTATGACATCTTTGCCGCGCATTGGCCTTACGTTGCGTCAGACGACCCGATCGGTCCGCTGTTCGACCGGATCACCAAATACGTCGCGACCCGCAATCCGGAGTTCAATGCCAGCTGGCAGAACAGTCAGGTGCTCGGAGCTGACGTGGTCGGCGCGCTCAAGGCGTTGAAAGCGAGTGATGGACCTGACCTGCTGACGCAGGGATCGACCGACTTCCTGCAGACGCTGTTCCGGAACGATCTGGTCGATGAGCTGTCTATCTCGTTCTTTCCTGTCGTGCTCGGCAAGGGCAAGCGGCTGTTCGGCGACGGAGTATCTCCGGGCAAGCTGAAGCTCATCAGTTCGCGGACTTCGGGCACTGGTGTCACGGTGAACAAGTATGTTCGTGATGGCGATATCGTGACCGGTTCGTTCGAATTCGAACGGCCGACCGCTGCCGAGGTAGAGCGCCGCAGGAACCTCACCTGAGTGCGGCTCTCGATCTGCGGAGGATGCCATGAGCGATGTTCCGGTTATCAAGATGCGGCCGAAGGGCAGGGCTCAGGAGCAGCGCATGCTGATCCCGAGCGAAAGCATGGTCGTCGATGCGTTGCAAAGCGTGCCGACGGGGCAGCTGTCGGATCTGGCGGAGATCCGGCGCGCGCTCGCGGCGAAATACGGTGCGGATGCCTGCTGTCCCGTCACGGTGCAGCGGCATCTGGTGCACATCAGCCAGGAGGGCAGCGCGCCGTTCTGGCGTGTCGTGGATCCCGACCGGCCTTTTGCCAGGCGCATGACCGGCGGGCCGGATCACATTCGCGAAAAGCTTGCCGGTGAAAGCTGAGCGACGGTCAAACTGTCGCAGCCGGGAACAAGGGCAGCAATACTGACGTTAAACGAGGCTGCCTGTCACAGCTTCGACCTCGCCCATCCGGGCGATCCCTCTCTTCGACGGCATCCGGACATTGCCCGCCTCGCCGCCGCTTTCGGACGGAGGAAGATCATGTCCGCATTGCAGAGCCTGCGCGCGCTCACCCCGCAGCAGCGCAACACCGTTATCGCCAGCTATCTCGGCTGGACGCTCGATGCCTTCGATTTCTTCATTCTGGTTTTCGTTCTCAAGCACATTGCAGATGAGTTTCACACCGACGTCGCGGCCGTGTCGGTCGCGATCTTCCTGACGCTTGCCATGCGGCCGCTCGGCGCCCTGCTGTTCGGGCTCGCATCAGACAAATATGGCCGCCGTATCACGCTGATGGTGAATGTGGCGCTCTATTCGCTGTTCGAGTTCCTGACCGGTTTCTCGACGGGGCTGACCATGTTCATCATGCTCAGGGCGCTCTATGGCATCGCCATGGGCGGCGAATGGGGCGTCGGCGCGTCACTCGTCATGGAAACCGTCCCTGAAAATAGCCGTGGCATTGTCTCCGGCATCCTGCAGGCCGGTTACCCCTCTGGTTATCTGCTCGCCTCGATCGTCTTCTTCCTGTTGTTCCCGGTCATCGGCTGGCGCGGCATGTTCTTCGTCGGTGCGCTGCCGGCGTTGCTGGTGCTCTACATCCGGCGCAGCGTCGAGGAGAGCCCGGCGTTTCTCAAGCGGCAGAAACAGGGACGCCGACCGTTCCTCGCCGTGCTGCGTGACAATGTTCCGCTATTCCTGTGGTCCGTGCTGCTGATGACAGCGTTCAACTTCTTCAGCCACGGAACGCAGGATCTCTATCCGACCTTCCTGGAGACCCAACGCAACTACGATAGCTATACGACCGGCGCGATTGCTATCGTCTACAATATCGGCGCGATCTGCGGTGGTCTCTTCTTCGGTGCGCTTTCGCAGCGGATCGGGCGCAAGAAGGCGATCGTCATCGCATCGCTGATCGCCGTGCCGGTGGCGCCGCTTTGGGTCTATGCGCCGGGACCGGTGCTGCTCGCGATCGGTGCGTTCCTGATGCAGTTCTTCGTTCAGGGCGCCTGGGGCATCGTGCCGGTGCATCTCAATGAGCTGTCGCCAGACGAGGTACGCGGCACGTTCCCGGGATTTGCCTACCAGCTCGGCAATCTGCTCGCGTCAGGCAATGCGACGCTGCAGGCGGGACTGGCCGAGCATTGGGACGGCGACTATGCCTACGCGCTGCTGATGGTCGCGGCGATCGTTGCCATCGTAGTGGCTCTTCTCGCGGGCTTCGGTTACGAGAAGAAGGACGTGCGGTTCGGGACGGAGGAGGCCGAGGAGCCGCACGGCGTGCGCGCATGATCGGCCAAGCGAACCGCTGGAAGCGGGCGCGGTGTGGCCGCGCCCGCTTACCGTTCGAGTTCAGACGATCACGGGCATCAGGAAACGGACGAACTCGGATTCTTTGGTGTTTCCGTTCTTTTCGATCAGGGGGAAGGTTTTCTCGCAAACCGTGTTGCTCTGGTTTCCACCAAGCAGTGTGATGGTCGTATTGGTCCAGGAGACCACGAATCCGACATGGCCGTTGCCGGTTGCCCAGCTCGGATCGGTAAAGGGCGCGTAGCGACGAACGGCTATCGCGCCCGGTTTCGGTTCCTTGAGCACGAGGAACTGGTTCTTCTTGTTCCAGAAGAACGAACGGGCGCCGGGATGATCGGTGCCCATGTGGCCGCTACTGACCAGGCAGTAATTGACGAAGGCGGCGCACCAATCGACCTCGTCGCCGCCTGCAACCTCGAACCACGGTGCGCAGACCTTGAAGTAATTGAGGATGCGGGGGTTCTCGCCGGGATCCGGCCACTGGCTACGTTCATGCACCGGGAGGGCTGCTTCGCGGCGGGCGATGGTCATCCAGTCCTGCGTTGCCGATGCCGCTGAGGATGCCACGCCAATCGCCGCTCCCATCAGCGGTGCAGGCGGTGCGTTCGGTCTGATTGTGCCGGGCTTCCAACCTTCAACGACCTGAATGAACCTGGCGATCTTTCGGAAATCGTCCATTTTCAGGTCGGAGAGAACCGCAGTCAGCGCAACGCCTGTTTTATCGTGGATGAACTGAGCGTACTCAGCTGACTTGTTCTCCTCCGGCGGAGCGTAGCGGAAAATCGCCTGCTTGAGCGTGAGCTTGATATAGGTTGCCGTTCGCAACAGCGCGATGATGGCCGCCTTTCCGGTATCCTCGTCAGGGAAGATTGCAAAGCTGCCGTCATCGCCGATGGCGCCATAATTGATCGAGAAGTCACCCTTGCGGATATTCCCCGCGTTGCAGTTGCGCCAGGAGCGTGATCCGCCTTCGCGGATTTCGTCGCGGCCACTCGCGTCGGTATAGAGGATCGTCTTAGGTGCGATTGCTCGAGCGTGGACGAACGGTCCGTGCGCGCCGGCGGGCGGCGGGGCAGGGCTGTCCATGTTCGCGACGGGTGGCGTGCTGGGCAGGGTCTCGCTGAGACTAGCTCCGTCCGAAGAAGACGACGCGAGATCGTAGGTGACCGAATAGGTGCCGCCGGCATCGACAATCGAGCCGATCTTCATTTTTGCCTGCGCCAGAGCGGCGAGCACTCCGGCCAAGCTGGTTTTGCCTATATCTGTGATCGTGTCCATAGCGCGTCCCCTCCGGTAGACGACTGGTGAAGGCGATCCGGACGGGCGACGCGCGGCGATGTTGCGGGCAATTCGTTCCGCTGCAGCGTATCGGACTGTCAATCTGCGGATGCCTTTCCCATTAGGCGCACAGCCTTTGAGAAATTCACACAAATCAACATCAACCACTGATTGCTGAATGAGTGATCCTTTGAGGTGTTACACTCGATTGCGGACGTGCAGGCGGCTGCAAGTCCGCACGGCCCCTTGCAGAGCGGAAATTTGGCGATACATGCTGCCGCCAGTTTCAATTTCCGGGAATCACCCATGCCTTTTGCCCTCAGCCCAGCCGCCGTCTGGCCGGTCGTCATGCTTTTCGCGTCGAACATCTTTATGACCTTCGCCTGGTACGGCCATCTGAAGCATAAGGGCGCGGCGCTGTTCATCGCCATCGTCGTCAGCTGGGCGATCGCCTTTTTCGAATACTGCCTTGCCGTGCCGGCGAATCGCATCGGCTCTGCCGTCTATTCGACGGCGCAGCTGAAGACGATGCAGGAAGTAATCACGCTCCTCGTCTTCTCCGGTTTCTCGGTCTTCTGGCTCGGCGAGAACCTGACGTGGAACCATGCGATCGGCTTTGCCCTGATCGCTGTCGGTGCATCCTTCATTTTCCGCGGCTAGGCCCATTCGCTAGCTGATGTGTCTACCGCTCCACGAAGGCGCGCAGGCGTTCGAGCGCGTCGTCCCATTGCCGGGAGACGCTGTCGAGATAGGCACGCATATCGCCGATCCGATCGGGTTGGAAAGCGTAATGGCTTTCCCGCCCGACCTTGGTGGAGCGAACGAGGCCGGCCTGTTCCAGCACGTGCAGATGCTTTGTCACCGCCTGCCGGGTGAGGACAGTGCCGACCGAAAGCCCTGCGATCGAGCGTTCGCGCCCGTCGCTGAGGGTTGTCAGCAGTGACAGGCGCGTCGGGTCTCCCAAGGCGGCGAACAGGATTGCCGCGTTCTCGCGGTGGAAATCGACGTTATCTATCGACGTATTCCTTGATGTTTTTCATCTGTTCGGCCCAGCCCCCGTCGTTCATGCGGAATGCCTCCTCGCGGCGATGCGGCGGGACTTTGTCAAAACCCGATTCCGTGACCGTCAGGCGCGAACCCGACGACGTCGGCTCGAGACGAAACTCGACGAGCGTCGGCTCTTCCTTGGAATAATCGACTTTGGGATCGATGCCGTAGGGATGCCAGGTGAAGGAAAAAAGCTTGGGCTCCTCCATGCGTTTGACGGTGGCTTGCCAGCGAATGTGCTCATAGCCGGGATGGGTGATGTGGCCAGTCGAGTTCTGGCCGGGCACGAAGGGTCCATCGAGCTGGACTCGGAACCATTCGCCGAATTCGCGATGATCGGTGATGGCCTTCCAGACGCGCTCGACCGAAGCGTTCAGTTCGATGATTTTCTCGATGCGATCAGACATATCGGCAACCTCCTGGTTGCCTTTTGTCTCATTGTGGTCGCGAAATGGCAACCAAAAAGTTGCACATTTATCCCAAGACGTCATAGATGCGGAAAATGAAGCTGACCTGATAGAGCAGATTGAGCCAGACGAAGACGGCGTGGAAGCGGCGGTTGGCCGTCCATGCGGCGATGACGCAGAGGATAACATAGGCGATGTTGCGCGCCGGAAACTCCCAGCCGATAGACTGGATATGGTCTGCCCCCTTGATCGCGGTATCGATGATGTCGACGGCATAGGTGAGGGCGAGCGTGCCGAAGAACCAGCGCCGACGCGAATAGAAATACTCTTCGTAGCCGCCATACTCGTCGAGCGAGGCGGGGAAGAGCAGCGCGCAGAGCATGAAGAACAGGCAGCAGAACGAGACGAGAAACAGGTAGATGCCGAAATGCAGCACCGGCACGGCCTGCAGCCGATACTCCCACCACCAGATGTGGATGATGAAGAGGAACATCGATGCCGCCCAGCCGAGATGGACGGCATAGGGCTTGCCCTTTCCCGGATGCTGGATGATGCCGGCGATGCCCGTCAGCAGCCGCGCAAGGCTGAGCGAGATCACCATCCCCATCACCACCTTGATGTGGAGAAAGACCTCGGGCGAGCTGACCGATTCCATGGCCTATTCCGCTGGAACCGGCTTAGGCTTTCCGGTCTCGTCGAGCGCGACCATGATGAAGGTCGCCGCCGTCACTTGTTCCATGTTGTTGTAGCGGGCACGGGTCGCCCATGCCTCGACCGACAGCGTGATTGAGGTGCGGCCTACAGCTTCGATCGTGGTGAAGACCGAGAGTGTATCGCCGATCTTCACTGGCAGAGCGAATGCCATTTCCTTGACCGCTGCGGTGACGACGCGGCCCTTCGCGCGTTCCGATGCCGTAATGCCGGACGCAAGGTCCATCTGTGCCATGACCCAACCGCCGAAAATGTCGCCTGCCGGATTGGCGTCGGCGGGCATGGCCACGGTGCGAAGGGTCAGGGCGCCATTCGGCTTGGCGTCGGTCATGGAAGGCTCCTGTTCAAGAAAACGGTCAACGATTCCGAGGGACCCTAGCGCAGATGCCCTGGAAGCGAAACGCGCTGATGTCTGGAGGTGAGGCGTCCCTCTCCAAAACTCAGACTATAGTTCTATGAGATATTACCTAGCGTGCTTTGGAGCAATGTTGGGCGGTCAATATAAATCAATGACTTGCGCGAATATGCGAGACGTTTGAGAAAATCATCACCTTGCGGCAATTCAGTGAGATCTAATTAAAATTCACCATCCAGTAAGGCCCGCATAGCAGTATTTGACTATGATCAAATTCTGAACTGCTGGGGCTCAATGCGTAACGTCAAGATTTCCACCCGCCTCTATTCTCTTGTGGGGCTGGCGCTGACTATTCTGGTGCTCGCCATCACCTTCTTCCTCAACTATTCGCATGCCAAGCTGGAGAGCGAGCGCAAGCATGGTCTTGCGCAGATGGACGCGACGGCGATTGCGATCTTCGAGAAATACTACAAGCTGGAACAGTCCGGCGCGATGACGCGAGAGCAGGCGCAGACCGCGGCGAAAGACGTGATCTCAGCCATGCGCTACGGCGGCAATGGCTACTTCTGGATCAATGACATGCATCCGACGATGATCATGCATCCGATCAAGCCGGAGCTGAACGGAACGGATCTGTCCCAGAACAAGGATCCGACCGGGAAATTCATCTTCGTCGAGTTCGCCAACACCGTGAAGAAGAGCGGCGAAGGCTTTGTCGACTACTACTGGCCGAAGCCGGGTGCGGCAGAGCCGGTGCTGAAATACTCGCATGTGGTCGGCTTCGAACCTTGGGGCTGGGTCGTCGGCACAGGCGTCTATGCCGACGATCTTGCGGCCCTTTATCGTCAGAATGCGATCTGGGCGGGCGGCGCCTGCCTTGTCGGCGCGATTGTCATCATCGCGGTTGCCTTTGGCATCGTGCGCAGCGTGACGTCGCCGATCGCTCGGCTCAAGGGCGCGATGAACGCCATTGCCGATGAGCATGATGCGGTCGACATCGTCGATCACGACAGACGTGACGAGATCGGCGCGATGGCGAAATCCCTGCTTGTGTTGCGGGATTCCGTCCGTGAGCGCGCAGTCATGCGGGATCGCGAGGGCCGGCATCAGTCGCAGATCGAGGAGGAGCGTCGGGGCAACGAGGCCAATTTGCGCTCGGCGGCGGATCGTCAGAGCTTTGCCATCCAGTCGCTCGGTGCCGGCCTCGAGAAACTGGCGGCAGGCGACCTGACCGTGTCGATCGGCGATCTCGGCGAGGACTATGCCAAGCTGCGATCCGACTTCAACACCGCGGTTGGCGCGCTGAATGGGGTCATCCAGGCGATCGCCGAATCGACGCGTGTCGTCAACGACAGCGCCGGCAATATCAGCGGAGCGACAAACAATCTGTCGAAGCGCACCGAACAGCAGGCGGCCGCCCTTGAAGAGACGGCAGCAGCACTCGACGAGATTACTGCGACGGTGCGGACGGCGTCGGAGCGCGCGGCGGAGGCTCGCGAGATGGTAGCGGAAACCAAGACCAGCGCCGGCAAGTCGGGTGAGATTGTCCGCAATGCGGTGACTGCGATGAACCGGATCGAGGATTCGTCGAACCGCATCGGCCAGATCATCGGCGTCATCGACGAGATTGCCTTCCAGACGAACCTGCTCGCACTCAATGCCGGTGTCGAGGCGGCGCGTGCAGGCGAGGCGGGCCGCGGCTTCGCCGTGGTCGCACAGGAAGTGCGTGAGTTGGCGCAACGCTCGGCCAATGCCGCAAAGGAGATCAAGGTGCTGATCAGCACCTCGGCAAGCGAGGTCGGCAACGGCGTCATGCTGGTGCGCTCCACCGGCGACGCCCTGCTCGAAATCGAAGAACTGGTCAATCGCGTCAACAGCCACGTTGCGTCGATCGCTACAGCGGCGCGCGAGCAGGCGACGGGGCTCAACGAGATCAACACCTCGGTCAATCACATGGACCAGATGACGCAGCAGAATGCCGCGATGGTGGAAGAGACTACGGCTGCAAGCCAGACGCTGGCCGAGGAAAGCCGGCAGCTGAGCACATTGCTCGCCAACTTCAGACTGCGCTCTGCCACTGGCGGTGCCGCGGGCCGGATGTCCCACGCCGCCTGACTACTCGGCTAACGACGCATCGAAAGTCTCCCGCGCAATGTTGCGGGGGACTTTTTTCGTGCCGGCTACCTGTTCGTGCGTCCCTTGAATTTGCGCTTTCAGATAGTAAGGTGCGAGGCGTCCCGTAGCGGAGGCTAGGAATGCTTCGATTCTCGCCTTGCGTGCCGATGAGTTTGTTCGGCCTCGTGTTTTGCATGTCGTCGATAGCGTTTTCACCGAGCAGGGCTGCTGACTTCGATGCTGAGCGCATGGAGCCAGAGAGGGAATGGGCGGTCATCGTCAGCCCATATGCCTGGGCCGCCTCGCTGAATGGCAGTGGATCGCTCGCCGGCTTCGACACGGATGTGGACGTGCCATTCTCCGAGATTTTCGATCACCTCGATTTCGTCTTGATGGGAAATGTCGAGGTTACGAACGGAAAGTGGGGCGTCTATTTCGATGGGCAGCACGTTCAGACAAGTCAGGATGAACAGGCTTTCGCGCACGAGATCGGGCTTGATATCAAGACCACGACACTCTCGGCAGGCGCATTCTTCAAGGCCTACGAGATTGATCTGGGTGGGCAGACAGTCTTTGGAAAACCTCGAACGATCGCCTTCGAGCCAACCGCCGGGGTTCGTTGGACGGAGCTGAAGGCAGATGTTTCCGCTTTCGGCACCAGTACCACGAAGAGCGCCGACTGGACCGATCCATTTATCGGCCTTCGGATGAATGCGGATCTCACCGAGCGCTGGAATCTGTTTGCCGAGGCTGACATCGGCGGTTTCGATGTCGGATCGAAGGTCAGTGTCAATGCGCAGGCCTATCTCGGCTACCGGATGGAGATGTTCGGCAAGCCGACGATCCTGAGGGCTGGCTATCGTTTGCTGTATCAGGACTATGAAAACGGCGATTTCACCGGCGCAAACAAGTTTCGCTGGGATGTCAGCCAACACGGTCCTGTCGTCGGCTTCTCGATGCGCTTCTAGTTCAGTTCAAACAACGGATGGAGTAGCGGATGATCTTCGGCAGTAACCCTCTGGTTCGTTCACTTGTTGCGCTCGCTGTCGGATCGATGTTGGTCCTTGGGCAGACAGCGGCTGAGGCATGCACGCGCCTGGTCTATCTCGGCCCGGATGGAAACATCATCACTGCCCGGTCGATGGACTGGAAGAGCGATGTCGCCACGAACCTTTGGGTGCTGCCGCGTGGCATTGACCGCAATGGCGAGGCTGGTCCGAACTCCATCAAGTGGACGGCGAGATATGGCAGTGTGGTTGCCACCGGGTACGACGTATCCACGACCGATGGCGTCAACGAGGCGGGCCTCAATGTCAATCTGCTGTGGCTCGTGGAGTCCGAGTATCCGAAGTTCGACAAGGACAGCAAACCGGGCCTGACGATCGCGGCGTGGGGGCAATATGTGCTCGACAACTTTGCGTCCGTGGACGAGGCGGTGGCAGCGCTTGAAAAGGAGCCCTTCACTGTTGTCACAGACAACGTCCCGGGCGAGAACCGCCTGACGACGCTTCACCTTTCGATGTCCGACAAGACTGGCGACAGTGCGATCGTGGAGTACATCAACGGTAGGCAGGTCATCCACCATGACCGAAAATATCAGGTGATGACGAACTCGCCGATCTTCGACGAGCAACTCGCCCTGAATTCCTATTGGAAGCAGATCGGCGGGACGGTCATGCTGCCGGGCACAAACCGCGCCTCCGACCGGTTCGCGCGTGCGTCCTTCTACGTGAACGCCATTCCCAAGGATGAAGATCCGAACAGGGCCCTGGCGAGCGTCTTCAGCGTCATTCGAAACGCTTCCGTGCCTTACGGCTTGAACACGCCGGAAGAGCCCAACATCTCCTCGACACGCTGGCGGACGGTCGTAGATCACAAGCGTATGCTCTACTTCTTCGAGTCAGCGCTGACGCCCAATACGTTTTGGGTCGATCTCAAGGCAATCGACTTCTCCAAGGACAGCGGTAAGGTGATGAAGCTCGATCTGGGCGAGAACCAGGATCACACCTACGCCGGAGACGCGACGAAGGACTTCAAGGAGTCCGCGCCGTTCAAGTTCCTCGGACTTTAGATGTGGCAAGACTGGGCACGCCTGTCGTTATCGGCGTCAGAAGCATGAGAGGGAACGCATGAACCGTTTGCTGCTGCGCCTGTTCGCGTCGTTTTCGACGCCGGGGCTGGCCCTAGCCTTCATTTTCTTCGCTGCGTCGCTGACGCCGAGCCTCATGCCGCGCTCCTATTTCATTCAAGGCGCTCTGTCCGGCATTGCCGCCGCGGTCGGGTATCTCATCGCGGTAAGTTTCACGTGGCTGTGGAAGTACTTGGAACTGCCGGTTTTCGGCGGCCGCAGGCTACCCGGCAACCTGATCGTTTGCGGACTTGGCCTCTTGCTGGCCGTGGCTTTCCTTTGGCGGGCTGCCGACTGGCAGAATTCGATCCGCGACTTATGGCATATGGAGCGGGTCGATACGGCCGACCCCTTCAAGGTTGCCACCATCGCCATCCTCGTCTTTTTCGCGGCCTTTCTGATTGGGCGGCTGTTCCGCCTTACCTGTCTGTCCTTTTCGGGATGGCTATCACGCTTCGTCCCGCGTCGGGTCTCGCAGGTGGTTGGCGGGGCACTGGCCATCGTGCTTTTCTGGTCCGTCGTGAACGGCGTGCTGCTGCGCTCGGCTCTCCATATGGCAGACACATCCTTCCGGAAATTGGATGCACTGGTGGAAGACAACATCCCCGTACCAGCCGACCCCGCGAAGACCGGAAGCACCGCCTCGCTTGTCACCTGGGAGGGACTTGGTCGCCAGGGCCGTCATTTCATCTCATCGGGGCCGACAGCCGTTGATATCGGCGATTTCTGGAAGACTGTGGCGCAGGAGCCGATACGAACTTACGTCGGCCTCAACAACGCAGAGACCATCGAGCAACGCGCAAAGCTTGCGCTGGACGAAATGAAGCGCCAAGGCGCGTTCGAACGCTCGCTGCTCGTCATCATCGTCCCAACCGGCACCGGCTGGATCGACCCGGAGGCAATGGATACGCTCGAATATCTGCAGCACGGGGACGTGGCGAGCGTGGGTCTCCAGTATTCCTATCTGACCAGCTGGCTTTCGCTGCTCGTCGAGCCGGAATACGGATCGGCTTCCGCCAGGGCGCTCTTTCGTGAAGTCTATGGCTACTGGACGACGCTGCCGCGAGACAAGAGACCCAAGCTCTACCTGCACGGCCTCAGCCTTGGAGCGCTGAATTCCCAGATCTCCGCCGACATATTCGATATCGTGTCGGATCCCTTCCAGGGCGCGTTGTGGAGTGGCCCGCCGTTCGAAAGCAGAATGTGGCGCGACGTGACGGCTGCGCGCAATCCCCAATCGCCCGCGTGGTTGCCGCAGTTCCGGGATGGATCTCTCATTCGGTTCACCAACCAGACGAACCAGTTGGATATTCCCGGCGCACATTGGGGCCCCATCCGCCTTGTCTATCTGCAATATGCCAGCGATGCCGTGACGTTTTTCGATCCTCATTCCTTCTACCGGGAGCCGGCCTGGATGCGGCAGCCGCGGGGACCCGATGTTTCGCCGAGCCTGCGTTGGTTTCCCGCGCTGACGATGCTGCAATTGCTCGTCGACATGGCAACCGCTACGACGTCCCCGATGGGGTACGGCCATGTCTATGCTCCGCAACACTACATTGATGGTTGGATCGCCGTGACGGACGCGAAGATCGACGCGGAGCAGGTCGACGCCTTGAAGCGGTTGTTCCAGCAGCGGCCAGCGCAGACCGGCGAGGGCGACTAGTTATCCACAGGTCGCGCCTCAAATCGGGAAACGCTGAGCGTTAACCATGTTCATTAGGCTTTCATTCAGCGTCTCGTATCAGTTTGCGCCGCAGTGGCTGGGAAACCACAGCATTGAGGCTCGAAACAATGACCTACAGCGGCTTGCTTTTTACTGCCATCGTGGCGGGTCTGATAACAATTCTGGCCGTCGGTAGCCGTCCGGCCAGCGAAGCCGCGTCCAACTGGCCCCAGATGCAGGTGATGAAGACAGACCGGATCGTCACGGGCAGCGTTCCAGCTCGATAGACGAGGGGTGCGTCGGATTTGCCCGGCGCAAGCGACGCCAGCTGCACCAAATCGGAACCTCCGGCATCTCTTAGGGAGACGCCTTGCCTGACGTTCAGGCTTTGTTAGGCATCCCAGGGGCAATGCCTTTGTCAAGGCAGGCGGATGACCTAAGTCGACATCATGGGAGAGAAATCATCATCCGAGTCGCGGCCATGCCTGATCGATCTGGTGATCGTCGGACTGGTCGCGGGACTTCTGGCCTGCCTGCTACGTGGTGGCAGCATCGGTCCGATCGCGCCGGTGGGCTTGGGAACGGCCTTGTCCTGGTATTTTCTGGGCTTCCCGATCATCAGGACAAGAAATCGCTCGCGTTAAATTGGTAGTCCGAAGCAAGAGCACGTTAAGAGTCGAGGGCTTAAGCGGGTAGGGTTCTTTAAGGCAATTTACCCATGTGTAGTTCCGATCAACGTTACGATGTCATTTGCGACCCGCTCGATTCATGGATCGTGTGGGACAACGAGACTGAAGAGCCTGCTTCTTTCGGCGGGCAGATATTGCACGGCTTGACCGAAGGCCATGCCATCGAAGTCGCCAAGATCATGAACGAGCTCTACGGCAGCGAGAAACGCGATGCGCCGATGGCGTTTCGCAGCCTCGGCGCTTGAAGGCCTGAAGGCTGTCGACAGGTGCGCTTGGCCGGCGGGCTGGCCCCGTCATAGAGTTCAGGCTACTCTCCACCATCGCGGGCTTTGACGGCGCGGCGTGGAGGGCGGATATCATGGGCACGAAGGAATTGTTCTCAATCGCTGCCGGTCATGCGGCCCGCTTTCGAGAGAAGAACGACAGCCGTCCCCATCACCCATTTCATGACTATTTCGCCTCGGTGGATGCCTTTGCCGGCCCGCTGCCCCAACAACCATCACCCATGGTCGACGTGCTCGAGCAATTGGTGACGGCAGCGGAGCCCGGCTTGCATCTAACGACCGGGGGGCGCTTCTTTGGCTGGGTCATCGGCGGCTCTCATCCGATGGGGGTTGCTGCCGATTTCCTGACGAGCGCATGGGGACAGAATGCCGGCAACCATATGGTGTCGCCGTCGGCTGCGGCGGTAGAAACAGTGGCCGCGGCCTGGTTGCTTCAACTGCTTGGGCTCCCGACAAGCAGCTCTGTCGGCTTTGTCACCGGCGCGACCCTCGCAAATTTCACCTGTCTTGCAGCTGCTCGGGGCGAGGTGCTGCTAAGGGCCGGTTGGGATGCAGATGCTAATGGATTGTTCGGAGCGCCGCCGATCACCGTACTGATCGGCGATGACGCGCATACGACCGTGTTTTCGGCTTTGCAGTTTCTCGGACTTGGACACGATCGTGTGGTGCGCATCGCGACGGATGATCAAGGGCGCATCAAGCCTGCAGCGTTCGAGCGGGCGGTAGCGGATGTTTCCGGACCGTGTATAGCGGTCCTCCAGGCTGGCCAGATCAATACCGGCGGCTGCGACGATTTCCGTAGCTTGGTCCCGCTCGCCAAATCGAAAGGCGCATGGGTGCATGTCGACGGTGCATTTGGCCTGTGGGCGCAGGCTTCCGCCCTGCGATGCGATTTGACCGCTGGCGTAGAGCAGGCGGACAGTTGGGCCACCGACGGGCACAAGTGGCTGCAGACGCCGTATGATTGTGGCTATGCGATCGTGCGCGACGAACTGGCGCATCGGCGCGCGATGACCATCGCGGCGAGTTATCTGCCGCTTGCCAGCGAGGGTGAGCGCAATTCCTCGGACTATGTCCCGGAACTGTCGCGACGCGCACGCGGCTTTGCCACATGGGCAATGATCAAACACCTGGGGAGCAGTGGCGTCGGCGCTTTGGTCGATCAGGCCTGTGAAGCCGCAAAGGCCGTCGCTTTCGCTCTTGGCGCGGAACCGGGCATTGCCATTGGCAATGATGTCGTTCTCAACCAGGTTATCGTGCGCTTCGGAGCGGACCTGCCGCCCGAGCAGGGTGATGAGCTGACGAAACGAACGATCGGGGCCTTGCAGCGCGAGGGCGTCCTGTTTGCCAGCGGAGCGGCATGGCGCGGCAGGCACGTCATGCGGCTTTCGGTTTCCAACTATCAGACGGATGCCGACGAGGCGAAGAGGGCGATTGACGCAATCTTGCGAGCCTATCGACGAGAGCGCCGCGACGCCAGTGTGACCGAGCGGTGACCTGTCGTTCGCGCTAGAACCCGCGACCCTTCAGCCAGGTGTCAATCGAGAGAGCGCCTGCACCGACGGCCGCGAGCACGAACATGCCGCCTGCAATCGCGAGATCCTTCTCGAAATGAAAGAGCTCGTTCTGGTCGCTGAAGTTGGTGTGATAGAGCGTCGCCGTCGCAACGCAAAACAGGCCCAAGGCGGTCGCGCCGATGCGGGTCAAAAAACCGGCCGCGATGGAGAGACCAGCAACGATCTGCAGAGCGATCGTTGCCACAAGCAAAGGGACGCTCAAGCCGAATTGCGCGGCCATCTCGATGGCGCCGGAAAAATTCAGCGCCAGCGATACGCCCTCATGCAGAAAGATCCAGGCAAGAAGCAGCCGGCCGATCAACAGCATAGTCTCGCGTGCACTTGTGACGACTGTGGATTTTCCGCCTGCCATATGGACCTCCAGCACGCTGCCAACGAACCCGGGATAGCGTTGCGCCATCCTACCTGAAAGCAGCAGAGTCGTCAGGCTTTACCGGGTGGCTAGGCTGCATCCATCTTTCGGTTGTCGTCGCTGACCAAAGCCTGGCAGATTCGGAACCGGTTCTTGCCCTGGGACTTCGCCTCGTAGAGCGCGGCGTCGGCGCAAACGAAGATGTCGGAGCGCATGGTTGGGTCGAAGAAGGCGACGCCAACAGAGGCACCGACATGCATCCGGGAGCCATCCCGTTCGACGGAGCGGCTGAGGCAGTCGACGACCGTCTCAGCGAGCCTAGCGACGCTGCCGGCGCTGTCGTAACCGGTGGCAAGGACCGCGAACTCGTCGCCACCGATGCGTGCGACCAGATCTGCCCCCTGGCATGCCGCCAGCAGGCGCTCTGCTGTTTCCTTGAGGCATTCATCGCCGGCCTGGTGACCGAACGTGTCGTTGATCCCCTTGAAGCCATCGAGGTCGATGAGAAGCAGGGCTGCGGCGCTGCCGTTGATACAGCGGAGGGGCAGACGTTGCAGCGCAGTCTGAAATTGCGCGCGGTTCGGGAGGCCAGTCAGGATGTCGAATTCTGCGAGATAGCGAATCTGGTCGAACATCGTCTTCTCGGCCGTGATGTCGAGTTTCATGCCGAAAATACGGACAGGTACACCGCCTTCACACTCAACGGTCGCGGTAATGCGGATCCATCGCGTATTGCCCTTGGGCGTGACGATCTCGGCGTCGAGTGTAAAGCCTGTGCGTTCCTCGATTGCACGCGTGCGGAGGCGAGCAAGCTCGGCGAGCGACTCCTTCGAGTAGCACTTCAGGATTTCGGCGCGATCGAGTTCGGCGTCGTCTGGCATATCGAAGAGATCATAGACCGTCTTGGTCCAGACCAGGCGATTGTCCGGAAGGCTGCATTCCCATACGCCAATCCTGGCGGCCTCAGACGAGCGATCGAAGATCTTGCGGCTGTGGGCAAGCGCAACTGCCTGTTGTTCGAGCTGCTTTTCCGTTTCCGCGAGCGCGTTTTGGAGAGCCTCCATGGCAGCCTGGCGGCCGCGCCGGGAGGGCGCCACGCAGTCTGCGATTTTGGCGAAGGCAGCGAAGAATTTCATGCTCGACCCAACGTTGGATGGCCCAATCCTACAATCGTTGGAATGACTTAAGATTTCGTTCTGTACGCGGCGGCGCAAGCGGTCTTGTCGCGCGTGCGTGTGCTGGTCCGGTACTGTTTTGGGCTCAAGGCCCGCCTTCGCCGGTCCGGGTAAGCTTTCGTTCACCGTTCTTCACTAAATTTCGGTTGAAGTTTTAGATCCCTGCCGTTCCTCGGAAGCGATGAGAGCATGGCGTTTGTTTCCATTCTTCGGCGATACGTGCTGCCAACGCTGCTCTCGACGGCGCTGGTAACATGTTCGACCGATGGCCTTATTCCGCCCGGTGACGTCGACAACGGAACTCGGGTCGGATCGATTTCGCCGCAGCGCCGCGCGCCGGCGGCGCAGATGCAGATGCCGCCGAACGAGCAACCCTATCCGGTCGCAGGTGCACCGGTCGCCGATGCAGCAGGTTCGGTCGATTACCTCGACACGCCCAATCTTGCCGGAACGGGACACAGTGGCGCGGGCACTCGGTCACGGACGCTACAGGCACCGCCGCAACCTGGGCGCTTGCCTATGATCGACAGCGATGAGGCAATGGCAGGGGCGCAGGGTGCGGCCGGATCGCTTCGCAGCCTGCCTTCGACCTGGGGAGGGACTCAGCAGCTCTCGGTGCCCGAGGGCGGCGTCAACATGGATGCCGAACTTGGTGCCGAACCGGTTGTCGGCCTCGCCGAGGAACAGCAGCAACAGATCGCGGAGGGGCAGTCCGATCAGCCGGTCGTCGATGGCATCGGGACCGACAATCCTACCCAGCTCAATCGTGCACGGATCCCGGCGCCGGCGGCGCAAGCACAGATGAGCAGCGCGCCTGTTTGGAACGATGGCAGGGCGGTCGTGGCGCCCGCGCGGGTGCCCGAGGAGAACGACGAGCAGGAGGTCGCCATGCTGCGGCCGAACAACCCGACCGCGCCGATGATGAGTGCGCCCGCCGCTCCTGCTGATCCGAGCGTCACGCCGGCCTCGGAGCTTGCCTGCCGCCGCGAGCTGAAGCGAATGGGCGTTGTCTATACCGAGAAGCCGCCAATCTCGAACGGGCCCGCTTGCCAGGTGCCGTATCCGATCTCGTTGCAGGGGCTTTCCGGCAATATCGGTGTCAGGCCAGCGGTGACACTGAATTGCCAGGTGACGCTCGCTTTTGCCAAATGGGTCAAGAACGAGCTCGCCCCGTCCGCGCGCTTCCGCTACTGGTCGGGCATCAAGACCATTCAGCCGCTTGGCGGATACAGCTGCCGCCGCATGAACAACAGCCGGCAGCGCTACAATCCGATGTCCGAGCATGCCCGCGGCAACGCGATCGATGTCGGCAAGTTCGTTCTGAAGAGCGGCCACGCGATCGACGTGCGCAAGAAGGGGCTGTTCTCGTTCCGGGAGGGCAGGCTGTTGCAGGCCGTGCGCACCGACAGCTGCAAATATTTCAATACAGTGCTAGGGCCCGGGAGCAACCCGGAACACTGGAACCATTTCCATTTCGATCTGCGCGCACGCCAGAGCGGCAGGGTCTACTGCCGCTGAAAAGGAAAGGCCGGCTTGAAGGCCGGCCCAAGGCGAACGCGGCGCGGGCGGCGCCGCCCGGCCGAGTCAGATGATAATGACTGGTAATGCACTTCACGCATGTCGAGGAAGCACGGGAGCGTAACGAGATCGCTCAGGCGGCTGCTCCGCAAGGGGTGCGGCGGGACGGAGAGCGCTTGCTGCCTCGCCGCCTTTATGCCGCAGAAAGATCACCGGTTGATGACATGCTGCCACGCCGGAGTTTTCCACAGGCTTGGACATTTTTTTCGCTTGGAAGCGTTTTCACGGAAGTGAATACTCTGTTCAGCAGCGCCGGGATGTCAAAACCACCGGAAACGCATATATAGCGGCGAGCAACTTTTCGCCGCAGCCTCCAGAAGAGCCCTTCATGGCCCCGATCATTTCCATCCGAAATCTCACCAAGACCTACGCCAACGGATTTCAGGCTCTCAAGGGCATCGACCTCGATGTCGAGAAAGGCGAAATCCTGGCATTGCTCGGGCCGAACGGGGCGGGCAAGACGACGATGATCTCGATTGTCTGCGGCATTACCAATCCGAGCGGGGGCGCTGTTTCCGTCGGCGGTCATGACGTGGTGAAGGATTTCCGGGCGACGCGCTCTATGATCGGTCTCGTTCCACAGGAGCTAACCACCGATCAGTTCGAGACTGTGTGGAATACGGTCAGCTTCTCGCGCGGTCTGCACGGCAAGCGATCCAACCCCGCGCATATCGAGAAGGTGCTGCGCGATCTTTCCCTCTGGGACAAGAAGGACAACACGCTGCGGCAATTGTCCGGCGGCATGAAGCGAAGGGTGCTGATTGCCAAGGCGCTATCGCATGAGCCGGAAATTCTCTTCCTCGACGAGCCCACCGCAGGTGTCGACGTGACGCTGCGCAAGGACATGTGGCACGTCGTCGAAAAGCTGCGCCGCTCCGGCGTCACGATTATCCTGACCACGCACTATATCGAAGAGGCGGAAGAGATCGCCGACCGTGTCGGCGTCATCAACGGCGGCGAGCTGTTGTTGGTCGAAGACAAGACGGCGCTGATGGCGAAGCTCGGCCGCAAGCAGCTTATTCTCGAATTGAACGAGCCGCTGCAAGCGCTGCCGGATCGGTTTGCCGGCAATGGTCTTTCGCTTGCGGCAGACGGCAGCCGCCTGATCTACGACTTCGATACTCAAAAGGAGCAGGAAAGCATCGCCACGCTGCTGAGGCGGCTCGGCGAGCATAACATTCACTTCAAGGATCTTTCCACGCAACAGAGCTCGCTGGAAGACATCTTCGTGGCGCTCGTGGGAGGGGCAAAATGAACTTCGAAGCCATCAAATCCATCTATTTCTTCGAAATGGCCCGCACCCGCCGGACGCTTCTGCAAAGTGTCGTTTCGCCTGTGATCTCGACATCGCTCTATTTCATCGTTTTCGGCGCGGCGATCGGTTCCCGCATCCAGCAGGTTGAAGGCGTGTCCTACGGCGCGTTCATCACGCCCGGCCTGATCATGCTGACGCTGCTCGGGCAATGCATCAGCAACGGGTCGTTCGGGATCTACTTTCCGAAGTTCACCGGCACGATTTACGAGGTATTGTCGGCGCCGGTGGCAATGACCGAAATTCTGCTTGGCTATGTCGGTGCCGCCGCGACAAAAGGGTTGATGATCGGGGTGATTATCCTGCTCACTGCGAATGTCTTCGTGGACATCCGGATCGAGCATCCGGTGATGATGGTTCTGTTCTTTCTGTTGACGGCGATCACGTTCAGCCTGTTCGGCTTCATGATCGGCATCTGGGCCACGAATTTCGAGCAGCTGAACCTCATTCCCATGCTCGTCGTGCCGCCCTTGACCTTCCTCGGTGGCAGCTTCTATTCGATCAACATGCTGCCGCCCTTCTGGCAGGCAGTGAGCCACTTCAACCCCGTGCTCTATCTCGTCAGCGGCTTCCGCTGGAGCTTCTTTGGCATCGCGGACGTCAATCCGCTGGTGAGCCTCGGGATGATCTCGATCTTCCTGGCGATCTGTCTAGGGACGCTGGGCTGGATTTTCAGGACGGGCTACCGGCTGCGGAGCTGAACGCTGCCTCTAGTCCCGCATCCGAAGCTCGTCAGTCTGGATCTGCAAGGATCCGAGGGTCGAGAGGAAGCTCATCCCGAGGAGGCTCTGATCGAGCTTGCCGTCCTGCGCGACGCTGGCGGGAACGTTATGACGGATGATTGGGCCGATGGCGACCTCGGAAAGCATGACACGGGCGGCGCGGGCGCGGCCGTTGGCAGTCATCACGCTCATCGAATATTCGAGGTTGTCAGGGATAATGCCTACTCGCTCGGCGTCTTCGCGGGACAGCGCGATCATGCTGGCGCCGGTATCGACCAGCATCGAAATACTCTGGCCGTTGATCGTGACATACGCCTCGTAATGGCCGTTCAAAAGCTTGTGTAAGATGACCTCCTGATCACCCTCGCTGGTGGTCACGACCACGGCGCGGCCCGGGACAAGACCTGCGAGCAGACGATTGCCGACCCCGAGTGCTTCCTGCCGATAGAGATAAAGGGTCGCAAGGCCGAGGATCAGGACAAGCCAGATCACCAGGTTGCGAAGGGTCTCGCTGGCGCTGGCGCGGCGCGCCCAGATGCCGGCCGCCAGCATCAACGCGATCGGAAGCAGATAGATGAAGCGGCCGAAATCGTCGGTCCGCATGCCGAAGATCCGGCTTGTGTCGTCGCTGAACAGGAGGACGGCGAGACCCAGGCCAAGGACCGCAAGGACGATCGTCAGACGGTTCATGCACGCTGCTCCGGCATAATCTGCTTAGCCTGGGAGATATCCTGTCCCTTTGCGAAAAGCCGTGCGGGTAGTACGGCCATGAGCCGCTCGCGCTCGTCGTCGGAAAATGACATCCAACCGCCAATCTCGGCAAGCGTACGACCGCAGCCCGTACAAAGGCCGGTCTTTGGGTCGATAGAGCAGACATCGATGCAGGGTGTTTGCATGCAATCTATATCGAGATTTCACAGGGCCATGGCAAGGGCGCAGACGGCGGCGATTTCCGAAATCTGTTGCGCCGCGCCGAGCGTGTCACCCGTATGGCCTTCAAGCTTGCGGCGCACGAACCGGGTGAAGGCCATGACCGACAAGCCGCAGCCAAGGAGAGCGCAAACGAGAGGAAGGAGACCAAGGCTAGGCCAGAGAAGCAGAGCGGACACAACACAGCCGGACACGAGCGCCATGTGCATCGAGCCTTCGCCGGGTTGGCCGGCGGCGGCGGCTACGCCCACGGGTCTTGCCGATGGCAGCCGGTGCCAGTGCCAGACGAGCGCGCCGCGGCTGATGCAGGCGATTGCGGGAATCGTGAGCGCCGCGGCAAGTGGCGGCGCTGCGCGTGCGATCGCAGCGAGTGCAGCCGCCCGAAGCGCGAACGACAGGATCAGCGAGATCGCACCATAGGTGCCGATGCGGCTGTCCTTCATGATCGAGAGCGCGTGGTCGCGGTCGCGCCCGCCGCCGAGGCCATCGGCGCAGTCGGCAAGGCCATCCTCGTGCAGCGCGCCGGTCAATACCGCTTGAACGGCCAGGGCTGCAAACGCCGACATCAGACGGTCCGCGCGCAGGCCGAGCATGACCAGGAAGACAAGCGCGGGCAGCAGCGCAATGACGATGCCTGCTGCCGGGAAGGTGCGAGAGGCGCGGTCAAGCTTGCCGTCGAAGCCGGCGAAGGCGAAAGACGGCATCGGAATGCGGCTGAGGAAGGCGACGGCGCGAGCGAGGTCGACCGCATAGTTTCCGATGTTCATTCTGACCCCGACTCCGCGACCATATGCAGCGCTTTAGGAGTTGTTCGCCCCGGCGCCTACCTTTAAGAGAGTGGCGACGAAAGAAGCTGATTTGCAGCGAAAAGACAAGTTACCGACCAAGACAAGGAAATCGCATTCATGAGCGTTTCAGGCCTGCCATTCGACGATTTTCGGGCACTTCTGCGCGATCTCCCGGGACCGGATGCCAGGGCACTTGCAGCCGCGCGCGAGCGCGATGCTCAATTGACGAAGCCGCCCGGCGCGCTCGGACGGCTTGAGGAAATTGCGTTCTGGCTTGCCGCCTGGACGGGCAGGGCGCCTGCAGTGAACCGGCCGCTGGTGGCGATCTTCGCCGGCAACCACGGCGTCACCAGGCAGGGCATTACGCCGTTTCCGCCGGCCGTGACGCAGCAGATGGTGGAGAATTTTGCGGCTGGCGGCGCTGCGATCAATCAGATCTGCGTGGCCTATGATCTTGGGCTGAAGGTCTTCGATCTCGCGCTCGATTACCCGACCGGTGACATCACCGAAGAGCCCGCATTGTCCGAGCGCGATTGTGCGGCAACCATGGCGTTCGGCATGGAGGCGATCGCAGGCGGCACCGATCTTCTTTGCATCGGCGAGATGGGGATCGGCAACACCACGATCGCAGCAGCGATCAACTATGCCCTTTACGGCGGGAACGCGCGTGACTGGGTTGGCCCAGGCACCGGTTCCGAAGGCGAAATGCTGGACCGCAAGATAGCTGCGGTCGAAAAGGCTGTGGCGCTGCACAGTGACCATCTTGACGATCCGCTGGAGATCATGCGCCGCCTCGGTGGACGCGAAATCGCGGCGATGGCTGGGGCAATCCTGGCCGCGCGTGTCGAGAGGATCCCGGTGCTGATCGACGGCTATGTCGCGACAGCGGCCGCCGCCATCCTGAAGGCCGCCAATCCTTCGGCGCTCGATCACTGCTTGATCGGCCACGTCTCCGGCGAACCCGGACATTTGCGGGCGATTGAAATGCTTGGCAAAACGCCGCTTCTCGCGCTCGGGATGCGGCTTGGCGAGGGGACTGGCGCGGCGCTCGCGGCCGGTATCGTGAAGGCAGCGGCGGCCTGCCATTCCGGCATGGCAACGTTCTCGCAGGCAGGTGTCAGCAACAAGCACTGAAACCTTCAGGTTTGTGACAGGTTGATGACAGAGTTCTTGCCGCCGGGACCGTGAACCGGTATCGCAATTTCTGACTGATGGCGGCAATTGCTGCCATTGACGGACGACGAGGGCACTTGATGAAACCTGCCGTGACAAAACTCACCGGCATCAGCCACTTCTTTGCAGCCGCCAGCTATTCGCTTGGTGGCTTTCGCCGGCTGATCAAGGAGGCGGCGTTCCGGCAGGAACTGTTGTTCTTCGTGGTTTCACTGATCCTGCTGGTCTCCGTCGGAGCGACGCTGGCGGAGCTGATGATCGCTGTCGTCCTGTTTCTCGTGCTCTTTGCCGTAGAGGCGCTGAACACCGCGATCGAGGAAGTCATCGACAGGATTTCGCCTGAGATCTCGATGGTTGCAAAGCACGCCAAGGATCTCGGCTCTTTCGCCGTGCTCTGCACGATTGCCGCGTGCGGGGTGTTCCTGCTGTTTACGATCGGCAAGCATCTGCTGTTTGGGTAAACGGCGCGCCTCCACTTCTTGATGTAATCGGTTGTTGTTACTACACAAGTGCATCTTATGGGTGTATTTCAACCTACGCTAGGCTGGCTGTCAGGTGCGCACCAACTGGAGGGGTGGCGATGTCGGCGATGGCTGGGAGATCAAACTCAACTTCCGAGGAACGCGAGCGCGGCCGACATGCGCTTCTTCTCTGCATCGTGGGCGGAGTTGCAACGGTTGTAACCCTGCTCTTTATGCTTCTCTCGCAGTTTGACGGTTGGATCGCTGCTACAGGCGTCGGCGGTTTGATTACCTTCCTTGGAATGTCCATTGGTGGTTTCCTTGGCTTTTTGTTCTCGGTACCGCGAATTCTGGCGAAGGACAGCACAGCACCGCTCAGCGCCATTGTTGGCGCGGCAGCAAATGGGACGGGTCCATCTGCCCCGCCGGCGGCTGTGGCGGCGATTAAGCGCGAGCGTCTGCTCAGTTCGAACACGAACCTCGAGCGCATCTCTGAGTGGCTTACGACAATGCTCGTTGGCGTGGGGCTCACACAGATCGGCTCGCTCGATCGGGCAATAATGGGCCTTAGCGGCTTTCTCGACGCGAAGGCCCGGGTTTTCCTCGTCGATGGACAGCCAAATGCCGGCGTTCTCCCCGCAATCGGTCCTCTCCTGCTAGTTTGCGGATTGGTAAGCGGATTCATCTTTTTCTATCTGTATACCCGGATCTATTTGTCGCCACTCTTTCAGCGCGTTGAAGAAATTCTGGGAGACGAGCTAAGCACGGAACCACTGCTAACCGCGGTCCCCGAGTTCCGAAATGCGGCGGCGAGCCTTGCCGAGGGCACTGATAACCTATCGATGGCGTACACTTCGAAGGCTTCGGAGATTTCGATAGCAGACAGTCTCGATGTCATCCAAAATCTCCTTTATAAAACCGATGGATACGCGCGAGCACTCGAGCTCGGCAACAAACTCGTGACCACGCCAGCAGTCAAGCTTGCACGGTACTGGTTTCTCATGTCGGCAGCCTATGGCCAAAAGCATCACGCACTATTGGACGCCGACGCACCCGAAGCAGAGCGTCTTTCTGCAAGGCGTGCTGTGCTTGACGCGGTGCAAAAGACCGTCCAGCTCAATCCTAGCTATAGAGCGAGGTTGATTGCCTTAACTGACGCAGGCGCGTTCGATAACGATCTGCAGGATTTTGCGACGAGTGATGATTTTTGGCGGATCGTCAAATAGTCGACATCACGCAAAACTGCGGCGCTTGCGGGAAACCGCTTGGGTATCCTCGACAGCCGGAACGGTCTGAAGCACGCGCTTGGCAGGCAGGATGGCGATAACTTCGGTGCCTTCGCGCAGCTTCGATTTGAGGATGAACTGGCCGTCGTGCTTGGCGAGGATCGCCTGAACGATCGGCAGGCCGAGGCCGGTCCCTTGTTCCGCGCTCTTGATCGCGATCGAGCCCTGGCCAAAAGCGGACAGGACCACCGGAATTTCATCTTCCGGAATACCGGGGCCGTTGTCCTTGATGGAGATGTATTGGCCGCCACCGGCGGTCCAGCCGACCTTGACGTGGATTTCGCCCGATTGCGGCGTGAACTTCACGGCGTTCGAAAGCAGGTTGAGGACGACCTGGCGAAGCGATTTCTCATCTGCCCAGACGGCGGGCAATTCGGGCTCGAACTGCTGCGAGATGGTGATGTTCTTGCCGCGTGCGCGCAGTTGCACCATGCCAATGCAATCTTCGGAAATGTTCAATAGCGAAATCGCTTCCTCGCTGAGCTCGTATTTGCCGGCCTCGATGCGCGAGAGGTCGAGGATCTCGTTGATAAGATTCAGCAGATGCTCACCCGAGCGGTGGATGTCGCTGGTGTATTCCTTGTAGGTCGGGTTGTTGAGCGGACCCATGACCTCGGCGGACATGACCTCCGAGAAGCCAAGGATGGCATTGAGTGGCGTTCTCAGCTCATGCGACATGGAGGCGAGGAAGCGGGACTTTGCGAGGTTGGCCTCCTCCGCCCGACGGCGGGCCTCATCCGACATCGATTTTGCGACTTCGAGTTCGGCGATCAGGTCGTCCTTTTCTGCCTGATAGGCGAGGATCTTGAGGTTGGATTGGAAGAGCCGGTCGCCGATGTAGTTGAAGAAAATGACGGTGGTTGTGAAAATGGCGGTCAGGCTGATCTCGAGGATTTCTCGGGACAGACCAGCCTTGGCGACCAGGCCGAGGACGACAGGGGCGAAGGTTATCAGCACCGACGGTGTCAGCATAAAATTCGACATGGCCGTCACGGAAAGTGCGATCAGTAGCGTAGCGCCCTTGTAAAGCAGGAAGCTCGACGGTTCGCATACGGCGCAGTCCTGCAGAGCGAACACTGCCCAGCAGCAGCCGACCATGAGTTGGCCGAGCAGGAGAATGCGGCGCCAACTGCGCGCGGTCGTCGCGTTGATTTCCTGGCTGCGGGCGCGGCGCGCGATGAAGACGTTTGCCGCATGGGCTGTCAGTGTCAGCAGTGCCCACAGAAAGATCTGCGTGTCTTCCGTGAAGTAAACGCCGAATGCGGCAATGATGATGACGAAGAGCGGGACGATCGAAGCGCCCTGCAGGACCGCATTGACATACATCACCAATACGTCGCGATCGAACCCGCCGCTCGCGGCGTGGCTCGATTGCAGGCGTTCCCGCGTCAGCCGAACAGCCTTCGATACAGGCTTGTTCCGGTGACTGCGTGACTTGTCGACGATGTTCTTATCGGTCGATGTGCTAACGCCAGTACTCATTGTGCACGTTGAAATTTGATCCGCGGGTCTCTACACCCTAGAGCCCAATCCTTAAGATGATGTTAGCCATCTTTGCCAAGGATTTGTTTCTGAAGGAGGCGAAAGCGTGACGCGCGGTTGGCGGGTGATGCGCGACGGCGTGACGGCGCTGGCTTTGCTGGCGTTCCTGTGGCTGATTGCGGCGAAGTTGAACGACAAGACAGAAACGGTCCATTCCGGCCGATTTCATGCCGCGGATGGTGACAGTCTGAATCTCGGCAATGAGCGGATGCGGCTCCACGGCATCGATGCACCCGAGCTCAGCCAGACCTGCGAACGGGCAGGTGACGTATGGACCTGCGGTCAGGAGGCGAAGCGGGCATTGCAACGTCTTGTTGGGGCGGTCGATACACAGTGCGCTGGAACGGAGCGGGACCGTTTCGATCGCCTGCTTGTGATCTGCCGGGCTGGCGGCGTCGATTTGAACGCCGCGATGGTGCGGAGCGGCATGGCGGTGTCCTATGGCGCTTATGGTGACGAGGAGAGGCAAGCGAGAATGGAAAAGGTCGGACTCTGGGCTGGGACGTTTGAGATGCCGCGCAGTGTGCGCGAGCATGCGCCAAGATCGAATGTGCGGGGAATTGCGGGATTGCTCGGATGGTGACTGACGAAGGCGCGCCGGACGAGCGCGCGCTGGATCGCCTTCGGCAGGAGATTGCCGCCTGCCGGATCTGTCGTGACGCACCGTTCGGTGGGCCTGGTGCGCGATTGCCACATGAGCCGCGGCCGGTCGTGGTCATCTCTTCCAAGGCGAGGATATTGATCGCGGGGCAGGCGCCGGGGCTCAAGGTCCACGACACAGGTCTGCCATTCAACGACGCATCCGGCGACCGCCTGCGCGATTGGCTGCATGTCGATCGGGAGACGTTCTACGACCGCGACCGTTTCGCCATTGTGCCGATGGGTTTTTGCTTTCCTGGCTACGACGCCAAGGGAAGCGACCTGCCGCCGCGGCGGGAATGTGCGCCGCATTGGCGGAGCATGGTGATTTCGGCAATGCCGCAGATCGAACTGGTGATCGTGGTCGGCCAATACGCGCAGGCTTGGCACATGGGCCAGGAGCGCCGGGAGACTATGACCGAGACGGTGCGGGCCTGGCAGACGGCCCTTTCGCGTCCGGGCTCGCCGGTCATTTTTCCGCTGCCGCATCCTAGTTGGCGAAATACCGGCTGGATCAAACGCAATCCTTGGTTCGCAACAGAGTTGTTGCCGACGTTGCGCGAGCGGGTTGGGGCATTGCTGTCTGAAACAAAATTCTTTTAAACTCCCGGAATCGCGCTATACAGAGAAAATAATTCGAAGGGGCTTTGCCGTATGGACCGTCTTGACCGTAAGATCCTGCGTCTCTTGCAGGAGGATTCGACTTTGGCTGTGGCCGATCTTGCCAAGAAGGTCGGGCTCTCCACAACACCTTGCTGGCGGCGCATCCAGAAGATGGAAGAAGACGGCGTCATCAAGCGCCGTGTGGCCATCCTCGATCCGGAGAAGGTCAACACCAAGGTCACGGTGTTTGTATCGATCCGGACGGCAACGCACTCGATCGAGTGGCTACGACGCTTTTCGGAAGTCGTCGCCGACTTCCCCGAGGTCGTCGAGTTCTATCGCATGAGCGGCGATGTGGACTATCTACTGCGCGTCGTCGTGCCTGACATCGCAGCCTATGATGCATTCTACAAGCGGATGATCGCAAAGATCGAGATTCGTGACGTCTCGTCTGCTTTTGCCATGGAACAGATCAAGTATTCGACGCAGTTGCCGCTCGACTATATGATCCTCGACAACGCCAAGTCGAACGAGGACTGAGGGCTCCTCAGCTACTCGCTCTGGCGGAGATTTCTCAGCCGGTCGAACAGAACCGCGAGTACGATCGCGCCACCGATGAAGGTGCCTTGCCAGAAGGCGTTGATCCCCAACAGTCCAAGGCTGTTGCGGATCACCTCGATCAGTGCCGCGCCAACGATGGCGCCGAACGCAGTGCCGACGCCACCGGCGAGATTGGCGCCGCCGATGACGGCGGCGGCGATAACTTGTAGCTCCATGCCCGCACCGATGTTCGTGGTCACGGCGCCAAGCCAGCCCGTCTGGATGATGCCGGCGACCCCGGCCGAGAGTGCCGAGATCATGTAAACGGCGACCTTGATCTTCCTGACGGGCACGCCCGTCAGCGTTGCGGCATGCTCGTTACCACCGATGGCGAACACATAGCGGCCAAACCGGGTCCAGCGCAGCACGAAGCCGGTGAGGAGGGCCAGTACTGCCATATAGAGCACCGGATTGGCTATGCCGAAGAACCATGCGCCGCCGCCAAGCGCCAGCAGCTTGTCGTGGTCCGGGCCAAACTGGAAGACAACGGTGTTGTTCGAGGCAACCATCGCGAGGCTGCGGGCAATCGACAGCATACCAAGGGTGACGACGAAGGGCGGGAACCCAAGATAAGCGATCAGGAGGCCGTTGAAGGCGCCGACGACGAGCGCCGTGCCGATCGAAGCCGCAATGCCGGTTCCGATGCCATAGCCGGCATGCATGGTGACTGCCAATACCATGCTGCAGAGGCACAGCACTGAACCGACCGAGAGGTCGATGCCACCGGTGACAATCACAAGCGTCATCCCGAGCGCGATGATCGCGACGAAGGTGACATTGCGGGTGATGTTGTAGAGGTTGGTGGGGGTAGCAAAGGAGCTCGTGGCGAAGGACAGGAAAATGCAGGCGAGAACGACGGCGATGAGGACCCAGAACGTCTGGCTCGCAAAGACTGACGACAGCCAGTTACGCTGCTTCTGCGCTATCGTTTGATCGAGGGTTATTGCCATGGTCGACCTTCGTTCGCTTGCATCCGGTGCTTGTTCACACCTGTTCGATTGCGCCGGTTATGAGCCCCGTGACTTCCTCCGGCGAGCTTGCCCCGATCTGCTTGTCGGCAACCTTGCGGCCGCGCCGCATAACGATTACCCGATCAGCTACCGAGAAGACGTCGGGCATGCGGTGGCTGATCAGGATGACGGCGATGCCGCGATCGCGCAGTTGGCGGATGAGGGAGAGGACCTCCGCAACCTGACGAACGGAAATGGCGGCCGTCGGCTCGTCCATCAACACAAGCTTCGCCTCGGCCAGCATGGTGCGCGCGATCGCGACGGCTTGGCGCTGGCCGCCCGACATCTGCTTCACCAGGTCGCGCGGGCGTGTCTCCGATTTCAGTTCCTTGAAGATTTCGCCTGCGCGCTTGTACATCGTCCGGTAGTCAAGAATGCGCAGCGGGCCGAGGCCACGGCGGAGTTCGCGGCCGAGGAATACGTTGGCAGCGGCGGTGAGGTTGTTGCAGAGCGCAAGTTCCTGATAGACGATCTCGATGCCGCGCTGTCTCGCATCGATCGGCTTGTGAAGGATGAGATCCTGACCATCGAGCCGCATCGCGCCATGGCTCGGCCGAAAGTTGCCGGCGATCATTTTCACGAGTGTCGATTTGCCGGCGCCATTGTCGCCCATCAGCCCGACGACCTCTCCCGCTTCCAGTGAAAACGAAACGTCGTTGACCGCCTGTATGGCGCCGAAATGTTTTGATATGTTGGCGAGCTCGAGAACTGCCACCAGCCGTCTAGCCTCCTAAAGCCGAAACCCCTATTTCGGGCCGTGATGTAGCTCGCCAGTTCCTCCCTCGCGAGCCGTTGCAACATTACCCAGAACCGCGCGAAACCGTCAATCGGATGCTGCTAATTTACGGGCTCCGTTACAATTATTCGTTTTGTACTACAATTCGATTGACGCGCGTAGGTGTCTGTATATTAGCTATTGGTGGAGGAGAGTATGCTGATCCTTGTCACCGGTGGAACGGGCAAGGTCGGGCAGCACTTCATCGCTGGGCTGCTCGACGATCCGCGATTTTCAAAGGCGCGCATTCGCGCGCTTTGTCATAATCGCTTGTGCCCGGAAACCGAGCGGGTCGAAACCCTCCGAGGCTCGATCAGCGATCGCGAGACGGTAACCAAGGCGCTTGCCGACGTCACACATGTCGTGCATTTGGCGACATGCAAGGAAACGCCTGAGGACGTCATGGACGTCACCGTCAAGGGACTTTTCTGGCTGCTCGAGGCATTCAGGACGAGCGCCACTGCGCGCCAATTCATTCTTATCGGCGGTGATGCCGGAATCGGCCATTTCTTCTATCGCCATGAAGCGCCGATCACCGAGGCCACGCCGCACCAAGCCTATCCCGGGTGCTACGCGCTGTCGAAGGTTCTGGAAGAGGTGATGCTGGAGCAATTCCAGATCCAGTACGGCATCAATGGCTGCTGTCTGCGTGCGCCCTGGATCATGGAGAAGGATGATTTCAAGTTCACGTTGTCGTTCGGTGATGACGTCTTCGGAGGGCCGGACTGGAAGACGCTTGTTCCGGCGAGCGACGCTATGCGTTATGCGCGGGAACAGACGATCCCGCTCCTGCGTGACGCTGACGGTCGCCCATTGAAGCGCAATTTCGTGCATGTGGATGACCTTGTTTCGGCGATCCTTGCCGCGCTCGACAATCGGCGCGCCAAGGGGCAGCTCTTCAACATCTGCATGGATCGTCCCGTCGACTACGGCGAGGTCGCCGCCCATCTGGCGCGCACGCGCGGACTCAACTCGGTCGACATCCCAAGCCAGTTCCATTCGAACTGGATGGACAATAGCAAGGCCAAGTACCTGCTGGGATGGCGGCCCGTCTACGATCTGGAAATGCTAATCGACTCGGCCTGGGGGTATATGCGTTCGGAGGAGGATCCTCGCATCGTCTGGTATCCGGGTTGATCATGTGGCGGGCGATGGCGTCCGCCATTTTTAAATGGGAGGAAGCTATGAGGAAGGCATTATTGCTTACAGCCGCGGTGCTGGCGCTGACGGCTGGACAGGCCCTTGCCGCGAAGAAACAGCTGGTCATTGTCGTGAAGGGGCTCGACAACCCGTTCTTCGAGGCAATCAACCAGGGTTGCCAGAAATGGAACAAGGAAAACCCGGACTCCGAATATGAATGCTTCTACACCGGTCCCGCATCGACTTCCGATGAAGCCGGCGAAGCGCAAATCGTTCAGGACGTATTGGGTAAATCCGAAACGGCGGCCATCGCTATTTCTCCGTCAAACGCCAAGCTGATCGCGCAGACGCTGAAGACGGCAAATCCGAAGGTCCCTGTCATGACCCTCGATGCCGACCTTGCTGCCGAGGACTCGGCACTGCGCAAAACCTATCTCGGCACCGATAACTATCTGATGGGCGCCCGCATCGGCGAATACATCAAGAAAGCCAAGCCGAAGGGCGGCAAGATCTGCACGATCGAGGGCAACCCTGGCGCCGACAACATTTTGCGTCGTGCGCAGGGAATGCGTGACACGCTGACCGGCCAGAAAGGCCTGACGGCGCTGAAAGGCGAGGGTGGGTGGACGGAAGTTGCCGGTTGCCCGGTCTTTACCAATGACGATGGCGCCAAGGGCGTTCAGGCCATGACCGACATTCTCGCCGCCAATACCGATCTCGATGCCTTTGGCATCATGGGCGGTTGGCCGCTGTTCGGCGCACCACAGCCCTATCGGGATCTCTTCAAGCCGATGGCCGACAAGATCGGCAAGAACGAGTTCGTGATCGGTGCGGCCGACACGATCGGCGATGAAGTCGCGATTGCCAAGGAAGGCCTCGTTACGGCGCTCGTCGGCCAGCGGCCTTTTGAAATGGGCTACAAGGCACCGTCGGTAATGATGGATCTGATTGCCGGCAAGACCGTCCCGGATCCTGTTTTCACCGGTCTTGACGAGTGCACGAAGGACACGGTCGATACGTGCATCCAGAAATAGTTGGGTAGAAGGAACGGCGGGCGGAGGAAGATTCTCCGTCCGCTGTTTTCAACACGAGTGAGGCGCGGTCATCGTTCGGCGGACTTTCGTTCCAGCCTGGCAATGACCTTCTCGCTTGTCAGTTCCCGCACGGCATCCTTCCCGATCCAGCGCGCGGTCCGGTCGCTGGATGCGGCGAGGCTTTCCGCGACCGCGAGCGCCTTCGCGTAGCAATACAAATTGCGTTTGCCGATGTTCCTCAGCGCCCAGTTCACCGCCTTGCGCACGAAATTGCGTGGATCGCCAGCATGCAACTCAATGAGAGGAAGCCACGCCAACAGGGTTTCGTCCGGTTCCTTCTTCATATGAACTGCAGCGCTCGCGATCATGGCAAAGGCGGTTCGCCGAACAAACTCACGATCGTCGGCCGCGAACTCCGATATCAGCGCCTCGAGACGGGCTTCGACATAGAGGTCTGCCGCGGTATCGACGATCTCCCACGAGGCGAAGTCATCGGACCATGTTCTTGCAAGGTCCGGCGTCAACCTTTTAGGTTCGGCCGTATAGAGCGCCAGTAGGCGCGCCTCGCGGACGTTGCTTTGCCAAAGCTCAAGCGAGCGAGCGTGATTCCGCTTCACTATCCTCGCGATCTTTTGCAGATCCGGATTGGAGATCCCAAGCGCGGTTTCGGTGACGATCCCGAAACGGGCCATGCCTGATATGCCTTCCTCAGAGCGCAGCGTCCGCAGATGCGCGATGAGCTCCGCTGCGGCGGAGGAAGGGGCGATCATTTCTCCAATCGAGCCAGCAGCGAGGACGTGTCCCAGCGATTGCCACCCATGGCCTGAACGTCACCATAGAATTGGTCGACGAGGGCTGTCACCGGCAGCTTCGCGCCGTTGCGGCGCGCCTCGCTGAGGACGATGCCGAGATCCTTGCGCATCCAGTCGATGGCGAAGCCGAAGTCGTACTTGCCCGCGTTCATGGTCTTGTGGCGGTTCTCCATCTGCCAGGAGCCGGCCGCGCCCTTGGAGATGACCTCAACTACCTTCTCGATATCGAGGCCGGCGCGCTTGCCGAAATGAATGCCCTCAGCAAGTCCCTGCACGAGACCGGCTATGCAGATCTGGTTAATCATCTTGGTGAGCTGGCCGGCACCGGCCGGTCCCATGAGGCCAGCCATGCGGGCATAGGCATCGATCACCGGCTTCGCCTTGTCGAATGTGGTTTCTTCACCGCCGCACATGACCGTCAACACACCATTCTCGGCACCTGCCTGTCCGCCCGATACCGGGGCGTCGATGAAGGCACAGCCCTTTGCTTTCGCGGCGGCATCGAGCTCGCGGGCAACTTCCGCGCTTGCGGTCGTGTTGTCGATGAGGATAGCGCCCGGCTTCATCGTCAGGAGAACGCCGTCCTCGCCCGTTGTCACCGAGCGGAGATCGTCGTCGTTGCCGACGCAGGTGAAGACGAAGTCCGCATCCTTCGCCGCTTCTGCCGGCGTTGGGGCGGACTTGCCGCCGAATTTCTCCACCCAGGCAGCCGCCTTTTCCGTGGTCCGGTTGTAGACCGTGACATCGTGGCCGCCTTTCACCTTGAGATGGCCAGCCATGGGGAACCCCATTACGCCAAGACCGATGAATGCGACTTTTGCCATGTGTCTATCCTTTCCCGAATGCAGGGCATGAGGATTAGCCGAAAGCACGGCGCCCGAAAAGCCGTCGGAAGAGCCAGCAACATCTGGAGGGAAAAATTTTCCCCGAAAGGGCCGAATGCTGGTTCGGATAATCCCGCAAGCGCCAAAAGATAATAAATATAAATGTCGATCGATTTAATGGGTTTTATCAAGATTGAAACATCGAAACGCTGGAGCGGCGACGGACAAGGCCGACTCCCAACGAGGGAACGACGATGATTTCACGACGTCAGACATTGGGGCTTTTCGGCGCGGCGGCGGCAACGGCGTTGCTCCCCGGGATCAAAGGCGCGCGTGCGGCGGCGACCGAATTTCGGATCGGCTGGCAGAAAAATGGCGTTCTGGCTCTGGCCAAGCGCCGCGGCGCGCTGGAGAAGCGATTGGCTGATCGCGGCATCACCGTCAGCTGGTCGGAGTTCACCTCGGGCCCACCGCTGCTTGAGGCGCTCGGCGCCGGTGCGCTCGACTTCGGCGCGACGGGTGATGTCCCCCCGCTTTTCGCGCAGGCCGCCGGTGGTCACCTCTACTATGTTGGACTTTATCGAGGCAGCCCGGCCGGCTCGGCGATCCTTGTCAGGAAGGACTCGCCGATCAAGTCGCTGGAAGATCTGAAGGGCAAGAAGGTTGCCTTCAAGCGCGGCTCGAGCGCCCATAACGTCACGGTAAAGGCACTGCGCAAGGTTGGGCTCGCGCCTGAGGATATCGAGGGCGTCGATCTCAGCCCAGCGGACGCCGCAGCCGCCTTCAAGAATGGCAGCATCGAGGCTTGGTCGATTTGGGATCCATATCTCGCAATCGCGGAGGCGGATCCGGAAACGCGCATCCTGACAACGGCCGAAGGCATCGTCGACTCCTACAGCTTCTTCCTGGCGAATGCCGAATTCACCGATGCAAACGGCCAGGTCATCACCGATGTGCTTGATGAGCTGACGCAGGTCGGGCGGTCTGCACAGAGCAATCTCGATCAGACAATCAAGGAGCTCTCCGAAATCACCGGCGTGCCGCCCGAAGTGACGCGTGTGACGCTGACGCGAGCTGGGGCCGACCTCGGCAGTGTTTCCGGCATTACGGATGCGGCTGCGGCTTATCAGCAGGGGCTGGCCGATGAGTTCTACAAGCTCGGCATCGTCCCGAAGCAGTTGAACACCGGCGACATCGTCTGGCGCGCCAAGGCAAGCTGATTTCTATTCCGACTAGAAGGCATCATTCCATGACCGGCAAACACGATCCCATCAATTTCCTCTGGTTCATCCCGACCTCGGGGGACGGCGCCTATCTCGGTTCGAACGAGCAGACGCGTGCGCCCGAGATCGGCTATCTCACCCAGATCGCCCAGGCGGCCGATCGACTTGGCTACTCCGGCGTGCTGCTGCCGACAGGCGTAGCCTGTGAAGAATCCTTCGTGACGGCGGCAGCACTTGCCGCCAAGACCGAGAGGCTGCAATTCCTGGTCGCCATCCGCCCGGGCACGGCGTCGCCGGCTTACTACGCTCGCCTGACGACAACGCTGGACCGCATCTCGAATGGCCGCCTGTTGCTTAACATCGTTGTCGGTGGCAGTCCGGCGGAGCTGGCCGGCGACGGCATTCATCTGGCCCATGACGAGCGCTATGCCCATGCCGATGAGTTCTTCACGGTGTTCGAAGAGCTGCTCGAGAAAGGCGTCGCGAGCTATGACGGCAAGTACATCAAGGCAACGAATGCGAAGCTTGGTTTTCCCTCAGTCCAGAACCCGCGTCCGCCGCTCTATTTCGGCGGTTCGTCGGATGCCGGCATTGATTTCTCGGTTGGTCGCGTTGACAAGTACCTGACCTGGGGGGAGCCACCTGCACAGGTCGCCGAAAAGGTCGAGAAGGTGCGCGCGGCCGCTGCGAAAAAAGGCCGTGAGGTGAGCTTCGGCATTCGCCTGCACTTCATCGTCCGCGAGACAGATGAGGAAGCATGGGCGGCGGCCGATCGCCTGATCTCGAAGCTCGACGATGAGACGATCCGCGAGGCACAGGAGCGCTTCGTCAAGGAATCCGATTCCGTCGGTCAGAAGCGCATGGCAGCCTTGCACGGCGGCAGGCGCGACAAGCTGGAAGTTTCACCGAACCTGTGGGCCGGTGTTGGCCTGGTGCGCGCCGGGGCTGGAACGGCACTGGTCGGCTCGCCGAAGACCGTGGCCGCGCGGCTGCGCGAGTATCAGGACGTCGGCATCGATACCGTCATCGGGTCCGGCTACCCGCATCTCGAGGAAGCCTATCGTGTGGCCGAGTTGTTGTTCCCGGAACTCGGGATCGCACGCGACGAGCAACGGCACGGCTTCCAGACCGATTTCGCCAAGCATCAGGTTTTCGGTGGCGGCAGCCATGGGGGAAACCTGAAGGTAGTTTCCGGCTCCTGACCCACCAGATGGCGCCGCCCGCTATCGGGCGACACTTCTTCATTGATGACCACACCCCCATGCCTCTCCGAAGTTGAGGTGGAGCAAGCAGCAGCGAGGAAAAACCTTCATGTCGACTTTCGACACGCCGATTGGGCGGGCACTAACCGACCGCGTTGAACGCAAGGGAAATATCCGTCTGCCTCTTCCGGGGCGAGATAAGCTGTTGCCCTTCCTCGTGCCCGTGGCGATCATCGCCGTATGGCAACTGGCCTCTTCGGCCGGTTGGATCTCCTCCCGCATCATGCCGTCACCGGCGGATGTAGCCGTTGCGTTCTGGTCGACGACCACCACAGGGCAGTTGCCACACGATATCCTCGTCAGCGCCGGCCGAGCCTTTGCCGGTCTGCTGGTTGGCGGCTCGATCGGTTTCCTGCTCGGCATCGCCAACGGCGTCTCGAAAATTTCGGAGCAACTGACGGATACGACGCTGCAGATGCTGCGCACGATCCCGCATCTGGCCATGATCCCGCTCGTCATCCTCTGGTTCGGGATCGGCGAAGAATCCAAGTTGTTCCTGACTTCGCTCGGCGTGCTCTTTCCGATCTATCTCAACACCTATCATGGCGTCCGCAACGTCGACCGTGACCTGATCGAAATGGGCCGCGTCTATGGTATGAGAAGCTGGACGTTGTTCAGGAAGGTGATCTTTCCCGGCGCCTTGCCGTCCATCTTCGTCGGCCTGCGCTACGCACTCGGCATTATGTGGCTGACCTTGATCGTATCGGAATCGATCGCTGCTTCGTCCGGTATCGGTCACATGGCGAACAACGCGCGCGAGTTCATGATGACGGACATCGTGGTGCTGGCGCTGGTGATCTACGCCATCCTCGGCAAGCTTGCCGATGTTGTCGCCCGGGCGCTCGAACGTCGAGCGCTCAAGTGGAACCCGGTTTATCAGAAGTAGGAGAGGCGTCGTGACCATCATTGCGCATGAACGTTTTCGAGGGGCCGCCGACGAGTTCGAATACGAGTCCGATCGTGCGGCGCCGGAACGCACCGGGGCCGCGACGATTACCCTGAGAGCACTTGAGAAGAGCTTCGGCGGCAACCGTGTGCTGCGCGGCATCAATCTCCACATTCCGGCCGGGCAGTTCGTCGCGGTTATCGGCAAGAGCGGTTGCGGCAAGAGTACGCTCCTGCGCATTCTGATGGGGCTCGATGAGCCGACGAGCGGTGAACTGCACTTTGAAACCGCAGACGGTGCGGATGCCCAAGGGAACGCGAGGATCGTGTTCCAGGAGCCGCGCCTGCTCCCTTGGTTGAGCGTTGCCAAAAATGTGGCGGTCGGGCTCGGCGATGGCGTCGATAAAGGTGCCGCACTTGGGGAAGCCGAGGCGGTGCTTGCCGAGGTGCAGCTTGTCGAAAAAGCAAACGAATGGCCGGCCCGTCTCTCAGGCGGACAAAGGCAGCGTGTTGCGCTGGCGCGGGCACTGGTGAGCAAGCCGGGCGTGCTGGCGCTCGATGAACCGCTCGGGGCACTCGACGCATTGACCCGGATCAGCATGCAGGAGTTACTCAATCGCGTCTGGCGAGAATTGGGCTTTACGGCCGTGCTGGTCACGCATGACGTCAGCGAGGCAGTGCATCTCGCCGATCGTGTGATCGTGCTCGAAGAGGGGCGCATTGCGCTCGATCTGGCGATTCCCTATCCGCATCCGCGCAGACACGGCAATCCCGCACTGGCAGAGCTTGAAGGGCGGCTGTTGGCGGCGATCCTGGGAACGGAGACCGCTCAGTGAATTTTGACCACGGCGGCCTCAAGGGCGACTAGAACAAAAATCTAGCGGCTGTCGCAATCACCAGAAAGCCTACGACGACCCAGGCCGCTGCCCATGCGACCGTGTGGTTGGCCCTTGCCAGGACTTCGGGTCTCGGCTCGCGCTTGGGATTAAACTTGTGCCGCCTTTTCGGAGCGGTTCCGGTTTGGGAAGGCCTCTTTCCTGCGCTCATGCCGTCTTACTCGCAGCCGTGGGATTGTTCGGACAGCAACCTAGCATGAAAGCGGCTTAGTGTGTTGTGCTGCTCTCGCGTTCGACATAGGCTTGGATGCGGTCGACCAGAATCTCGGTTCCTTGCCGGCGGGAACCGCCGTCGGTGTAACCGTCAAGGAAGACCACCTGCTCCGTGAAGAGCATGGTTGTCCCTGATGCCGTCGCCTCGAAGGTGATTGTTGCGAGCGATGCCGAAATGCGTGTTTCGCCGAGCTTCATGTCATAGGCATAGATGATGCGCGCCTGCGGCACGATATCGAGATAGCGCGCCTCATAAACGTGTGGGACTCCATCGCTGTCGGCGACGCGGTTTCGCTCCTGTCCGCCGACGCGGAAGTCGAGGCTGTATTCAAGGGACACCCATTCATCGTGGCAGGCGAACCACTGGTGCTTGGCGTCCGGATCTGCCCAGGCAGCAAAGACGCGTGAAACGGGAGCCCGCATCTTTCGCTCGATCGCGAACGTCTCGTGCATGGCGGAATACGTCGTCATCGCTTCATCACTCCGGTTTTTGCTCATCTGCCAGGAACTGCTCCAGGCGATCGAAAGTCTTGCTCCAACCCGCCTTATGCGCTGCAAGCCAGCGTTCCATCTCTGCCAATGCGTCCCTTTGCAGGCGATAGGTCCGAACACGGCCGCTCTTTTCCGATCGGACAAGGCCGCTTCGCTCCAGGACCGCCAGGTGCTTCATGACCGTCGGGAGCGCCATCGACAACGGTTCGGCCAGTTCGGACACCGAGGCAGGGCCGTGGCCGAGACGGTCGACCATGCCGCGCCGACTGCGGTCCGACAGCGCGTGGAACATCTGATCGAGATCGGCGGGTTCGTGCATCATTTTGCGGCTTCATCTGGCCGGAAGCGGGCAGGCAGCCGTTCACGATAGGGATAGAACTTGAAGTACGGACGCGCCTCCTCAAGGACCCGGGCGAAGGAGGCGCGCGCAAGAAGCCTGTCGTAGTAGCCCTGCAGCCTCGGCTGGTCCACGAAAGGAACCAGTGTCTCGGCGTAGAAGAGGGCGGGAGCGGCCGCACAATCGGCCATGGTGAAGCTCTCTCCGGCGATCCACAGGCAATCGCCAAGCTGCCGCTCGATCATTCCGTAGGCTTTGCGTAGCGCCGCCTCGGCGTCCGCCACGCGGCTCGGATCGCCGCCGCCACGCAGCCGCTCCGCGACGATCTGCTGCATCGGTTCCTGCACGTGCAGGTCGAAGAGCCGATCCCACAGCCTGACCTCGAGCGCTTCATCAAAATCGTTCGGGATAAGCGGTGTTGCGCCCCGATAATAGCGATCAAGATACTCTATGATGATCGTCGTTTCCGGCAGGGTGCGGCCCCGGGTTTCGTCGCGCAGTACCGGCATTTTCCCGAGCGGCCAGACACTGAAGAAGGCAGATCTGGACGCCTCGCTCCCGAGATCGACGTGCACGGCCTTAAACGGCGTGGCGTTTTCGTAGAGGGCGATCAGGACCTTGTGGCAAAAGGATGCAAGCGGGTGACTGTGGAGGAAGAGCGACATGAGGCCAGCCTTTCACGCTGTTGGAAACTTGCATGATTGGCTAAGTATCAGGTCGTGACCCCGTATTCAACGAAAAAGTTGCGTGATTAGCTAACTATTGACGGGTTGAGAAGGTGCCGGCCCGTTGTCCAGTCGCTTTGAGCGATTGCCTAGATCATCCGACATCTCTTGCCAGATCCGCCGGAGCCGCCGAACGTGGAGATCGTCAGCGATCCATCCGATCAAGTGCTCCACGCAAGCCTTCGTTTTCGCGGGATTCTCGGTGATGGTTCGGCAAGCCCAGGTAAAATATTCATCGACAGTTGCTGCTTGGATGGGCGGAAGAGCGGATGCCGAAGGACTGTCTCCTGGTGGCAGCGAATTTGTGGGTTCATTGCGTATGATGAACGCGTTGAGGCCGCCAAGTTCGCCGATCCTGCGCGCGTCTGCGGTAACGGCAAAAAGAACGCCCGCATAGATCTTATCGAATTCGTCGGGCCCTGCTTTTTCGGTGGGCGCAGCCTCCCGCCCTCCGTAATCGATGGCGCGCTCCAGATCGAAGACAGTGCGGATGTTCAGTTGCTTCAGCATCAGATACTTCGGGAGGCCCAGCATATTGCAGAGCTGCGCCTGTCCGACCCAGTCAATCGTCTGATAGATGCCGTAAGGCGACTCGATGTGAAGCTGGATCGGATTGTAGGTGGCAAGGTTCTGGACGTCGTAGATGCCGCACTCCTCAAGCCGGAAGCGAGTGGCGTAGTCGATCCCGTCGAGCACATCCAGAGGGGTGACACGGGTCACCGGATAGAAGCGGTCGTCGTCCATCTTTATCCACGAGATGATCGACTGCATCTTGATGAGCAGGAACTTGGTCGCGCTCTGCGGCGCTAGACCCAGCAAGGGAGCAAGCGCAAGCCACACCCATGAAATATGGGTACAATCGCGTGTTCCGTCGCCGCCCGCGCCCAGCGTTCCCAGCAGGCGTGTCGGATCGGTGAAAGCGACGTAGAGGAAGATTACGATCGCCACGGAGGCAAATATCTCCGCTGTCTGCCAGATAATTGTGTAGGCGGAGAGGTCAAAGACTGCGAGGCTGCGAATGAACTGGCGGATCGCTGCAATAAAGGCGCCTGCGAATGCCAGCGTGCCTATGATCCGGATCTGACCCAGGAATGCGTTCGGTGGGCAGCACGTGGTTGTTGCGCCACATATTGGGGCGCCCTCAACGCCTGCAACCTGCAGCCCGGTTTCAAGCGCCTTGAGCAAGCTGCCGAACCCAAAATAGCAAATGACCATGAAGCCGAGCGCGGAAAGAAACAGCCGGAGGTCGCCCGCGTTGCCGATGATGCGCGACGACCGCATCCGCCTTTCGATCTCCTTGATCAGGCCCTCGGAACCGAGCCGGATCGGTTGGTCGTCCGGTTCGCGCAGATCGGACAAATATTTCGATGTCACAAACTCGAGGGCCGGATTGCTACCCGGCCTGTCCGATGGAACGCCGGCCCTCGCTGGGTCCTGGTCCCTCGTTGTCGGATAGGAGGCTATGAAGTCCGAAATGATACGCAGGCGTCGCACGCGTATGTCATTGCGCGCGTAGATGAGCAGCAGGGGGATAAAGACTGCCAAAAGCAAAACCGGCCACTGGATGTCCAAGTCGTGCAATTCCGAATGGAGCCAGCGTAGGAAGTTAGCGATGTTGAATGGTTGCGACTCTCCCATGCGACCTCTCCCCAGGGTTGCTTGGAGAGGTTCAGCCTCAAATGGTCACTCGTCTACCAACGAGACGCAATTAGTGGTTGTATTTTGCCGCAAAACCATGTGTCGCGTGGATATTTCGCGACTGCCATCAGCCACGTCGCGCAATCACCAGATGGCCTGGGCTCGGAAGGCCTTCTTGCATGCGAACGTTGATCTCCCTCATTTCGACGAGCGTGAAGCCGGTTGCCGCCAGCCTCTCGCGAATATAGGTCGCCGAATGGAGGAAGCGCTGATGAGGTCCGACCATATACGGCTGGCCGTTTCCCGAAGCCTCGGAAAGTTCCTCCGATGAGAAGATTAAGAAACCATCCGGGTTCAGATTTTCCGCCGCGCCGAAGAACAGCGGTTCGAGCGCGCCGAGATAGGGCAGGACGTCCGTTGCGGTGATGAGGTCGAACGGGTCCTCGTCATTGTCGTCGAGGAAATCTTCTACCTCCGCGACAAAGAGCGTTTCGTAGAGCTCCTTTTCGTGGGCGATCTCGACCATGTTTTCGGAGATGTCGATCCCAGTCATATCTTCGCAGAGATCACCGAGCGCGCTGCCGGTGAGGCCAGTACCGCAGCCAAGATCGAGCATGCGCTTGAAGGGGCCGAGCTTTAATTCCTGAAGCCGTTGGCGGACCATCATCGGCACATGGTAGCCGAGCTGTTCCACGAGGACATCCTCGAAGACTTCGGCATGCTGGTCGAACAGGGTCTCGACATATGCGTCCGGCGCCTTGGTCGGCGTCTCGCCGCGGCCCATGGAAGCGATCCGCACGGCGGCACCGCCATGATCTTCCGGATCGATGGCGAGGACCTCTTCATAGGCCTTCACGGCGGCGTCAACGTCGCCCGCCTTCTCGAGTGCAAGTGCCCGGTCATAGGCTTCCGCGAGTGCGTCTTCGTCGATCTTCTTGGCCATAGCAATTCACCATCATTTTATTCCAAAGCTGCGTCTACGGCGACTGAATGTCTTTTGCAATGGCGACGTTCGAGGAGCAAAGTAAGCGTCCTCTAATGAACAAGAACAAAATGGAGGAAATGCCATGGTCGCCGAACTCAGCAAGGCAAATTTCGAGAAGGAGTTGGATAGTCTGCGCCCGGCGCTCCCGGCAACTCCAGGCGAGATCACTAATACGCTCAGCCACTATTACCGCGGTGAGCTCGGCCGGATGATCAGCTGGCGGGATCGCATCGACCGCACATCGAATTGGGCGATCACCGTGGCGGCGGCGCTGCTTTCGGTTTCACTTTCGACACCGAGTTCGCATCACGGCGTGCTGCTTTTCGGGATGATGCTGATTACGTTGCTGCTGCTCATCGAGGCCCGTCGCTATCGTTTCTTCGATATTTATCGTGCCCGCGTACGGAAGCTTGAGCGAGGCTATTTCGCACAGATCCTGGCGCCGAATGGTGATTTCAAAGCCGATTGGGCCGGCGCGATTGCCAAGAGCTTGCGCAATCCGCAATTTCTGCTGAGTTACCACGGGGCGGTAAAGCGTCGACTGCGGCGAAACTATTGCTGGATGTACCTGATCCTGCTGCTCGCATGGTGCTTGAAAATCACGACACCCAAGCTACAGACCGAAGGCAATCCGCTGACGCAGACACATTCCTGGACCTATGTGGTCGAGAACGCGGCACTTGGGCCAATTCCCGGCTGGGCAGTGCTCTGCGTCGTTGGATTGGCCTATGCCGGCATCCTCTATGGCACACTGCACCGAGAGATGGACGAAGACGAGTTCGTCAAAGGGGAGGCTCATGTCTGACCGGCCGTGCGGCCGATCAGTTGATTATGAATTCACCTCTCAGCGCGCGCCATTCGGTGGCCGAGATCAGTTTGCGGTGAATGTAGCGCACCGAATGCAACGGCCCGTCGAGCTTCTCCTGCCAGAACTTCAGGAAACTGCGCATTTCTGGAAAGTCCGGAGCAAGGTCGTAGTCCTGCCAGATATAGGTCTGGAGGATCGTTCGGTGATCCGGCATCCGGTAGATAATTTGGGCCGTCGTCAGGCCGTAGCCTTGCAGCTGCCTTTCCATGTCCTTGTGCATCGTCGTCTCGCTTCTGGTTCCAATGATCGCGTATTAGCGATCCATAAAATGGAACCACGATAAGCTTAACCCAAGCTTGACGAATTGCTAGTGTCTCATGGATTTATCTTTTAATTTCAAGTCGTTAGCAGCTGTCGGCAGTGAGTGCTGCCAACCTCTTCAGCGCTTCAGGTGGCGGGTGAGGCGGCGCTCGATCCAAGCCCAGAGATGGCGCAGCGCCTCGACCATGCTGAGGTAGAAGATCGCCGCCCAAAGGTATGTCTGGTAATCGAAGGTGCGCGAGAAGGCGTAGCGCGTTTCACCCATCAGGTCGAGAACGGTGATGATTGCGACGACCGCTGAGCCCTTGATCAACAAGATGATCTCGTTGCCGTAGGGGCGCAGGGCGACAATCAGCGCCTGCGGCAGGATGATCTTGCGGAAGGCGATGACCTTGTGGATTCCGAGCGAAGCCGCGGCCTCGTGCTGGCCGCGCGGAACACTCTGGATGGCGCCGCGCAGAATTTCCGCCTGATAGGCGGCCGTGTTGATGGTCATTGAAAACAGGCCGCAAAACCATGCGTCGCGGAAGAACCACCAAAGTCCGACGGCTTCCAACTGCGGCCGGAAGCCGCCGAGGCCGTAATAAATGAGGAAGAGCTGGGCGAGCAGCGGGGTGCCGCGGAACACGTAGACGTAGCAATAGGCGATGCCGTTGATGACCTTGTTCTTCGACATGCGGGCAAAGGCCAGCGGCAAGGAGAGGATGGCGCCAAAGAAAACCGAGATCACCACGAGCATGATCGTCGTGTACAGGCCATGCAGATAGCGGGGACCGTAGCGGGTAAATTTTTCCGGATCCCAACCGCTGACCACCATTGCAATCAGCGCGGCGGCAAGAAGAATCCAGAGAGCGACGACCACGTAACCGGTGATGCGTGCAACGGTGATCGGCTTGTGCGCTTGCTTCGGCGCCGGTTGCGCCGGAATGAGGGTCTGGGCGTGGCTCATCGGCTGATCTCCGATCGCTTGGCCCACCGCTCGATGTAGCTGAGCCCGAAGGAGGAAATAACGGCGAGACCGAGATAGAGAGCGCAGGCAACGGTATAGAAGAGGAACGCCTGCTTGGTGACCTTAACGGCGACGCCTGTTTGGCGCAGGATATCCGCAAGGCCGATGATCGAGACGTAGGACGTGTCCTTGAGCAGGATCATCCAGAGGTTCACCAGGCCGGGCAGGGCGATTCGCACCAGCTGCGGCAGCACGATCAGGAACAGGGTGCGGCCGCGATGGAAGCCCAAGGCGTCGCCGGCCTCGTATTGGCCCTTGGGAATGGCGCGGAAAGCCGACAGCAGCACTTCGGAGCAATAGGCGGAGAATACGACCGAAAGGGCAATCATGCCCGCGAAGAAGGCATTGATCTCGATGCGGCCTTCGTATCCGAAGGAGGCGAGGACCGACTGAATCAGGATCTGCATGCCGTAATAGATGATGAACAGCGTCAGCAGTTCCGGCAGGCCGCGGAAGATCGTGGTGTAGATGCCGGCGGCCAGGCGGACCGATTTCTCTTCCGACTGCTGGCCGAGTGCCACGAGAAAGCCGATGATCAATCCGATCGGCAGCGTTACCAGAGCGACTGCAACGGTGACCTTCAGGCCGGCGGCGATCTCATCGCCCCAACCAGTGTCGCCGCAGGCCAGGATCGTCGAAGAGCCGAACCAGGTGAAGAGTCCTGCAGGTCCGCAAAGCGGATCGAAGATATGCCCAATCCAGGCCCACAATGAGCCCAGCGCGGAAAATAATCCGCCCATGCCAGTTTTCCCCTCGCGGTTTGTACCGCTTTGATCTTTCCATCCTTGTCAAACAAAAATGGCGGAAGAGCAAGCCTTCCGCCATCAGCTTTATGAGCGACCTACAGCTTTTCTTATTCGCCGTAAACGTTGAAGTCGAAGTACTTGTCCTGGATCTTCTTGTACTCACCGCTGGTGCGGATCGCAGCGATCGCGGTGTTCAGCTTTTCGCGCAGCGCGTCGTCGCCCTTACGGACGGCAATGCCTGCACCAACGCCGTTGATTTCCTTGTCGACCGGGAGCGGCGTCAGGATCTTGCAGCATGCGCCGGCATCCGACTTGACCCACTGCGACAGCACGACGATGTCGTCGATGACGGCGTCAACACGGCCGTTCGCGATGTCGAGCTTGTATTCGTCTGCCGTCGGGTAGAGCTTCAGCTCGGTGTCGGGCAGGTGCTTTTCGGCGTAGTTCGAGTGGGTGGTCGAGGTCTGCGCGCCGATCGTCTTGCCCTTCAGGCCGGCAACGTCGGTGATGGTCGAATCCTTCGGCACGGCGATTGCCGGCGGGGTGTTGTAGTACTTGTTGGTGAAGTCGACGAGCTTCGAGCGCTCAGGCGTGATCGACATGGACGAGATGATCATGTCGAACTTCTTGGCCTGGAGTGCTGGAATGATGCCGTCCCAGTCGCTGCTGACGATGGTGCAGTCGGCCTTCATCTCGGCGCAGAGTGCGCGGGCGATGTCCATGTCGAAGCCCAGGAACTGCCCACTGGCGTCAACATATTCGAAGGGCGGATAGGTCGAGTCCGTGCCGATGACATACTTCTCACCATCAGCCATGGCGGCGCCTGCGAAAAGAGACATCGCGGCGACAGAAGCGGCGGCGAGAATACGGGTGGAGATACGCATGTTAGTCCTCTCTGTTGGTGCTGCCGCTCGTGTTCTTCTTTTGGACGGCGGCTGAGCAGGGCGGCGCTGGGCGCTGCCTTGGCGCGATACTCAAACCTTTTTTTGAGGAATTGCAACTGGAATCGCAGGGGCACGGCGAACGGTCAACTATGGCGAAGATGAACAATGCCGCACTGCCACATTCATACCGGGTTAATAGTCCAGTTCCTAAGACTCGTGGAACAAATGCAGTCCCCGCGCGGTTTTCGTCGTGGGTGAATGCCCCAAAATCGGACGCGGCCACGACTGCGTCTCAAGAACATAAAGTACAACGAGGAGCCCCTATGGGAATGAAATCCAGATTGTTTGCCAGTGCCGCCTTTCCGCTGTTGTCGCTGTCGCTCGTAATCCCTCCAGTACATTCCTTCGCAGCAGCTGCCAGCGTTGAACAGGTTCGCACATTGCCGCAAGCAGTCGCGGGCAGCTTCGAAGTTGCACAGGATGCGCCATCCGACGAGGAGATTCTGAAGAAGCACCACAAGCAGCACGGCGGCGGTGAAGAACAGGCGCCGGCCGCCCAGCAGGAGCAACCACAGCAATCGCAGGAAGCGCCTGCCGAAAAGCCACGCAGGCAGCGTGAGCCGGCAGCAGAGGCACAGCCCGCGCCACAGCAAGAGCCTGTCGTCGAACAGCAGCTGCAGGAGGCAGCCCCCGTCGAAAAACCGCGCAAGAAGCGGCAGCCGGCCGCCGAGCAGGCAGAGCCCGCGGCTCCGCAGGAGCAGATAGCCCCGGCCCAGGAACAGCAGTTGCAGGAAGCAGCCCCTGTCGAAAAGCCGCGCAAGAAGCGGCAGTCGGCCTCCGAGCCGGCTGAGCCCGCGGCTCCGCAGGAGCAGATAGCGCCGGCGGCCCAGGAACAGCAGCCTGTGGAAAGCCAGGAAAAGCCACGTCGCAAGCGTGACAAGCAGCCATCGCAGGAAGAGGCCGCGCCGCAACCGCAGACCGAACAGGGCGCCACGCAGCAGGAGCAGGCTCAGCCGCAGGCCGAAGAGCCACAGCAAAAGCGCAAGGGAAGCAAGCAGGCCACGGATGGCTCGGAACAGCCGGTAAAGCCGCGCACGAAGGCTGCTCAGCAGCAGGAGGCACCGGCAGCCGAAAATACGCCTGTTCCGCAGGAGTCGCCCGCGCCTGAAAAGGCTCCTAAGCCCGGGGCGGCGCCTACGGCCGAAAAGCCGCCGGTTCCCGCGCAGGAGCCGGCGATCGAAGCCCAACCCGGCGGCACGCAGCCAGCTCAGCAGCAGGGTGAGCAGGCTCCCGCGCCTCAGCCAGGCGAGCCAGCTGTTCAGCAAGGGGAACAAGTCCCGGCGCAGCCGACTGACCAGCCAGCAGCCGGTCAGGCAGAACAGGCTATCCCTGCTCCAGAGAAGGTCACGCCCGAGGAGCTTGAGCGTCGTAAGGAGATTGCCGCTGATCCGAGCAAGAGCACGGAAACCGTCGTTCTTCCGGTTGAAAACGGTGCTGCCGTTCTCGACAGCGACAAGGACGCCGATCGCTCCGGTGGGGTCCAGTCGCGCCGTGACCGCGACAGGCAGCGTGGACAGGAGCAGAACTTCCGCGTCCCGAAGTCGGATGCCGACGCCCAGATCATAACCGAAGGCACCAAGGCCGCTCCGATCAAGATCGAAGCCGTCACCAGCGAAGAGGGCCGGCGCCTCGACAGGCGTCCGCAGTTTGACAGGCCGGAAGGTGCACGTTTCGGTGAGCGCGGCGACGACAATCGCGTGATCATTCAGATCAACAACCAGACGATCGTTCGCGGCGATGACGACAGGCGCTTCCTGCGGGATGGCGAACGTCCAATCTACGAGCAGCTGCCACGGGATCGCTATCGCGAGACCATCGACCGTGACGGCTATCAGATTGTGACGATCCGCAATCGCTATGGCGATATCATCCAGCGGTCCCGCCTCGACAACCGAGGACGCGAATCGGTTCTCTACTATTCGCCTGATCTCTACGAATATCCGGACCGTGGCTACTTCGAAGATCCGGGTCGCGACCTGCCGCCGATGCGCCTGCGCATTCCGCTCGATGACTACATCATGGACACGAGCAGCGACGACGGCCGCGACTACTACGACTTCCTGCGCGAGCCGCCGGTGGAACCGGTAGAGCGTGTCTATTCGCTGAACGAAGTGAAGTACTCGGCACGTATCCGCGACAAGGTTCGCCGTATTGACCTCGATACGATCACCTTTGCAACGGGCAGTGCCGAAATCCCGATGAGCCAAGCGCGCAGCTTGCGCAAGGTTGCAGATGCCATCAATGAGGTCCTGCGCAAGGATCCGTCGGAAACCTTCCTGATCGAAGGTCACACGGACGCTGTGGGGTCTGACCAGAGTAACCTCGTCCTCTCGGATCAGCGCGCTGAATCCGTCGCGAACGTCATGACCGACGTTTACGGCATCCCGCCCGAAAACCTGGCAACGCAGGGCTACGGCGAGCGTTACCTCAAGGTCAATACGCAAGGACCGAACCAGGAAAACCGCCGTGTCACCATCCGCCGCGTGACGGCGCTCGTTCGCCCGGTCGCTTCGCGCAACTGAGCTGACGGCCAGAGTTGATGGGAAAGCCGCCGGGAGACCGGCGGCTTTTTCTTTTGCTCGCGCCGCAGTGTTGGTGGCACTTGCCGAGCCTCAGGTCGTAAAGCGGGCGTCGACGATTGGCGTTGCAAGCCCGCAAAGAATACTGGGATCGAGGCGGAGGCTGCAGGCCTCGATCATCCGACGTGAAATGATGTTGTCAGCGTGGACGAACTCAACCACTTCGTCGGCTCCCAGCGTTTCGAAGGCCGCTCTGACCGCTAGGGCATTGATAAGCCGACCAAGCCCCTTTCCGCGCTGTTGCGCCGCGACGGCGATCAAACCGACCCAGGCGGTGCCTGAGTGTTTGCTGTGGGTGTTGAAAGGCATATTCGCGTGAGCGGTTGCGACGACATGACCTTGAGTGTCAGCGAGGGCGATGGTGACCGCGGGGACTATGTTGCCAGTCAGCATGGCGCCTGAAAACGGCGCTATGCCATTTTCCGCCATGCATGTCTGAATAGCTCCGACAGCGTCGTCGCCGGGATCGGTCGTCAGATTGACACGCGTCAAGCCACCGGGAATGTCATCCTTCAGGATCGCAGTGCAGGCTCGCGTCGCCGCCGTGCGATCGGCCCTGCAGACACTCCACACGTCAACGCGATAGGACGGCCCCAGCTTCAGGCGGATGTCCTCGATGTGTATTGCCGACATCATGCGGAAGCCGAAAACGCCGTCCTGAGCGAGGCGCTCGTCGACAAATGCCCAGTCGATGAGGTCGAAGTTGTCGACCGAGAAGAACCGCCCGGCTTGCACAAGGCCCGGCGTGGCAGCGATTTTAGACTGCGCCTCGTCGGACTGACGCTGCAAGCGCTGCTGCTTTTCCGTGCCGTAGTAGGTCATTGCTCCCTCGCAACGGGGTTTTCTACTTTGCAGGTAGTTCCACTATTCCCGAAATGAAGTCCGCGATCGCCCTGGTGTCGTCAAGATTGAAGACTGGCAGAAAGCCTTCTGCGATCGGGTGATCGGTCGCAATGGCAACGATGAAGGGATCCGTCGGCGCGAGAGGTTCCTGGTTGGCGGAGTCCAAACGGCGGGCTTCGATCTTTGGAATCGGCTCGCGCTTATAGCCCTCGATCAAGACGAGGTCACAGGGTGCGATGCGGCCAAGGATTTCTTCGAATGTCGGCTCCGGGGCGCCGCGCAACTCGTGCATGATGGCATAGCGCGTCCCGGAAACGATGGTGACTTCGTGCGCGCCGGCCTGTCGATGGCGGTAGCTGTCGGCGCCGACCTTGTCGATGTCGAAGTCATGATGGGCGTGCTTGATCGTGGAAATGCTGTAGCCACGACTGGTGAATTCCTCGACGAGGCGAACGGCCAAGCCCGTCTTGCCCGAGTTCTTCCAGCCGGCGATGCCAAAAACCTTCGGCTTGTCCATCAGACAAGCACCTTGAGCCAGCGTTCCGCCTCTTTGAGATCGTCGGGCGTGTTGACGTTGAAGAACGGATCGAGGAGGCTCGCCCGTGTCGGACGCAGCGGGAAGTCAACTTCCCTTACGTCATGCCGTAAGAGGAAGTCCCGAACACGGCGTTTTTCATCGGTGGCAATCCAGGTTTCGAGATCATCGGCAAGTTTAACGGGCCATAAGCCGAACACCGGATGACTGCGGCCTTCAGAGGCGGCAATAGCAATCTTCAACGGCGCGTCGATGGCGCCTGCAAGCCAATCGACGAGGTCGTTGGGAAAGAACGGGCTGTCGACAGAAACCGTCATCACGTGCGTCACCCCCCTCACCGTTGCGCCGTAGGCCATCGCCGCGTGAATGCCAGCCATCGGTCCCGCTTTGCCGGGAATTATATCAGGAATGAACAAATGCCGGCAGTTTTCCGGCGTCGCATCGGCATTGACCGCAAGGGTGCTCACTTGGGGCTCAAGCTGTTCGATGACGCGCTCGAGCAGGCTGCGGCCGCTGAGGCGCACGGAGGCTTTGTCTCGGCCCATGCGGGAAGAGCGTCCCCCCGCCAGGACCACACCCGGTATATTGGATCTATCTATTGCAAAATCGTTCATGATTGCCTCAGACGGGTGTTCTCGGCTCGGATTCCTGGGCGACTGGCGGCACATGGCGCTTGGCTTCACGATAGAACGTGTAGAGGCCGGACGCTATGACCACTGCAGCACCCATCAGCGTCCAGAGATCGGGAAACTCCGCGAAGAAGACGAAGCCCAGCAATGTCGAGAAGATCAGGCTGGTGTAGCGGAATGGCGCCACGAAGGAGATTTCCCCCGTTCGCATCGCCATGATCACCGACTGGTAGCCGATCAGCACCAGAATGGCGGCGAGCAGCAGATGGGACAGCGATGTCATGCTGACTGGCTCCCAAACGCCAAGCAGCGGCGTCAGCAAGGCGCCGACGACCGTCACGGACACGGCCGTTACCACTGTGATCATCAGCGAAGGGATCTCGCGCCCAATACCGCGGGTGGCGAGGTCGCGGCCGGCTGTGGTAAGGACGCTGCCGACGCAGAGGAGGGCGGCGGCCGTGAAGCCTTCCGGTCCGGGCCGGATGATGATCAGCACGCCCACCAGGCCTACGAGGATGGCCGACCACCGACGCCAACCGACAGGCTCGCGGAAGAACAGCGCCGCACCGAAAGTAACAACCAGCGGAAGCGATTGCAGGATGGCGGACGCGTTTGCGATCGGCATCATTCCAAGAGCGGTAATGTAAGTCACCGCTGCCAGTATCTCGCAGATGACGCGGATGATGATCATCGGTTTCAGGATGATGCGCCACGGACGCAGCGCTCCCATGTGACGGGCAATGAGGTAGACGAAAATGCTCGTGAACAGGCCGCGCAGACACATGATCTGGCCGGCATTCATCGAGGCGATAACTGACTTGGAAAGTGCGTCGCTGCAGGAAAATCCGGCCATGGCCGAACTCATGTAGATGGCGCCCTGGGTATTGCGGGACCGCGGCATGTCGATATTCCGATTCTCGTACACGTCCTTTTAGAAGGTGCCTGTCGCCAAGGGAATCGATCGAAAGCCACAGTCGCGATAATTCGATTGCGCAGTGCACAATGACACAAGCGGTGCGGGCAGGCGTGGGCAGGAAACGGGTGGCTGCGCGCCCCGATGTCTGAGATTTGGAATACCGCAAACAACAAGCGGAGGTTCCGACATGAGATATCTGGATGGCAAGGTTGCGATCATAACCGGGGCGAGCTCAGGCATCGGCCGGGCAGCAGCCAAACTCTTTGCAGCCGAAGGCGCACGGCTCGTCGTTGCGGCCCGACGCGAGGCCGAACTCGGCATGCTGGTCGAAGAGATCGAGCGTGCGGGTGGCGAGGCCGTAGCCGTTGCCGGTGACGTGCGCGAGGAAGCTTTGAACCGGCGGCTGGTCGAGGTGGCGGTCGAGCGCTTCGGCGGTCTCGACGTCGCCTTCAACAATGCCGGCGGCACCGGCGAATCAGCGCCGGTGGCAGACCTGTCGCTGGCTGGCTGGAACGAAATGCTGGCGCTCAACCTGACGAGTGCGTTTCTCGCGGCGAAATACCAGGTGCCGGCGATGATTGAGCGCGGCGGTGGATCGATCGTCTACACCTCGACCTTCGTCGGCCATACAGCGGGGATGCCAGGGATGGGCGCCTACGCGGCGAGCAAGGCCGGACTGACCGGGCTGGTGCAGGTGCTTGCCGCCGAACTCGGTCCAAAAAACATCCGCGTCAATGCGCTGTTGCCACGTGGCACCGACACCGCGCTGAACCCGGCGAACTTCGAAAACCCGGATATGCAGCTGGTCGCCTTCATCCATGGCCTGCACGCGTTGAAGCGCCTGGCGCAGCCGGAGGAAATCGCCAAGGCAGCACTTTTCCTGGGATCGGATATGTCAAGCTTCGTGACCGGCACGTCGATGCTGGCAGATGGCGGGGTCTCGATCAACCGGACCTGATCTGCTTGAATTCAGTGGGCGTCACCCGCCGGTGACGCTCATGTGGCGGGCAACGGCCGGGCGGTTATGGGTGCGGTCGATGATGAAGTCGTGGCCCTTCGGCTTGCGCGAGATCGCCTCGTCGATCGCCGCATAGAGCAGACCATCGTCCGGGGTGGCGCGGACGGCGGCGCGCAGGTCGGCTGCATCGTTCTGGCCGAGGCACATGTAGAGCGTCCCGGTGCAGGTCAGCCGCACGCGGTTACAGCTCTCGCAGAAATTATGGGTCATCGGCGTTATGAAGCCGAGTCGGCCGCCAGTTTCCTTCACTTCGACATAGCGCGCAGGGCCACCGGTGCGGTAGCCAATGTCGGAGAGCGTGAACTGTTGTTCGAGATCGGCCCTGAGCTTCGACAGCGGCAGGTAGCGGTCCGTCCGGTCTTCCTCAATCTCGCCCATCGGCATGGTCTCGATGACGGTCAGATCCATGCCGCGGCCATGCGCGAAGCGGATCATCTCGGGCATTTCGCTGTCGTTAAAATCCTTCAGCGCCACCGCATTCAGCTTGACCTTGAGACCGGCCTTCTGGGCCGCCTCGACGCCCTCCATCACCTTGTGGAAATCGCCCCAGCGCGTGATCTGACGGAACTTGTCGGGATCGAGCGTATCGAGCGAGACATTGATGCGGCGAACGCCCGACGCGTAGAGCTCATCGGCGAAGCGGGAAAGCTGCGAACCGTTGGTGGTCAGCGTCAGCTCGTCGAGACCAGAGCCGATTTGCTTGCCGAGCTCGCGCACCAGATACATGATATTCTTGCGCACCAGTGGCTCGCCGCCAGTGAGCCTCAACTTGCGCACGCCCTTTGCGATGAAGGCCGAACAGAGCCGGTGCAATTCTTCGAGCGTCAACAGCTCCTGCTTCGGCAGGAAGGTCATGTGTTCGGCCATGCAGTAGGTGCAGCGGAAATCGCAGCGGTCGGTGACGGATACGCGCAAATAGGTCACGGCCCGCTGGAAGGGGTCGATCATTGGTTTCGCCTCTGCAACCAGTGGCGATGCGCTGCCTGTCGTTCCGACGTTGCTGTTCACGAATGCCTCCGCAATGCTACTAATGTGCGTATAGGCTATTGCCACGTCAAGGGAAACGCTGTCGGGAGCGGCAAATTACGCTTGCCTCGCCAAGCGCCATTGCCTACTCGTCATTTTTGAAGGGGAGTGGGATCATGAGCGATATCTGGCCGACCGAACTCAGAGTTTCAAAAGACCGGCAGCACCTCGTCGTCACGTTTAACGATGAGAGAAGCTTCGATCTTTCCGCGGAGATGCTGCGCGTGCTTTCGCCGTCGGCGGAAGTGCAGGGTCACGGGCCCGGACAGAAGGTGACGGTTCCCGGCAAGCGCAATGTCGCGATCATCTCGCTGACACCGACCGGCAACTACGCCGTGCGCATCGGCTTCGACGACATGCATGATACGGGCATTTATACGTGGACCTATCTGCGCGAACTCGGCGAGCATGGCGAAGAGCTATTCGCCGCCTATGAAGAAGAGTTGCGGGAGAAGGGCATGGATCGCGACACGTCCGAGAAGCCGCGCTGAACGACAACAGCTAGAAGGGGGACTGCATGACGGGAACGAGCAAACGAAACTGGCTGCGGAACAAGGGCAGCAGCAGGGTCACCTTTCTCGAACTGTTTTTTGATCTGGTCTTCGTTTTCTCGATCTCGCAGCTCTCGCATGCGCTTGCAGCACATTATACGCCACTCGGCGCCGCCGAAGCTGGGTTGATGACCTTCGCAGTCTGGTGGGTTTGGATATTCACTGCCTGGGCTACGAACTGGCTCGATCCCGACAAGATGCCCGTGCGGATTATGCTTGTGGTTTTGATGCTGCTAGGCCTCGTTCTGTCCGCGTCCATTCCGGAAGCCTTCACTGACAAGGGACTGCTGTTCGCAGGCGCTTACGTTTTTATGCAGGTCGGCCGATCGCTGTTCACGACATATGCCTTTAAGGATCAGAGCGCTGCCAATTGCCGCAACTTCTTGCGTATCAGCACCTGGTTCATCGTTTCCGGTGTCTTCTGGATCGTCGGCGGCTTCCTTGAACATGAGGCGCGGTTGATCGCGTGGGTGATTGCGCTTGCCATCGAGTATGCCGGGCCGGCGAGCGGCTTCGCAGTGCCGGGGCTTGGCAAGTCGAATGCGACTGAGTGGGACGTGTCCGGCGCACATATGGCCGAGCGTTGCGCGCTATTTGTCATCATCTGCCTCGGTGAGGCGGTGCTGGTTTCGGGGCGGACATTCTCGGAAATGCCGTTCTCAACACTGACGGCGGTTGTCTTCGTCACCGGCTTCATCGGCACGGTGGCGATGTGGTGGCTCTATTTCCGTTTTGGCCACGAGCGGGCGGCGCATCGGATCGAGCACGAAGAAACGCCGGGAAGCTTGGCGCGCCAAGCCTTTACCTACGCCCACATTCCGATCTTGGCGGGCATTATTGTCCACGCCGTTGCGGTCGAGTTCATGTTCTCGCATCCGCACGAGTCCGGCAACCTCGGCGTCATGGCATCGGTGCTCGGCGGCTCAGGGCTGTTTCTGGCCGGCAATCTGTGGTTCAAGGGAGCGACCAGCGGACGCATGCCACTCTCGCATCTGGCAGGCTTGGTGCTCCTGATCCTGCTTGCGTTCATCGCGCCGTTCATCGAGGTTTATCTCGCCGGCATTCTCGCGACCCTGGTGCTGATCATCGTGGCTGCGTGGGAGTATCGATCGCTTGCCGGGCAGACCGTCGGTCACACGGTTCACTAGAGCCTTTGAAGCGTTCTGTTGGCTCAAACGATTCGAATGGCCGGTCGATCGGGCGGACCGTTTCAGCCAAAAGAACGCTTCAATTTAACCCTGAAAGGCTCGAGGTCAGTCTTCGTCGACAAGGTCGCGCTGCAACACGCGGATGATCCGCTCCATCGAGCCTGCCATCGCCATGCATTGCTCGATCGGCTCGGGTGAAAGCACACGCTCGATGAGATCGGTCTGGATGACCATGGCCTTCTCGGTGACGTCCCGACCTTCCGGCGTCAGGAAGAGACGCAGCACGCGCTTGTCCTTCTCATCGCCGCGCCGTTCGATCAATCCGCGCTTTTCCATCTGCGGAAGCAGCATGCTCATGTTCGAGCGACCGACCAACAGCTTGCGGGCAAGCTCCTGCTGCGAAATGCCTTCAAAGCGGTAGAGATTGATCAGAATGTCGAGATGCGGAGTCTTGATATCCAGTTCGGCGAGCGAGCGACCGAGCGACTGCTGCATCAGCTGGCAGGCGCGGGCGACGGCGATCCAGCTGCGAAAACGCGGATGATCCCAGGGCAGGGATTGATTTTTGTTCATCGTTGTACTTTATTGTTCAGTGTTGAACATTGTTGGATTCCCACTATGACAAACTTTGCGCTGAAGGTCACCCGCCTCGGATTCTCCCTGTTGCAGTCGGTTTCGCCGCGCATCGCCGGGAAGGCGGCATTCCGCCTCTTCTGCATGACGCCCTCGGCAAAGCCGAAGGGTGACAAGGCAAGAGCGGCACATGCCGCCGGCGCCTCGAAGCTTGCCGGAGCTGAGCGGTTCACGCTCCGCCTTGCCGGCGGCGGAAAAGCCCATGCCTATCGGTTGAATGGTGGCGCTCTGGGACGCCGCCCTCGCTATCTCGTGACGCACGGCTGGGGATCGAGCAGCGCCTACATGGCTGATCTTTTGGAGACGCTGGCTGCCTCGGGCGCAGAGGTGATTGCGGTCGATTTTCCAGGTCATGGACGCGCGGCCGGGCGGGTTCTGCACATGGGAATGGCGGTGAAGGCCATTGAGGCTGCAGAGCGACGGTTCGGCGCCTTCGACGCGGCGATCGGCCATTCCTTCGGTGGAGCCGCTCTGATGGTGGCCGCGTCCGGCATGCTGCCGGGCGTGCCTGCCGTCGTGCCGGAGAAGCTGACGTTGATCGGCTCGCCGAGCGAGATGCACTGGCTGTTCAAGGACTTCGGCAAGATGATCGGGCTCCGGCGGAAAGCGCAGGATGTGCTGGAGAATGAGGTACGGCGTGTCACCGGCCGGAGGCTGGAGGAATTCGATGCAAGCAAGGCGGCAGGCGCGATCCGACGTCCGGTACTGATCGTGCATGCCGAGGATGACAAGGAAGTAAGCCACATCCATGCTCGGCGCTATGCGGCGGCAGGCGACGCTGTGCGGCTCTATTGGGCGAATGGCTTCGGGCATCGTCGGATCGTCGCGGCGCGGCCGGTATTCGACGCGATCACTGGTTTCCTTGGCGAGGGAGCCGTCGACAAAGATGCTGAGATCATTCCTCTTTTCGAGCTTCCGGCACGGCGTATGTCATTGTAACGTTACGTGAGGCAGCTAAAAGCCGCCCTCGACAACATGGCAGGACAATCATGAAAATCATTGAAACGGTAGAGGAACTCGCAGCGATCTACGCTGGCGGGCTGACGCAGGCATCCGTGGCCAAGGTGACGGACTATCTGACGCCTCTCTACCGAGAGATGATCGAAGCATCACCCTTCGTGGCGCTGGCGACGGTGGGACCCGAAGGACTAGACTGTTCGCCGCGCGGTGACATCGGCGGCGTCGTGCGCATTGTGGACGACAGGACGCTGCATATGCCGGACTGGCGTGGCAACAACCGCGTCGACTCGCTCTCCAATATCGTGCGCGACCCGCGCCTGGCGCTGATGTTCCTCGTTCCTGGCTCGAACACCACGATGCGCATCAACGGGCGGGGCGTCGTGACGAATGACGAAGCGGTTCTGACCAGCTTCGAGATGGACGGAAAGCATCCGCGGACGGTGATCGTCATCACGATTAATGAGGTCTATTTCCAATGCGCTCGGGCGCTGATCCGTTCCGAGATATGGAACCCGGAAACATTCGTTGACCCGAAGAGCCTGCCGACACCCGGGATGATGCTGAAAGCGGCAACAGGGGATTTCGACTACGAAACCTATGATCGCGAGTGGCCGGAGCGCGCAGCCAAGACAATGTGGTAGCATCTGAGCTTTCGCGCTTGCGGCAGTCTCACAAACGTTGCGGATAAAGGCAACCCAGGCTGCCAGGTCCCGAGGTTAGAGCATCGCACTTGAATTGAGAATCGAGTGGGGTTTTCACGAGGGTATCGGTGTGATTCACTGCGGTTGGAGGTGAATCACATGGGTAAATCT
>NZ_JACHZA010000008.1:0-221472 GCF_014193305.1 Rhizobium sp. BK181
GCCAATCTCAAAGAAATCTCTAGAGCGAAGGACTTCGTCGCCAGCAGCGCCGCCGCCCTCGTTCAGTGAGTGGGCTTATAGATCCTACCCCTTTTTCAGATCAAGAGGGCTTTTCAAAAAAAGAGAGAATTCTTACATCTCCCTGAATTTTAGAGGGAATTTTCAATAATGCTTTTTTGAGCCTGAAAACGTGCGCACTAGCACACCGGCTCCGTCCCAAACGAACTTGTTGCTCATCGAGCGCGTGCCGGGATGTTTCACTGTGGACCCAGGTAAAAGGGACCTCGCACACGGAGCCAGCGATAGACCTCAAGCGATCGCAGCCAAAATGTTCGCACGAGTTCGGACAGGCAGAAAAGCCTCCCTTCCTCTGGCACCTCTCAGGCAGGCCGGAGGCAGTGCTTCAGTCGCAGCCCACACGCGACGTGTGACTTGCCCCTGGTTCGACCCATCCGATACCGTACCACCGTCACGGCCTTTTCGCTAATCAAATGGGAGCAGTGGCCCTGGCGCGTCCGATGAACAGCGGGCCGAGCGCAATGGCATGACAGTCGGACTGCTTGGCGCGTTCGAGACAGAACTCCAATAGGATGATGGATCGAAATATGGTTGGCTTGAACAAGCTTCCTCGTATTCATCGGGAACAACCGGACAACGGTAGAATCGAGTTTACATGACGTACCACAAACTGTAGCGAGCTCATTATCCTTAGTTGTCCTTCAGTGGACGTCGATCCCCCTTTCAAATCAGCGAGAACGTTCAGTGTGCCCTACTATCTCGTAACGCAAACACGGCTCGTCCTCGCGGCCAGCGAAACCGAGGCAGCAGAACGGGCCTTCCTCGATATGCTTCAAGACACGCCATCGGCATTTGAGGTGAAGCCGAATGATGTCATCGCCCATCACGTCAGGCTGTGGGGCGGCCAGAAGCGTGCATTGATCGATGCGGCAAAGGCCAGGGAGGGCCTCCGCGTTGCGACGACCGATGACCAGGAACAATCGATCAAGGCCGAACCGCACGGCCGGAGGAGATCGGGGAGCCGTCTTTTCACGACCAGCCTCCCACCGATTCTGACGAAACACCGCGGCCAATCGGGATCGCCCGCAGGTTTCAAAAGCTTCTGCGACTGATCCGACCGTAGTTTGCAAGCTTTGTCCGCCATTTCAGGCAGAGACACCTGGGACGATGGGAAAACGCAAAATTCTCCTATGAGGACGAGTTGGTGCGCATCGGCAATTTCCGTGAACGGGATGCCTAGGCATCGACTATCTTATCAGCGTCGGCCATCGACGCATTGGCTAAATCTCGGGTTCACTGGACACGTCGACCGGTCGCAGCAGGCTTTCGGGCTATCGCGACGCGCTTGTAATACCGCCATGCAGCTCCTTGTGCTGCCAGATTTTGCGGAGTGGGATCTTTTCGGCAAACAACCTGATGGTGATTGGCGTGCTGAAGGCGATCCGCGACATGGGGCTACCTGCCCTGACGACATCTCGGTATCGAGCTTTGACGATCTTCACTGGGCCAACGTCTTCCAGCCGAACCTGACAGCCATTCCCCAACCTATGCAGGCTATTGGCGAACATGCAGCGAGCTTATTCTGGATCTGCCGGCCGTCTGACGGTACGTGAATCCTGCCAGGCCCTCTCAAGGCCGTCGGAAAAGAACTGACCGCAGCAATCGAACGGACTGGGCCCTGCGACTGGAAAGACATTTCCCTTCCGTGATACCAACGTTCCTTTTGGATAGCTCAATCTTTTTCGGAACGATGGCCGGGACCGCGCGTTTATGTGTTTACGATATTTCTGTCGCAGGAGCTGAAAGGATGTGATCCAACAATGGAAAGCACCGAAGGCCGCATGCTCGCTGAGGAATATCTCCGACTCGGCGGAAAAAGAAGGGTGAAGATTGACGACGATCACCAGACCGTTCGCGTCTGGGAGCCCGACCCACCCGAAGCGGAGAGGTTTTGGCACGACCGTATCGAGCGACTGGAGGACCGCCTTCGCAAGGACGTGGAGTTCTTCCTGCCGTCGATTAACTCGCCGTGAATGGAACTGCTTTCGATACTGCAAGGACCGCCCGGCGAGGGTGACGCCGCGGGACGTCGAACGCCCGCGACTTCACTACCGCTCAGACATGCCAGTCACTGGTGCTGGCCGCGACATGCACCGGACTGTCGGACAGAGCGTAAGCCCTGATATAGTCGATCTGCATATCCGAGCCGTGTACCAGACCATCCTTTGGCGTTCCCGCCGCCCCCCCGACCGCAAGGTTGACCAGCATGTACATCGGGTCATGCATATCCTCTGGCGTGTCGGTCTGCGCGACGGCGACATCATCGAAATACCAAGTGACATGATCCTCGTCCCACAGGACGCCGTAAGTGTGAAACCCGTCCGTGCTGGGCACCTTGACCGGGAAGGACGTCATCGTATGTGCGCCGCCGTGTTCGCTGTGGACGGTTGCGTTGATGACGTTCGGTTCCTGTCCGCGCATCTCGACCACGTCGAGTTCAGGCGGCCACGACCCGTCCTCCGGCAGAAGCCAGAAGGCAGGCCAGACACCCTGCTCCGTTGGCATGTCGGCCCTGATTTCGAAATAGCCGTAGGTCTGGGCAAAGGATGAGTGGGTATTCAGGAGGCCCGACGTATAGTCGTAGCCATTAATCTGTGACTGGAGCGCCTGCGATGCCGGCTCCGCCGAAATCGTCAGGATGCCATTGTGGATCGAGAAGGGATTTGCCGCGGCGGTTGGCGCGTAAGACGGATTGATGTACCACTGCAGCTCCCCGTTGCCCGTCAACGTGCTGCCGCTTTCCGGCGCCCACCAGAATTTGGCATCCCACGTCCCCTGGCCGCCGCTGCGCAGCGACAGGCTGTTGAACTCGTCGTCGAAGCTCAGCGCCAGATGGGAACGGTCAAGCGTCAGCTGGAACTGGCTCGCCTTGAGGTCCGCAACCTGGGTGTTGGCGAAGACAAGGCTCTCGCCACCGCCGAGATCCAGCCGCAGGTTGGCACCCTCCTGGGTGGTGTGCGCCAGAACCTGATCAAACGACGAAAGGCCGTAGCCATTGAGCCTAACGGTGTCGTCGCTGCTGAAGTCGACGATCAGATCACTGCCGTGGCCACGGGTAAAGAGGAAGGCATCAGCCCCGCCTCCCCCGATTAGGACGTCGTTGCCGGCCCCCCCGTCGATCGTCTGGCTTCCCGACGCACCGGAAATGATGTTATCCGTTGCGTTGCCGAACGCGTAGCGTCCGTTGCCGGTCACCGTCAGGTTTTCGAAGTTGACGGGCAGCGTATAGCTCATCCATGTGTTGATCGTGTCGACACCTGCGCCGGGAGCCTCAACCGCCCGGTTGATGCCGGAATAGAGGTAATAGATATCGTCGCCGGTCCCGCCCTGCATTGTGACATTGACCGAACTGTCGCCCCATATGGAGTCGTTTCCCGCCGTGCCGTCCAACACCGGACCCGAGCCGGTCGCCGAAAACCATGCTGTCGACGGACCACTGTAATAGAGCGTTTGTCCGACTGCGTTCTGTACTGACTTTGCCATTATCAACTCCTTCGGATTAAGACATGCCTCATTGGGTTCCTCCTCCCAGAACGGTTGCCTACTCCTCCCGAAATGCGCGCGCCAACTGGTCCGTTAACGGTTTTGCAAGATAGGCCAATGCCGTGCGATCGCCGGTCTCGATGAAGGCTTCAACCGGCATTCCGGCAACAGGTGACAGCTCCCCGAGCCTCTTCCATTCGGTCACGGCAACAGCGACACGCAAGGTATAGTAGGGTTGACCCGAATGAGCGTCCGTCGTCAGATCGGCGGCAATGGACGCAACCCGCCCCCGCAGTTCGGGGGTCGTCCTCGAGCTGAAGGCAGAGAACCGGAGGATCACCTCCTTGCCGACGGCCACCTGATCGATATCCTGCGGCGACAGTCGAAGCTCCGGCGTCAGCACGTCGTGATCGGGCACGATCTGCATGATCTTTTCCGCAGGCCCAACCACGGCGCCCGGCGCGTGAACGGCCAGTTGATGGACGATGCCGTCCTGCGGCGCCTTAATATCGACGTGATCAAGTTCGTCCTCTATTGCAACACGCCGTTCTGCGAATTCGCTGCTGTCACTTTCCGCTTGCCTCAGTTGCTCGGAGACTTCGCTCCTTTGGTCATCACCCACCTGAATGATCTGCAGCTCCGTTTCCGCGACCTTCCCTTTCACTTCTGCACTCGACGCGATGAGGCTGCCAAGTTCGCCGGTGAGGTCGGCTGCATCCCGCTGCAGGGCGTACACTCGCGTTGCGGGAATGACGCCCTGCCTGAGAAGCGGTTCCAGGCTGGCGAGTTCCTTCTCGATAATGGTGATTGCCCGGCGCTTGCCGTCCTGCTGCGCGATCAATCCTTCGGCCTGCTGGTTCAGTTGGCTGACCCTTTCCCGCAATTGCGCCATACGTCCCCGCAGGGAGGCGCGGCGGTCATCGAACAGCCTCTGCTCACCCCTTTCCAGTGCGGCAGCCTCGCCCGGGTTTTCATCGCCAAGGGCTGCCGGAAAGGCGATTGCATCGACGCCGTCCCGCTCCGCTGCTAGGCGCGCCGATCGCGCTGCCAGCTCTTTTAACCGTCTCGACACGATCGCAAGGCTTGCTCTCGTCTGCGTATCGTCGAGGTGAAGGACGACCTGTCCCGCGACAACGCGATCGCCGTTGCGCACGAAGACCTGCCTGACCGTCCCGCCCTTCTGATGTTGAACCGGCTTGACGTAGCTTTCGACGACAAGCGTTCCTCGTGCAATCACCGCACCATTGATACGAATTGCGGACGCCAGGCCGCCAAGCGCACCGACGAGAACGATGGCTGTTGTCAGAGAAAGCACTGTGAGACGGCGAATTGCTTTTTCCGGTGATGTCGCAGACAGCCTGATCATGATGACAGCTCCCCACCCGCACGCAAGAGCCTTACGAAGGAACCTGAAACGGCCGTCGACTTTGGCGCCGTGTTGAGGACCGCATGCGGCGGGCCGAAGGCCTTTGCGCGTCCACCTTCGAGAACGAGCACCTTGTCGACCCCGGCAAGCGCATTTTTCCGGTGGGCGATGACCAGCACGACACCCTTGCGCGAGCGCACGTTCTCGATTGCCTGGGAAAGCGCAACTTCGCCTTCCGCATCGAGATTCGAGTTCGGTTCATCGAGGACAACCAGGAACGGATCGGCATAAAGTGCTCTTGCCAAACCAATGCGCTGCCGTTGTCCTGCAGACAGGACAGCACCCCTTTTGCCAATCTGCGTGTCGAATCCCAATGGCAACCCGACGATCATGTCGTAGACACCAGCTGCTCGCGCGGCGGCAATGATCAGATCGGAAGGAGCGTCTGGGTCGAACCGTGCGATGTTTTCGGCGATCGTCCCATCGAACAAGGCGACATCCTGCGGCAGGTAGCCGATATGTCGACCAAGTGCCGCTCGCGACCATTGCCCAAGCGAGGCCTTGTCGAGCCTGACGTCGCCGGCAAAGGCTGGCCACAGACCGACGATCCCCCGTGCCAGTGATGACTTTCCCGACGCGCTCGGGCCGACAATGCCGATCGCTTCGCCGGCATGCACATCGAACGACAGGCCGCGAATGATCGGGGTCTTTGACCCCGGTGCACCGAGATGGAGATTGGTGACCGTCAGCGAGCCCTTGGGCGCAGGCAGCTCGACGTCATGTCCGGCGTCGTCGGCGTCGGGTGCCTCCTGGTTCAAGCGTGACCAGGCGTGTCGCGCGGCGGCAAATCCTCGCCAATGCGCAATGGCAAGTTCGATCGGTGCAAGTGCTCGACTGACGAGAATGGAGCTCGCGATCATGATACCTCCCGTCGCTTCCTGGCGAATGACCAGGACCGCACCGACCGCAAGCACCGCTGACTGAAGAAACATCCGCGCCGATCGCGAGAGCGTCGAAAGCGTATTGATGAGGGTCGAACTTTGCAGGTGACTGTCAAGGTGACGCTGATTGAGGCCGGCCCACCGTGTCGAAAGCCTGGCTGCAAAACCCATGGCGACCACCGCTTCCGAATTACGCCTGACGGCGTCGGCAAAATCCATCCGCTCGGCAAGGAGGGTAGCCGTCTCAGCGATCGGTTTCCTGGATTTGAGTTCGGCCATGCACGCGAGGCCCGCCAGAACAAGGGCGCCTGTCGCTGCGGTCACACCAATCCAGGGGTGGAAGAGAAAACACAAGGCAAGATAGAACGGCATCCACGGGAGATCGAAAAGAGCTCCTGGGCCGGAGCCGGACAAAAAACCGCGCACAGTATCGATATCGCGGATCGACTGGACTCCCGCATCTTGAGTCTGCTTTCTCGATGCGGCGAGCGCGACCTCGGAAAAGGCTCGGCCGGCAAAGCGCTCGTCGACGGTTCGCCCGACCTGCCCGAGCAAAAGCGAGCGTGTGAGGTCAAGCAGCCACTGGAAGGCGAACAGCGTGACAACGATTGCGATCAGTCCAATCAGGGTCGGCAGGCTCCGGCTGGGAATGACCCGATCGTAGACCTGCAACATGAAAAGCGAGCCCGTAAGCCCCAGGATGTTAACGAGGCAGCTGGTCACGCCGATTCCGAGAGCGCCGCCGCGTAGCATCGACAGGAGGCCAGGGATCACCCGTCGCCTGATGGGGAGGTTGCTTTTGGACACCTGTGCTCCTTCTGGCTTCGGGACATCTCGCAGCAATCGACTGCAACCCCGTGTCGTTTTCTGCCTCTTTCGCCTCTCAGACTGAGCCAAAAGAAGACGAATGACGACCTCAAACCACGCTCGCCGCCAGCCCATGCCATAGGTCGGATAACGAGGTGTTAAGCGCAAAGCACACGTCCAGTGACAGGTCCCAGACAGACTGTCCGCATTCGCACGCGACGACGTTATTCTGAGTGTTCCTCAAATATCGACGTGGTCGGCCGCAGTGCGCCGGGACTGATAGTTGCATCTTCGCCACAAAACTACCTGAGTGCGAGCAGCCGGACAGTCTTACCGCGGCGTAATCAGTATCAACCATCTGCGCCCGTCGTCTCGAAATGGCGAGAACACGGATCGACCGGGATCCGCGTCGAATTTTTGAAGTATGTCCCAGCTATCGGCCGGCAATCCCGGGATTTCAGCTTTCCTCCTCTGGATCACACTGAATCCCGGGGGGTCGGATGCCTCAATGCCGCCACAGAATTCCCGGCTAACTTGTACTTAAACGGGCGGATAGCAAAAATGAAGTTTCTGATTCTTGTTGCGGCAGCTTTTTTGCTGTCTGTGTGCCAGTCGAGTGCCCAGATCTACGGGCCATATGACGACTACGACATCTACGGCGATGACGGGTACTACAACCCTTACATGCCACCTCCCTACTATGGAGAGCCGCTGCCCGAGCGTCGAACCCAGACGAGGAGGGCAACCGGCACGATCGAGATCGCAACTCGCGAGCATACGCTTGTCTACACCACCCCGAGAGGCAAACAGCTGGTCTATCCGATCGCCGTCGGCCGCCAAGGCAAGCAATGGTTTGGCACGACGCGGGTGACATCGAAGACCAAGCACCCCGTGTGGCGACCGACGCCGGACATGCGGCGCAAGAATCCGAGACTTCCTGCGGTCGTTCAGCCTGGTCCGTCCAATCCGCTTGGCACGCGGGCTATCTATCTCGCCGACGGCCTGCTTCGCATTCATGGTACCAACGATCCGCGGTCCATCGGCACGAACGCCTCGAGCGGCTGCTTTCGTATGTACCGTGAAGATGTCGAGGAGCTCTACGACATGGTCCAGCCGGGCACCCGCGTGATTGTCCGGCGGTAGGCTGTCTGCTTACTTGCTCGCGATGCTCAATGCTGCAAGCTGGGCCAATCGGCGGGATGGCGGACAGTCAGTCATGATCTGGTCGGACTCGGTCGTCGCAGTGCGCGCTTCGAACGTCCGATCGGAAGGTACAATGACTGAGAAAACTTTGAGCCGACCAAAGGGCGCGAGATCGGAAACTGGCCGATGCCGAGCTTTGGATGAGCCTCGAGCAGGAACGTCGGTACAATCCCCTTATCAAGATCACGTCGTGCGAGGGACATGCCCGGCATCATCGGAAACGAACGGGCCGATGCACCCGGTGAGCAAGGGCCGCTATCCGTTCGGCGCTCCCGAACGCCCGTCGTGAATCTCCCACCCACCTACAGGTCGGTCCAGCTCGAAAACGCTGCTGCCTGACCATGTCTATCGCCCGCCTCATCGATGAGTTGCCAGACCACACCATGCTCCATCCAGAAGCGTTTTCCTGATTTCTTGACCCGAATACCCCGGTAGTCAGCGATGAACCCCTGATGCTCGACGGCCTCGAGAAGCGACTGGCGCTCCGCCCGGTCCGGCGCTTCCGCAGACAATCGCGAGGGCATCCCGATGAATTCGTCCCACGCATATTCGAACCGCTGCTGTGCGGCGATGTTGGCGTAGATAAATCGTGGATCAGGCGCGGTATCATGGGCAAGGATGACGGTCGACGTACTCCGGTATAGCGAGTCGGGCCCAAAGCTTTGTCCATTGCCCATTTCCAGAAGCGGCCTTCCAACCAGCCGGAGAAAGCTGCCCATGAGCAGTTTGAAAAATTCAGGATCGATCGCAAGGCCGGTCGGTTCGGGCAACTCGGTTCTCATGCCTCAGTTTATCCTCTCCCGGGTCGTCCGATGATGCACGTGGAAATCGAGGCGATGCGCCCATGGCGTGCCGTGAAAGAATGCAAAGTCAGGCATCAAACAACGACGTCGGCAAGGTGTAGGTGAACCGGCCAGGCTTTGCCAACTGCATGGCGACAGCTTCCCGCAACAGCGCAAAACGCAGTTCCAGCGCTGTGACATCAGGTGACCGTGGCAGCGTCGCCAGTTCATTAGCGAAAAGATCGAACTCGCGCCCCAGCGCTGTCTCATGAAAAGGTAGGCTCATGTTCCTTGGCCTCGTAGATTGCCTGAAAGACTCAACTCCGCAGATTTACATCGAGGCATCAACGACCTCCTCACCCGCGTAGCGACATGCTGAATACCCAGTTAACAGCGCAGGCGCGGGTTGAACAATAGCAATATCTCGGACAGGCATCAGTCAGCACAAGGCGGATAACAACATGAACCATGCGTTCATCTGGGCTTCAGATGGGGCTGCTTAACGGTTGCCTCATCGTCATATCCGCAACGAATCGTCGGAACAATTTAGCAATGCCTCATCCTCCCTCTCAATCGGCCGGCCGCGATCGGCGTCTCGATTTCTTCCGGGGAATCGCCCTGATCATGATCTTCATCAATCATGTGCCTGGCAATTTTCTCGAAGGATTAACGTCGAAGAACTTCGGCTTTTCCGATGCGGCAGAGGCCTTTGTGCTGATGTCCGGCATGTCAGCCGGGCTCGCCTATTCGAGTGCCTTTGGGCGGGACGTTATGGTGGCGACCGGGCGCATTCTGCGCCGTGCACGACATCTTTACGGTGTGCATCTCGCCACAACCGGCCTCGCGGTCGCAATCCTCGTGACCGGCGACCATTTTCTTGCGACCGGCGCGCTGTCGGACCGTGTCAACCTCGGCTCCTACCTGGAAGCGCCCTGGAAAACCGCAGCCGGTTTCGTGGCGATGACCCACCAGCTCGGCTATTTTAACATCCTGCCCCTTTATATCTTGCTGCTTGCCGCAACACCGATCTTTCTCGCAATCGGCTCGATCAGTCGTCCGGCGCTGATTGCGGTGTCTGTCAGCATCTGGGGCGCTGCAGGCTACTTCAATATCAATCTTCCCAACTTCCCGACGGAAGGGATGTGGTTCCTCAATCCATTCTCGTGGCAGCTCATTTACTGCGTCGGTCTGTGCGCGGGCATGGCATTGAAGAAACAGGAGACTTTCGTCGGATACAACCTGACGCTGATGACGGCATCGCTTGCCTACCTCGCCTTCTCGCTTTTCGTGATCGTGGGCCAGCACTACGAGTTGACGAGCTGGGGCAACCATCCGGCGTTCCTCGTTGGCTTCGACAAGGCTACCCTTCCGCTTCCTCGCCTGCTCCACATCCTGGCTCTCGCCTACGTCGTCTCGCAGTTGCCGATCTGTGCTCGGATTGCTGCAGAAGAACGGCTTGGCGCCGTCACCGTCCTCGGAAAACAGGGGCTTGCGGTTTTTGCCTGGGGCTCGTTGATCTGCATCGCCTTGCAGGTTCTTCGGGAGGCCTATCAGTTCCCGCTGCTACTCGAGGCGGCCACCCTTGCAGCCGGGCTTGCGGCACAATATGTCGTTGCCGAGCGCCTGCAAAATTCCAAGCTTTCCGCTCGCGCCGCAACGCAGGCGGCCAGAGCCGAATAGACAGCCGGAGCCGCCATTCAACCGGCCTCGGCCCGTCAGTCAGACCTAAGCCGCGCCGAGCGCCAGCATCGCAACAGCGATCCAGAACAAGACGCATACCTCCGCCGCAACCAGGTAACCCATCGCCCGATCACTCATCAAAGTCCCTCCTCCAGGTCCTCAGAAGCATTCAATCAACCAGCACGTGCCTCTCTCTCCAGGCAGCATCCCGGGTCTGCAGCAATTCGACGTAGCGTTTCCGAAGCGTTTGGATGTCGATGTCGGCCCGAGCCCATTGGCCCAGCCAGCCCTCGAATTCCTCGGATGTCTCCAGCGGGCATCCGGCCTGCCTGACGCGGCTGAATGCCTTGGCTATCAATGCATGTCGGGCTTCGATTGACATCAAATTCCCCTCCAACAGCGGCCTGCCTCGAGGGCACAGTAAGGGGCAAAAGCCCTCCTGGCGCCAGCAACCATAAGGCGACCCGCCCTATATAATTTCAGGCGTTGCTAAGTTTCTGCAGCACCCTTGGCCAAGGGCGTGGCCGGCTTTCCAGAGGACGAGACGATCCTGCATTGACAGGACTGACCCGCCATGTATTCTTTTATAAAAGCGCATATAACATAATTGTGGAACAAATCGGGAGTTAGATATGAGATTGAAGCTCGCATACCTCGTCAGCACGGCGCTGATCGCAGCGCCGTCGCTTCTGCTGGCGCAGGAAAAAGGCGGCGTGATCAACGTCGCGACGATCGGCGAACCACCGACACTCGATCCGATGACATCGACGGCCGACCTTGTCGGCATTGTCACCCAACACATCTTCGAAACGCTCTACACTTTCGACAAGAGCTGGGCCGTGACGCCGCTCCTGGCAGAGGCGCTTCCCGAGGTCAGCGCCGACGGCAAGACTTACACGATCAAGCTGCGCACCGGTGTCAAGTTTCACGACGGAAGCGACATGGCATCCGATGACGTCGTGGCCTCTCTCAACCGTTGGACCAAGCTTGCCTCGCGTGGCAAACAGGCTGCGGCCTTCATCGAGTCGATCACCGCGACCGACCCGTCAACCGTTACCATCAAACTGAAGCAGCCTTACGCGCCGCTGGTCTCGCTGCTTGCCTTCAACAATTCCGCGGCGATCATCATTCCTGCGGAAAAGCAGGCCGACACGATGAGCGAATTCATCGGCACCGGGCCCTACATGCTGAAGGAGCGCAAGGCTGACCAGTATATTCAGCTCGTCCGCTACAATGACTACAAGCCACGCTCCGGCGAGAGCGACGGTTACGGCGGCGCCCGCCACCAGTATCTCGACGAAATCCGCTTCGTACCCGTGCCCGATGCGAATACCCGTGTCGAGGCGGCTGTCTCCGGCCAGTACGACTACATCGATTCACTGCCGGTCGAATCCTTTGACAAGCTGACGACGTCGACGGCAACCCAGCCTCTGCTGCTGAAGCCATTCGGCTATCCGGTTTTCGTCTTCAACACCGCTGCCGGCGTCACGAAAGACGTCGCGATCCGCAAGGCGGTCCGCCAGGCACTCAGCATGGAAGACATGATGGCCGCAGCCTTCGGCGGCACCGACTTCTACACGGCCGACGGCAATATTTACCCAAGCAACTTCGCCTGGAGCACTGATGCCGGTGTCAAGGGAAACTACAATATTGCCGATCCCGAGGGCGCCGCAAAAGCTGCCAAGGAGGCCGGCTACAATGGGGAGCCGATCCGCATCCTCACCAGCCGCCAGTACGAGTTTCACTACAAGATGGCCCAGGTCGCGGCCGAATACCTGAAGCTTGCCGGTTTTGCGGTCGACTTGCAGGTCGTCGACTGGGCGACGCTGACACAGCGCCGAACCGACAAGGGGCTGTGGGACATCTATATCAGCCATAGCCCGTTCCTTCCGGAACCGGCTCTTATCGGCTCCCTCTCCCCGAGTTCGCCCGGCTGGTGGGATACACCGGCGCGCAAAAGTGTCTTCGATGCCTTCACGACAGAAGTGGATCCAAAGAAGCGCGTTGAGCTCTGGGCCAATGTCCAGAAGACGATGTACGACGAAGTTCCGTTCATGAAGATTGGCGACTTCAATGCCGTCTCGGCCATGTCGACAAAGCTTCAGGGTGTCGATCCCGCGCCCTGGCCTTACTTCTGGAACGCGTCGATCAAAAAGTAGGCCGAAGGCGCGGCGGGTGCCGGCCGTGAGGCCGGTATCCGTCCATGATCCCGCTCCAGCGGACATAGGAGCCGCTTTCCATGATACGCTACATCCTCCAGCGCCTCCTCGGCATGATAGTTGTGATTTTTCTCGTCGTCACGATTGTCTTCGTGATCGTGCGCGTCACACCCGGCGATCCGGCCGCAGTCATGCTCGGCCCCGATGCAACGACCCAGGACGTTGCCGACCTGCGCGCCCGGCTGGGTCTCGACCAGTCGATCGTCGTCCAGTACTTCTTCTATATCGGCCAGCTCCTGAAGGGAGACCTCGGCCAGTCGATCTTCCTCAACATGCCGGTCACGTCGGCCCTTCTCGAGCGCGCGGAGCCGACCTTCTTCCTGACGATCTTCTCGCTCGTGATCGCAAGTGTCATCGCGCTGCCGATCGGCATCTATGCCGCATATCGGCGCGGCTCCTTTATCGACCAGTTGTCGACCACCATCGCCATGCTGGCTGCGAGCATCCCGAGCTTCTGGCTCGGCCTCATTCTCATGCAGTTTTTTGCCGTGCGCCTGAACGCCTTTCCTGTCTCGGGCTATGGCGGTCCCGGCGCGTCCTTTTTTGAACGCATGTACCATCTGACATTGCCGGCCTTCGCACTCGGTCTCGTCTCCTCCGCACTAATCCTGCGCTTTACCCGCGCCTCGATGCTCGACGTGCTGGGCGACGACTATATCCGTACCGCAAGAGCCAAGGGACTGGTCGAACGCAAGGTCGTGCTCAAGCACGCACTGAAGAATGCACTGATCCCGATCCTGACCGTTCTCGGGCTCACCGCAGCCGTGCTGATCTCCGGCGCCGTGGTAACCGAGACCGTGTTTGGCCTGCCTGGCGTTGGCAATCTTGTCGTCTCTGCCGTTCTCAGACGCGACTATCCCGTCATCCAGGGCGCGTTGCTGGTGATTGCCGGCCTCTACGTCCTCATCAATTTCGCGATCGACATGCTCTATCTGCTGGTCGATCCAAGGGTGCGCTACTGATGGCCGATATCGCAACCACAACCGAGAAAACCCCACCCAGCGAGCGCAGCAAATTTCTTCGCCGCCTCCTCAAACGCAAGAGGGTCGCCGCCGGAATCCTCGTCCTGACCATCTTCGTGCTTCTGGCGGCGCTGGCCCCCTGGATTGCGCCTTACTCGCCCTCGAAGCTTTCGATCGTCAACCGGCTCAAGGCGCCAAGTGAGCTGTTCTGGTTCGGCACCGATGAGTTCGGCCGTGATGTGTTCTCGCGGACGATCTATGCCGGCAGGCTCTCGCTCCTGGTCGGGGTGGCCGTTGTTGCGCTCTCCGCCTTGATCGGCGTCACGCTCGGACTGCTCGCCGGCTTCTTCAAGAAACTCGACACGCCGATTGCCCGGCTGATCGACGCCATGATGTCGTTTCCCGACATTCTTCTGGCGATCGCGCTTGTCGCCGCGCTCGGGCCGTCGCTCACCACTGTCATCGTTGCGCTGTCGATCGTCTACTCGCCGCGTCTGGCGCGGATCGTTCGCGCCTCGACCCTGGTGATCCGCGAGCTCCCCTATGTCGAAGCAGCGCAGGCGCTCGGCATTTCCACCTTCCACATCATGACGCGGCACGTGCTTAGAAACCTGCTGTCGCCGATCATCGTACAAGGGACTTTCCTTTTTGCCAGCGCCATGCTTGCCGAAGCCGGTCTTTCCTTCCTTGGCCTCGGCGTCAGCCCCGAAATTCCGACCTGGGGAACCATGATCGCAGCCGGCCGTCAGTATATCGGCCAGGCCGACTGGATGACCTACTTCCCGGGCTTCGCCATCATCCTCTCCGTGCTGTCGCTGCAAATGGTCGGCGACGGTCTGCGGGACATGCTCGACCCAAGACTTCGAAAGGACCTCTAGAATGACCGGTGAAACAGCGGGCAAGCCGCTTCTCATCACCAACGTCAAGCCAATGGCTTTTGGTGCCGCTTCGCCATCCGGCACGACGGATATCCTTGTCGGTGCCGATGGAAAGATTTCTGCAATCGGCCCGTCGCTTCCAACCCCTGCGGATGCCTCTCGCATCGATGCGAAAGACGCCTGGATTTCACCAGGCTGGGTAGACCTCCACGTCCATATCTGGCACGGCGGGACCGACATCTCGATCCGCCCGTCGGAATGCGGTGCCGAGCGGGGCGTCACGACTCTCGTTGATGCCGGTTCGGCCGGCGAAGCCAACTTCCACGGCTTCCGCGAATACATCATCGAGCCGTCGAAAGAGCGTATCAAGGCGTTCCTCAATCTCGGCTCGATCGGCCTTGTCGCCTGCAATCGCGTCGCTGAGCTTCGCGATATTCGCGACATCGATCTCGACCGCATTGTCGAGTGCTATGCGCAGAACAGCGAGCACATCGTCGGCCTGAAAGTGCGTGCGAGCCATGTCATCACCGGCTCGTGGGGCGTGACACCCGTGAAGCTCGGCAAGAAGATCGCAAAGATCCTGAAGATTCCGATGATGGTGCATGTCGGCGAGCCGCCTGCGCTCTACGACGAGGTGCTGGAGATCCTCGGCCCGGGCGATGTCGTGACCCATTGCTTCAACGGCAAGGCGGGCTCGAGCATCATGGAGGACGAGGACCTTTTCAATCTCGCCGAGCGTTGCGCTGGCGAAGGCATTCGCCTCGACATCGGTCATGGCGGGGCGTCCTTCTCCTTCAAGGTGGCAGAAGCGGCGATTGCACGTGGCCTCCTGCCGTTCTCGATCTCGACCGACCTCCACGGTCACTCTATGAACTTCCCGGTCTGGGACCTGGCAACGACAATGTCGAAGCTCCTCTCTGTCGGCATGCCTTTCGACAAGGTCGTGGAAGCAGTGACCCACGCGCCGGCCTCGGTCATCAAGCTGTCGATGGAAAACCGTCTTTCCGTCGGCCAGAGGGCGGATTTCACCATCTTCGACCTCATCGACGCCGATCTCGAAGCCACCGACTCCAATGGCGATGTTTCCCGCCTGCAGAAGCTGTTCGAACCGCGCTACGCGGTGATCGGATCGGAGGCGACCACCGCCAGCCGCTATATTCCGCGTGCCCGCAAGCTTGTCCGCCACACTCACGGCTATTCGTGGCGTTGAGCGCAAGGTCAAAACCCGCAGATAGGAGCAGACGTGAACACGTCACCAGCAAAGGCCGCGGCAGCGGTGCAAACGCCTTATGAGCGCCTCGCGGCGCTCGGCATTACCTTGCCATCAGCACCAGCGCCGATCGCCAACTTCATCACCCACGTCCGCGAGGGCAATATTCTCTACCTGTCGGGCCAGGGCCCGCGGGAGGCGGATGGTCACCTCCATGCCGGCAAGGTCGGCAGCGATGTCAGTACGGAAGAGGCCTACCAGCATGCACGGCTTACCGGTATCAATCTGCTCGCCGTCATGCACGACGCCCTCGGCGACCTCTCCAGGGTAAAGCGGGTCGTCAAGCTGCTTGGCATGGTCAACGCCGTGCCGCACTTCGAAAACCATCCAAGCGTCATCAACGGATGCTCGGATCTGTTTATCGAAATCTTCGGGGAGGCCGGCCAGCACGCTCGCTCGGCCGTCGGCTTCGGATCACTGCCCGGCAACATCACCGTCGAGATCGAGGCGATCGTCTCGCTGAACGATTGAGGAGACCTTTATCAGTGATTGCGCCAACCCATCAATTTTTCGATCCGCTGCGCCGAAGCCCGCACCTGTTCAGTGTAACGGCTCTCGTCGGACAGGACCTTCTGTTCCGGCAGCACAATCGAGATGGTCGCAACGCACTGTCCCTCCCGGTCGCAGACCGGGGAGGCAATGCAGGCAACCGCGTAGTCCGACTCGGCGACCTGGATCGACAGCCTCTCCGCAAACGCCTTCCCGGCTGCGTCAGAAAGCGTTGCCGCATCGATTTCGGCGCGTCCGGTCGGCGAGCTGCGGGCGCAGCGCCTGAACAGGTCCACCCGCTCGCTCTCCGGCAGGTGACCGACAAGAAGTCTGCCGGATGCAGTCCAGTTCAGTGGCACGCGCGTTCCGACCCGCGAGGCGACCTGGAAGTGGCTCGGACCGTCCGCCATCGCAAGGACCAGCATGTAGTCGCCGTCGCGACCGCATACCTGGACGGTTTCGCCCGCCTGGCGGCAAAGATCGTGCATTTCATGCGTGGCAACACTCATGAAATCCAGCGACCGCGCATAGGCGAGACCGTAATGATAGAGGCGCGAACCCAGCCAGATCGATCCGTCGGAATTGCGGGCCAGCATGTTCTTGTCTACCAGGTCGTCAATGATGACATAGACCGTGGAGAGCGGCGCCCGGACGGCCTTGGCAATCGCGTAGGCTCCGGCCGGGGAACCGGTCTCGTAAAGATAATCGATAACCTGCAAGGCACGATCGATGCCGCTCACCCGAGAGCGCCGCGCGCCTTTGGCGTCCGCCTCGTCAACCGATACCGTCTCGTCAACCTGGGTTGCGGAGGAGGGCTTGGTGTCCAATTTCAAGGTTCCTCGTCTGATTACGGGACGCTATTACATTACTATGGCATAACTGTCGATGGCAATTCGCAAGCCGCCACTTTGGAGAACTAGAATGTCCGATGATATCCGCACCACGATCGGCCTGCGCCCGGTCATCAACGTGTCCGGTACGATGACCAGCCTCGGCGCCTCGATCGTCGTTCCGCAAGCAATCCAGGCGATGGAAGCAATCCTGCCGCAATTTGTCGAAATCAATGACCTGCAGCGCATGGCAAGCAAGGTCATCGCCAGGTTGACCGGCGCCGAAGCAGGCTTTGTCACGGCATCGTGCTCCGCTGGCATCAGCCTTGCTGTCGCCGGTGCAATCACCGGCAACAATCTCCTCGCCATCGAAAAACTGCCCGATGCGACGCTCGAGAAGAACGAAGTCCTCGTGCAGATGGGTCATGTCGTGAGCTACGGCGCGCCCGTCGATCAGGCCATCCGACTTGCCGGCGGCAAAGTCGTGCTGATCGGGCAGGCCACCTCGACGCATCGCTTTCACATGGAAAATGCCATCACCGAAAAAACAGCGGCGGCCGTTTATGTCGTGTCCCATCATGTTGTCGACTATGGCCTGCTGCACCTCAGCGAGTTCGTCGAGATCGCTCACGCCAAGGGCGTTCCGGTCATCGTCGACGCAGCTTCCGAATACGACCTCAGGCTGTTTCTTGCACAAGGGGCCGATATCGCCCTTTATTCCGGGCACAAGTTCCTCGGCGGCCCGACCTCCGGCATCGTTGCCGGCAAAAAGGAACTGGTCCGCAGCGCCTTCCTTCAGAACATGGGGATCGGTCGCGGCATGAAGGTTGGCAAGGAGAGCATCTATGGCGTCATGGCTGCGCTGGAAGCGTGGGAAAAGCGCGATCACGCTGGAATCCGCGAACGTGAGACAGGCTATCTCAAGCTCTGGAAGGAAACGCTGGATGGCCGCCCGGGCGTGAGAGCCCTCATCGAACCTGATCCGACGAACAATCCGCTCGAGCGCCTGCGGGTCGTGGTGTCGCCAACCGAGGCACACATCACCGCGTGGGATCTGGCCACGGCACTGTCGCGTGGCGACCAGCCGGTCATCGTACGCGACCACGAGGTCGAGCATCAGCATTTCTATCTCGATCCCTGCAACCTGCATCCTGGCCAGGAAAAGATCGTTGCCGCCCGGCTGAGCGAAGAACTCGACAGGGCCCGCGCCTCGAACGAGATCATCGCCACCCCGCTCGAAAACCGCAGCAGACACCGCTTCGACGGGATTTTGCGCTGGCCGGACTGAGGATCGGCAGGCGGCAAGGGATAAAGGAAAGGGAACAAAAATGAGTGTCACAGAGATTAGCGCTTCGCGGCCCGCTAACCCGGTTCTGTCCGTTCACAACCTGACCACCTCGTTTCTGGTTGATGGTGGCTGGAAACCGGTCGTGCGGAATGTTTCCTTCTCCGTGTCACCTGGAGAAACGGTCGCCATCGTCGGTGAGAGCGGTTCGGGAAAGAGTGTGACGTCACTCTCGATCATGCGGCTCCTGCAGGCGGACTCAAGCCGTATCGAGGGCAAGGTCATGCTTGATGGCCGTGACCTCTTGTCCCTTTCGCAAGACGAGATGCGCAAGGTGCGCGGCAACGATGTCTCGATGATCTTCCAGGAGCCGATGACGAGCCTCAATCCGCTCTTTACCATCGGCGATCAGATCTCGGAGGCATTGCTGTGCCACAGGGCGATGTCAACGGCAGAGGCCAGGTCGGAGACCATTCGCCTGCTGGAAAAGGTTCGCATCCCGTCCGCGGCCTCCCGTTTCGACGAGTATCCGCATCGTTTTTCGGGCGGCATGCGCCAACGCGTGATGATTGCCATGGCGCTTGCCTCCCGGCCGAAACTCCTTATCGCCGACGAGCCGACGACAGCGCTCGACGTAACCATCCAGGGGCAGATCCTCGATCTCATCAAGATGCTGCAGGACGAACAGAAAACCTCGGTCCTCTTCATTACCCACGACATGGGCGTCGTTGCCGAAATCGCCGACCGGACCGTCGTGATGTACCGCGGTGAAGAGGTGGAGACCGGGACAACAGGTGACATCTTCCACCGCGCAAAGCATCCCTACACCCGCACTCTTCTGTCGGCCGTGCCGGTGCTCGGATCGATGCAGGTCTACACGCGGCCATTGCGTTTTCCCGTCGTCAACGCCGTGACGGGCGAAACCGATGCTGGGGTCGAAGTGCCTGATACCGTCACCAGGGACAGACCGATCCTCGAGGTCAAAGGGCTGACCAAACGCTTTGACATCCATTCGGGACTGCTTGGCCGATTGAGCGGGCGGGTGCATGCAGTCGAGAACGTGTCTTTCGACCTTCGCGCCGGCGAGACACTGTCCCTCGTCGGCGAATCCGGTTGTGGCAAATCGACGACCGGTCGCGCCATCATGCGCCTGATCGAGCCGGATTCCGGCGCCGTCATCGTCGAGGGACGCGACATGCTCTCCCTCGGCAAGCGCGAGATGCGCGAGATGCGCAAATCGGTCCAGATGATCTTTCAGGATCCCTTCGCATCGCTCAATCCCCGCATGACCGTCGGTCAGGCGATTGCCGAACCGTATCTCGAGCACAAGATGGGTACGGCGAAACAGGCACGGGATGTCGTCGCCGACATGCTGTTGAAGGTTGGGCTCACGCCCGATATGGCGCAGCGCTACCCGCACGAATTCTCCGGCGGCCAGCGACAGCGCGTTTGCATCGCCCGGGCCCTGGCGCTTCAGCCGAAGGTGATCGTTGCAGACGAAAGCGTCTCGGCGCTCGACGTATCGATCAAGGCGCAGGTCATCAATCTGATGCTCGACCTGCAGCAGAGCCTGGATCTCGCCTTCCTGTTCATTTCCCATGACATGGCCGTCGTCGAACGCGTCAGCCATCGGGTGGCCGTGATGTATCTCGGAGAGATTGTCGAAATCGGCCCCCGCGCGGCGATCTTCGGCAACCCCCAGCACGAGTACACCAGGAAGCTGATGGCAGCCGTGCCGGTACCGGATCCCGACCGCCGCCATCAGAAGCGCAAGGCCGTCGTCGAGGAGTTGAAGAGCCCGATCCGGCCCGTCGAATACGAGGCTGACCGGCGTGAATATCGAACCGTTTCGCCGGGACATCTTGTGATCGCCTGAGCGCTCCGTGATGAAGGTCGAAGCGATCGCTGCCGCCACACCTCGGGCGGCGGCAGCGGCAGACCGCGGTTTTCTCGCGCCAATCTGGTAAGCAGCTGCAGCAATCGTTGCGGAACCGTGGTCGGAGTTTGGCGTTTAGAAACGGTCGCCGGCGGCAGTGCTTTCTGTCATTTTGTAGTTTGCACCTGCCTGCTGTCGGCGACAACCCCTCACGTGCAGGCTTGCGCTGTCGGGACACAGGTCGTTTGGTGTCGAAAGGTACTGGTACAACGAAGAGGCGTGCCTGTTCACGGCATGGGGCTTGAGCTTGCCCGAACCGATGCGAGGTGGCCGATGCTCGCCACCTCACATCACTGTCACGCGTTCAGTCCTTCGGGGTGGTCACGAACCCAGCACCTTGTCGAGTGTGAGCGGGAGGTCGCGGATCCGCTTGCCGGTTGCATGGAAAACAGCGTTGGCAATTGCTGGCGCCACACCGACGATACCGACCTCCCCTACCCCCTTTCCACCTAGAACCGAGGCTTCCTTGTCTGGAATGCCGACCGAGATGACCTCGATGTCAGGGATATCAGCATTGGTGGCGACGAGATAATCACCGAGGTTGTTGTTGACCAGGCGACCATTGCGCGGATCCACCAGCCCCTCTTCGAGAAGCGCCTGGCCGATCCCCATGATGATGCCGCCGCGCCATTGGCTTTCCGCCAGCTTCGGATTGTAGATCCTGCCGCAGTCGAATGCCGATACGACGCGGGAGACACGGATCGTCCCGAAGTCTTCGTCGACCATCACCTCGACAAAATGCGCGCACCAGCTGTGCATGGAATAATCACCTGCCGTTGGTCCGCGGATGCTTCCCATGGTCGTCCAGGCCTTGCGGTGACTATCGGGCCCCTGCTCATTGTCCGGAAGCGTGTTTTTTCGCGTCTCGATCGACTGGCGACCGAGCGCTGACATAAGGTCACGGATCGGCAACGACATGCCTCCGTCGCGCGGAACCGAAACGCGCCCGTCGGCAACCGTCAGCGTGTTCGCGCCGGTATCGCGAAATGGTGACGCTCCATCGTTGAGCGCCAGCGCGATCAGTTCGTCGCGCGCGGCCGATGCAGCCTTGTGCACGGCCCCTGTTATGGCGCCGGCGAGCATCGAGCCGCCGGCAACCGTCGCACCGGGAAGCGATGAATCGCCAAGCCGGACATTGATCGTCTCGACCGGGACACCCAGCGCATCGGCCGCCGTCTGGGCAAGGATCGTGTAGGTGCCCTGACCCATGTCGATCGCGCCACTGACGACCTCTGCCGAACCATCAGCGAGAATACGGACAAGCGCTTCGCTTGCGGCTCGAAGGACCGGAAACGTTCCGCAAGCGACGCCCCATCCGACCAGACGCCGGCCGTTTCTCATCGAGCGGGGGGCAAGGCTGCGGCGCGACCATCCGAATGCTTCACTGCCCGCTGACAGCGCCTCCCGCAACCGCCGCGTAGACCAGGGCTTGCCCGACTGCGGATCACGTTCGGCATAGTTGCGCAGTCTGATCTCGACAGGATCAATGCCGACCGCGTAAGCGAGCTCGTCCATCGCGCATTCGAGCCCAAAGGCACTCGGATTCTTGCCTGGTGCCCGCAGCGCTCCAGGAACAATCGTATTCACCGCGACCAGCCGATGCTCCGCACTGAAATTCTCGACCGCATACATCAGCGGCGTTGCTGCGCTGGTCTGCTCCGGAAAATCGGCATAGGTCGCCGTTTCGCTCGCACCGCGATGGACAAGTGCCTGGAGGACCCCTTCCGAATTCGCGCCGAGTGCGATCGTCTGCCGGGTCGCAGCACGGCCGCCGAAGGCGGTGAACGTCTGAGGACGCGTCACGGCAAGCTTCACCGGCCGGGCGAGCTTGCGGGCAGCCGCCGCTGCAAGTGCGCCATAGGCATAAGCCGTCGCCTTGGAACCGAACCCGCCTCCGATGAACGGCGAAATGATCCGCACATTTTCATAGGGCAATCCGAACCACTCTGCATAGGTGCGGGCCATTCCGTGCGTCCACTGGCTGGGCTCCCGGATGGTCAGGGTGTCGCCGTCCCACTCTGCGGTGAGGCCATGCGGCTCGATCGCGACATGGAATTCCCGCGGCGTCTTGTACTCTGCCTCGACGCGAACAGGGGCAGCGGCGAGTGCGCTCGTTGCATCACCCCAGGTGACCGTCAGTGCGTCGAGTAGCTTTCCTTCTTTCGCCGCGGCGTCGTCGAAACCGACAATCGCCGGAGCCTCCTCATAGGTGATCTCGATCAGCCTTGCCGCCTCACTCGCCTGCTCCAGGGTTTCCCCGATGACAGCCGCAACGGCCTGACCGTTGAAGGTGATGTCCCGGGACAGCGGATGATAGGCCTGGTTGTCCGGCCGGTTTCCATACCAGTCCGACGCAATGCTGAGATTGAGTTCGGTGTCCGGCGTCAGCACCATCAGCGTTCCCGGTGCTGCCTCGGCCTTGCTGCTGTCGATGGCGACGATGCGCCCGGCTGCAATCCTGCTCTGCACGAGGACACCGTAAGTGACCCCCTTGACCTGATGCTCGAGGGCAAAGGGCGCACCGCCGGTGATCTTCAGCCGGCCGTCAAGGCGCGACAGTCGCCCACCGATCGTGCCATCAGAGGAGTCTCCACGTTTGCTGTGAGGTTCCATAATGGTCATGCCAGACCTCCTGTCTCGAGAATGGCGCGCGTCACGACACGCGGTGCGAGTTCGATCTTGTGACGGTTGCCGCCGTGACTGACGGCACCTTCCATGGCAAGGCGGCTTGCGGCCGCAATCGCTCCGACGTCATCAAGGGATTTCCCCTTCAGTGCTGCTTCAACGGACCGCGCCCGCCACGGCGTTGTCGCAACCCCGCCCAATGCAACGCTGGCGTTGCGGATCGTCTTGCCGTCGGCCTCGAATTCCAATCCGACGGCTGCACTTGCGACGGCAAACTCGAAGGACTGGCGATCACGAACCTTGAGGTAGGTCGAGTTTCTTGCCAGCGGCGTGCGGGGAACCCTGATCGACAGGATCATTTCTCCTGGTTCCAGTACCGTTTCTCTCTCCGGCGTGTCCGACGGCAGCAGGAAGAAGTCTTCCACGGCCACCTGACGCCCGCCGAGATCGATCACCGCATCGAGGGCAGCCAGCGCGACAGCGAGGTCGCCCGGATAGGACGCGATGCAGGCGTCGCTGGTTCCGAGCACGGCATGGTTTCGGGTTACCCCCTCAATTGCCGAACAGCCAGAACCGGGGGCGCGCTTGTTGCAGGCCTTGAAGGTCGCGGGGTCGCGGAAATAGGGACAGCGTGTCCTTTGCAACAGGTTCCCCCCTGTTGTCGCCATGTTTCGCAACTGTGCGGAGGCGGCAAGGGAAAGGGATTTTGAAACGGCCGGATAATCGGCGCGAATGCCCGGGCTTGCTGCCACATCCTCCATCTTCGCGAGCGCGCCGATCGTGACACCGTCGCTGTCAGCAGAGATCTTCGCCAGATCCGGAAGACGGCTGATGTCGATCACCGAATCGGGAGCGGCAACGCCGCATTTGGCGAGATCGAGGAGGGTTGTCCCGCCTGCGATAAACACGGCGCCCGATTGCATGACGTGCTTTCGGGCGTCATCGACCGAGCGGGCCCTGATATACTCGAAATCTCTCATCGGGCCATCTCCGCAGCTTGGCGCACGGCCGCAACGATATGGTTGTAGGCTCCGCAGCGACAGAGGTTGCCGGCCATGGCCTCGCGAATCTCCTCGTCCGTCATGGCGCCTCCCTCGCGGATCAATGCGACCGCCGACATGATCTGCCCCGGTGTGCAATAGCCACACTGGAATGCATCATGGTCAAGAAAGGCTGCCTGCACCGGGTGCAGATCGCCATTGTCTGACGCCAGCCCCTCGATGGTCGTGACCTCCTGGCCTTCGACCTGCGCGGCAAGGGTCAGGCAGGCAAGCACGCGCTTGCCATCGAGATGCACCGTGCAGGCGCCGCATTGTCCCTGATCGCAGCCCTTCTTCGTACCGGTCAGGCCCAGATGCTCGCGAAGCGCATCGAGCAAGGTCACGCGTGGCTCGACATCGAGTTCGTAACGGTGTCGATTGACGTCGAGGGAAAGATGAATCGTCCGGGTCATGGGGAGCTCCTGCTCTCGTCACGGGATGGCAATGAGGTTCCAGAGGGGTGGCCAAACAAGCCCGGCGCGCTAGCTAACGTCATGAAAGCAAGGCCGGGCGCGTTTCAGCATGACATCATGCCCTCTTCTGGATTAAGAAGTGGAGGGCGCTCCATATAATCGGAGGCGCCTCCGTTTAATCTAGAGACTTGCCGCGTCGCGTCAAGTCCCGAACGTGCATGGAGTCTATTTTGCCCTCGGCCGCGCCGGAGACAGCACCGCCCTCACACCCTCCCCTTCGGGCCGACGCACGCCGGAATCGGGAAAAGTTGATTGAAGCCGCGTCCGCCGCCTTTGCCGAGCATGGCGTTGAAACGTCGCTCGAGGATATTGCTCGAAAGGCCGGCGTGGGGATCGGCACCCTCTATCGCCATTTTCCCACCCGCGAGCACTTGGTTGAAGTGATCTACCGCAGGGAACTGGAGGCTCTCGCGGCTGCCGCACTGGAGCTTGCGGCAAGGCATCCCTCCGATATCGCGTTGGAAGAGTGGATGCGACGTTTCGTCGACTACATCGCCACTAAGCGCGGAATGGCCGGCAGCCTGAAGATATTGATGGACTCGAACAGCTCTCTCTTTGCCGAGGGTGCCGGCCGCCTCAAAAGCGCGGCGGGCGGCCTTCTGACAACAGCAGCGCAAGAGGGCAAGATCCGGGACGACATCGACACGACGGACCTCCTGCACGCCCTTTCGAGCATATATTCCCTGCCAGCGTCCCCGGAATGGCGCGACCGCTCGAACCGCCTCATCGGGCTCTTGATGGATGGCTTGCGAAGGAAATAGCCGGCGACCGCATCGACGACGGCAGCGGCGTTGCCTGTCTGAGGTGAGGCTTGACGCTGAAAATGAAAAGGCGGCGCCAGGGACGCCGCCTTGAAATCATGCTGCCTTGAGTCACGCCGCCTTGACGGTCGTACCAAGGGGAATTTCGACATCAATCTCCAGCACCGACATATGCTCGTCGCGATCCATTGTCACGCGCACCCTTTCGTTGTCGACGTCAATGTGCTTGGCGATGACCGCAAGGATTTCCTCACGCAACAGCGAGACAAGATCAGACCCGGCAGAGACGCGCTCGTGCGCCAGCAATACCTGCAGGCGCTCGCGGGCCGCAGGCGCGGTCCGCTGTTTCCCAAAGAAGTTGAAAATGCTCATGCAGCCGCCCTCCGTCCGAAGATCTTGCCGAAGATGCCCCGCTTCTCTCCCGGGATGACGACTGGAAACTCCTCACCCGCCAGTCTCCGCGCCGCATCGAAATAGGCCAGCGCAGGCGCACTGCGATTGTCCGCCAGGGTCACGGGGGCACCGATGTTGGATGCGCGAAGCACGTCCGAACTTTCCGGGATGATGCCAAGCAGCGGGATCGAGAGGATCTCCAGCACGTCGTCGACCTTCAACATGTCACCCCGTTCGGCACGGTTCGGGTCGTAGCGTGTCAGGAGCAGGTGCTTTTCCATCCGCTCTCCGCGTTCAGCCTTCTCAGTCTTCGAATCAAGCAGACCGATGATGCGGTCGGAGTCGCGGACGGAGGAAACTTCCGGATTGGTGACGACCACAGCGACGTCGGCGTGGCGCATCGCCAGCGTAGCGCCACGTTCGATGCCGGCTGGGCTGTCGCAGATGATCCAGTCGAAATGACGCTTCAGGTCATTGATCACGCGCTCGACGCCTTCGGCGGTAAGATTGTCCTTGTCGCGCGTTTGTGATGCCGGCAAAAGGAAGAGCGTCTCAACCCGCTTGTCGCGGATCAGCGCCTGGGAAAGCTTCGCGTCCCCCTGGATGACGTTGACCAGGTCGTAGACAACCCTGCGCTCAGCCCCCATGACGAGGTCGAGGTTGCGAAGGCCGACGTCGAAGTCGACAACAACGACCTTCTCGTTCCTTTGGGCCAAGGCTGCTCCGAGGGCTGCGGTGGATGTGGTCTTGCCCACTCCGCCCTTGCCCGAAGTGACGACGATGACTTTCCCCATCTTTATCTCCTGTGTGATAGCCAGTTTCGGGCCTAACTAAGTTTCTCTGCCTTGATGGAATCACCGTCCAGCCAGAGCTGAACGGACTGTCCGCGAAGGTTGGATGCTATGTCTTCGGCCATCTTGTAGATGCCGTCGATGGCAACGAGCTCTGCCTCGAGCTTGCGGCAGAAGATGCGCGCTGACGTATTGCCAACCGAACCAGCCATGGCGCGCCCCCTCAATGTTCCGTAGATATGAACCGAACCGCCGGCAATAATCTCCGCACCTGACGCGACCGAACCTATGACGGTAACGTCGCCTTCTGGAAAAATCAGCGACTGACCGGAACGGATAGGCTCGCGAATGACGATTGATTGCAACGCCGCACGCGTTTCGATCACCGGCGCCTTGCGTTCAACATCAATGGTCGGCTCCTGCTGGGGAACCTCGAAATCCGAGACTGGGCGCCCTCCCTTGAGAGCCGGCGGCATGCCTGGTCCGATCAGCGACGGGCGGCAGCCTTCGATCCCCATGATGCTGACATTGCGCTGTGCAAGCTCGGCAATTAGGCCCTTCAGTTGTGCGCGGTCGATCTGAAGATCGCTCACGTCGAGTACCACAGGCCGCCCCAGGAAGAAGCCGGCAGACCGCGCGGCAAGATCATCCAGTCGTACGAGCCAGTCGTCGAAGGGAAGATCTGGCGATAGCATGACCGCGAGGAAGGAGCGGCCCTTGATACGGATAGAGCGAGCGTCAGTTAGCACTTTGGTCATCTATGTTAAGAAAACGTTGACCAATTTTTATCGCTGATTTGGTTAACAAATGGTTAATATCTGACGCCCGGGGCGTTAACAATTTTCATTCCGAAACGCCGTCGGCTTGTTGCAATCAGCGCTTGACGTCATCGTCGGCCAGGCCTCAAAGGCGGCTGCTTTGGCACCTGCCAGTTCACCCCTTTACGCGGAGGTAAGCGCGTGTCCTCCCGCGGCAATCGCTCTGATGATTGGTTGCCCGTATGTCGGGGTCGGGTCGGGGCTGAACGGTATGGCCCAAATACAACAAAGGCCCGCTCTGGCGGGCCTTGATGTCTCGGTCTTCTCGTCGTCTTAGCGACCGTAAACCAGGCGCTTGATGTCACCACGCGTGACCCCGATGTCCTTCAGGGCTGCATCGTCGAGTCTCGAAAGGTCTCTGTAGGCTTTGCGGAGCTGTAGGAACTCTCCGATCCGGTTACCGATTTTCATGTCATATCTCCTTGTGCGTTGCACAAATATATAGCTGACTGCTTTCCAAATGAGCACTTCGAAAACCGCATATGTGGCATCTCGAATTTGCAACCTCGCCCTGCCGGTGAGCAACCGGGCGGCGGTTTCCACATCGGGTCGTGCGTCCGATAACCGCCGACGCGGCACTCGTCAGGCTGTTTTGCAAAAACAGTATAACTGAGCATCCGGACAAGGTTTGACACTCGGTCACCAGGGGCTCGAGGTCAGGAATTCAACCCGATAGCCAGTCGAATTCTGGAATGCCGACGAGGCTGCGGCGCCGGATCGATGAGGCACCGGCCGGAATGAAGGATCACCCCCTGCAGCAGCTCGACGATCGGAGGCAGGCTATCTTCGACTTCCCAGGAGATGGCATAGTCCTGCGCAATATCGGCACCCCGGTGAGGATGGCTGTCATCGGCAAGCGGACGCCCAGCAACCCGCTAATAGCACTGAAAGCCACCGTGCCGATGAGGACGCCCCGAAGCTGGAACAGACCGCCATCGGCCAATGCCTCTACGATGTCTCCGGACATGGCATCGGGCGCAGTCGTTCCCCCTTCGCGACCATTCGCCGCCGCGTGCCAAGGTCATCCTTCTCAGTTTGTGGTCAGCGACCCGCTGCGCGGTATCAGGATCGTGTTGCGGACCGACATAGCGACGTGTCGTTCCTCCGTGTCCATCGGGGATGTCGAAATACCAGTAGCGGCGACCTTTGATGTTGGCGGGCGTGAACCGTCCCTCCGGAGGGAAATCGGCCGTCCACGCGGCGTCGAGCGAGCGCTGACCAACTCGGCCAGCATTGTCTGATCACGAGGTCGATAGTCTTCAAGCACCTTGACCCCGTTTTTGTGGCTCGCACGGCGTTAAACCATTTTACAAAAACAGCATAACCGGCGAGGAAGCTGAAAGAACAAGCGGCGGGTCACTCCCGGACGGAACCTCTCAGGGGGACGACAGGCTGCTCCGGCATTACTGCTTCGACAAGCCGATCCCTCCCCAGGATTATCCGGACGGAAAACTTCCGCTTATGGAGGTATTTTTGAAACCGATGTTTCATCCGGAGGCGCTTTTTGCTGGAACCTGAAACGCTTCGTCTCTGACACTGCGCTATTCTCCCCAGAACCAAGAGTCGAGGAGGAACGAAGATGGCACAGGTGGTCGCGACCCGTTTTCGAGACAGGGAGGTACCTGACGAAGGCATTGACTGGACGCGGGTTGCCAGTCTGCTCCAGCTGTCGCGGAGCCTTGATGAAATGGAAGAAGCGCGCCTTGTTCCGGAGAAGAAGGTCCTCTATCAATTTTCCGCCCGCGGCCATGACATGGCGCAGATCATCCTCGGCCTGCAGCTGACGAACAGACACGATGCGACATGCGGCTACTACCGGTCACGGCCTTTGCTCCTGTCCCTTGGCGTCGACCCCGCCGACGCCCTCGGCTCGGCCATGGGTCGGGCAGGTGGTTATTCCGACGGCCGCGACATTGGCGTGGTCTTCAACTATCCGAGCAGAAACGGCGCCTCGGCCCTGCCGATGTGCGGCGGTGTCGGCGCCCAATACACGCCGACGGCCGGTTGGGCGGAGGCGCTTCAGTACTATGCGGGGCCAATGGGAAAGCCTGAATATGGCGATGCAATCGCAGTCGTTCTCGGTGGCGATGGGTCCGTTGCGTCGAATGGCTTTTGGTCGGCATTGACGATTGCCACCACACAAAAGCTGCCGATGCTGTTCTACGTCGAGGATAACGGGTACGGGATCTCCGTGCCATCGGACATGCAGACGCCCGGCGGGAACATCGCGGCCAACCTCGCAAGCTGGCGCAACCTTGCCATATTTGAAGGCGATGGCTGCAGTCCTGCCGATGTCGCCCGCCTCACCCGACAGGCGGTCCACTATGTCCGCGGCGACAGAATGCCGGCCCTTCTGCGCCTGAGCGTCCCGCGCCTTGAGGGCCACAGCTTCCAGGATACGCAGGCCTACAAAAGCGAAGCACTCGTCAAGGCAGAGTGGGCGCGCGACCCGCTGCCGCGCCTGCGAGATTATCTGGTCCCATCGATCATGAGTGCAGAGGCGTGGGACAGAGCAAGGGCGGAAGCGGATAGCATTGCAGAACAGGCCCGCATCGAGGCGGAAAGCCGGAACGTGCCCTCACCGGAGACCGTGGTGCGCCATGTTTTCTTCGAGGGCGATCTCCAGGCCATGGGTGGCCAGTACAGCACCGGCTATCGCCCGCCGGAATCGACCGATGAGCCTTCCCCGGAAGGCCAGCGTATCAACATGGTCACATCGATCAGACGCACGCTTGATCATGAACTGAGCATCAACGAGCGCGTCGTGTTGTTCGGTGAGGACATCGGCCAGAAGGGTGGCGTCCATGCCGTGACACTCGGCCTGCAGGAGAAATTCGGGAAGGACCGGGTGTTCGATACTTCGCTCTCGGAGGAAGGCATCGTCGGGCGGGCGGTCGGAATGGCGCTTGCCGGACTTGTTCCCGTTCCGGAAATCCAGTTCCGCAAATATGCAGAACCGGCAACGGAGCAGATCAATGATTGCGGGACAATCCGGTGGCGCACCAACAATCGGTTCGCCGCGCCTGTCGTGCTGCGCATGCCGGGTGGCTTCTTCAAGTGTGGGGATCCGTGGCACAGCCAGACGAACGAAGTCGCCTTCATCCATCAGCCCGGCTGGAAGGTGGCGGTTCCCTCAAATGCGGAAGATGCGGTCGGACTGCTGCGCACTGCACTGCGCGGCAATGATCCAGTCATCTTCTTCGAGCACCGGGCAATGCTCGACCATCCCTGGGCACGTCGACCCTATCCTGGCGACCATTACACCCTCCCCTTCGGCAAGGCGCGGTTTACCCGCAAGGGCGAGGCGATCACGATCGTGACGTGGGGCGCGATGGTCCCTCGTTGCGAGGAGGCTGCAGAAGGGATCTCGGCGGATCTTATCGATCTTCGCACATTGATGCCCTGGGACCGCGAGAGTGTCCTTTCCTCGGTGCGCAGGACGCGGCGGTGCCTTGTCGTACACGAGGATCTTGGCACGGCCGGCTTTGGCGCCGAGATTGCTGCCGTCATAGCAAATGAGGCCTTCATCGACCTCGACGCGCCGGTCTCGCGATTGACGATGCCTGATATACCCAGTCCTCACAGTCCGGTCCTGCTCGAGTGGGCAGTGCCGTCGGCGGACCGCATCAGACAGAAAATCAAGGACCTCCTGGAGTACTAGACGATGGCGAACTTTATCGAGGTCCTGGTCCCCCTGGAACAGGAGGGGACAACGGCCGTCGTTCGCAACTGGCTGAAACAGGCCGGAGATGCAGTTGCTGAGGACGACGCACTGGTCGAGATCGAAACCGACAAGGTGACCCAAGAGATTCCGGCACCCGTTGCCGGCATTCTCGCCGAGATCCTCATGATGCCTGGCGCCGACGCAACGCCCGGAGCCGTGCTCGCCCGGATCCGGGCCGACCATGCGCTCCCTGACCAGGGGACTTGCGAGACCGCTGAGAACGAGACGATAAAAGGTGACAACGCTCCCGTACGTGCCGGCGTCGGAACGCTCGGCAGCGAACGTTTGTCGCCGGCGGTGCGAAGCGCTTTCGAGGAATACGGCATCGATCCGGCAAACGTTGTCGGTACCGGGCGGAACGGTCGCGTGACCCGTATGGATATGGACAACGCATTCCTGGCGAGGAAATCGCCAGGCGGTGGCGAAACACCTTCCGACACTGATCGACGACAGTCCGATCGACCGCCTGCCAGCTCCCGCATTGTCGCACACACGCCGATGAGGCTGTCGATCGCGCGGCACATGCTGGAGTCGGTCACGACCGCCCCCCACGTCACGTCAATCTTCGAAGCCGACTTCACCGCCGTGATGCGCCATCGTGCCATGTACAGGGCAGAATTTGCGGCCGAAGGCATCGATCTGTCCTACTCGTCCTACATTGTCGCGGCATGTGCCGCAGCCATGCGGGCAGTCCCTGAGGTCAACAGCCGATGGCACGACGACCACCTGGAGATCTTCGACGACCTCAACATAGGCATCGGCGTCGCGCTCGGCGACAGCGGGCTGGTTGTTCCCGTCATCCACAGGGCCCAGGATCTGGACCTGTCCGACGTCGCCGCAAGGCTTCAGGACATAACCATGCGGGGACGGGACGGAAAGCTGACCAATGCCGACATGCGCGGCGGCACGTTCACCATATCGAACCATGGCGTCTCGGGATCGCTTGTCGCAGCCCCGATCATCATCAACCAACCGCAATCAGCCATTCTCGGCGTTGGAAAGATAGAAAAGCGGGTTGTCGTCAGAACTGTCGACGGCGTTGACGCAATCCAGATCCGACCGATGGCCTATGTATCCCTGACGATCGACCACCGCGCCCTGGACGCCCATCAGACCAATGCGTGGCTGACGCGGTTCGTTGAGACGCTGGAAGCATGGGACGCATCGCAACCGTCACATCCGCGGAGCTAAGAACGCCGCTCGGCCGCCGCGCTGATGTCACCCGATCGCAGCAGTTGGCATCGGTCATTGCCTCGTCTACCGTGGCGGCCATCGAAACGGGATGGTCTGCAAATGTGCAACTTGTATCGCATGGAGGACAAGGACTGGGTCAGCAAATGGGCCCTCGACGTCGAGAGCCTCGTCAACCTCATGCCCGCCTACCAGATGAATCCCGACCAGGCCGGCCCCATCGTCAGGAACACGCTCGATGGTCGCAGGCAGCTCGTTCATGCCCGCTGGGGCCTTCCCTCCCCTTTTTTCGCCCAGAAGAAAGCTGCCGAAGCTCGTGCCGAGAAGCTCCGGAAGAAGGGTGAGGCGGTGGACATGGACGCCCTGATCCGCATGGAGCCGGACCGTGGGACAACAAATGTGCGGCAGTTTCATCTGGCGCATTGGAAACGCTGGCTTGGCCGGGAACATCGATGCATTGTCCCCGTAACCTCCTTTGCCGAGCCTGATCCCGCCGCCCAGCGCGACGGCGATCGTGTCCCCAATGCGTGGTTTGCTCGCAATGAGGAAAGACCGGTGATGTTCTTTGCCGGTCTTCACGTGCCGGGCTGGACCAGTGTACGCAAGGCCAGGGACGGACTGACCACCGACGATCTCTACGCTTTCCTGACCACGGACCCCAACGCCGTCGTAAAACCGATCCACGACAAGGCGATGCCTGTTCTGCTGCTGACGAGGGAAGAGACCGACATCTGGCTGAACGCGCCGTGGGAGGAAGCAAAAGCGCTCGCCCGCCCGGGGCCTGACGACGCAATCAGGGTGATCGGACGTGAGCAATGGGGATCGACCATCGTGTCACCCCGCGGAGAGCCGAGCGAACCCACCATCCTCTAGATCGAGCCGACTGCGTCACGGTGCGACTGGCGAGCCGCTCTTTCGAGCCGATGCGCCGCCGGAGCGGACATCGCCGAACCGGCCAGCCCGACGTCAGGGACAGATGCGCGGACATTCACTCTCAGGCAGAAGCCGCCACCGCCATGTAGTGCATCAACGCAGAGCTGCGGAACCCCGTTTCAGTAACTGCACGAACGACCATCGCTCGGCCGGAAGCCGTCAGAACAGGCTCGATTCATCGAATCGCCCGGCAGGTAGCCAGATGCGGACCCATAGGAGTTGGGGGGCGTCCCGCAGCCTGAAGCGCCCGCGGCGAGCATGAAAGCCCCACACATTGCAAGAAATCTCCGGTACCTTCTCATCGGCGGCTCTCCACGAATGGTCATTGCGCAAGGCTGAATCTGCGGCCCTTTCAAAAGGATGCGCGAGGAATCACGCAAGGTCGACTTGCGTATGCTCGACCATAGCCTGTCAAGCGGATCTTCGAAAAGCGGGGCAAAGGAGCGCTCCGCCAAACCTTGCGCCGAAGTTTTCGAAGGGGGTCGGACGGCCTGATGAATTGCCTTGTCGACGACTTGCCTACATCTGCCTTATGGTCGCGGACATCATTCAGCACAGATCACAGGTAGAATTCGCGTGACACATTTCGCTTAGGCCTCACCCGTCGCGGCAATCACGAAGGTCGAGCGCTTCGCAAGGCTGACCGGACTTCGTCAGGCCATGCAGTCACGTGGCGTCGCGGCAACCTTCCTTGGCCCGATTGAAAGCCTTCGCTACTTCACCGGCCTTGTCTGGCAGCCAAGCGAGAGGCTGCTTGGCGCGCTTGTCACCGAAGACAGGCTTACCTACATCGTTCCGGGCTTCGAACGCAGCCGCGTGGAAAGCCTCCCTCATCTGCCGGGCGACATCCTGAGCTGGGAGGAAGACGAGAGCAGCGCCGCACTCGTTGCCGGACTGATCCCGCCATCCGGCATCCTTGCACTCGTGACGCAATCGAACTCAGCTTCTACCACGCCTTTGCAGGCCAGATGGGGGCGGCAAGGCTTGTCGACGGCGGCGGCATGCTCAACGCCCTTCGCATGATCAAATCGCCGGCAGAGATTGCCCCGATCCAGTATGCGATGAACATCACGCTGGAGATCCAGCGCAAGGTTCGCGACATGATCGCGCCCGGCATCGCCGGCTCCGAGGTCTCCCGTTTCATCGACCAGCAGCATCGAGCCTGGCGCCGACAATGGATCGACCTTCAGGATCGTGTCGTTCGGATCTGCCACCTCCCTGCCACATGGCGCCGATGGCGAGCAGATCCTTTCTGCGGGAGACGTCATCCTCGTCGATACCGGCTGCCGCATCGACGGCTATCACTCCGACCTGACGCGCGCATCCATGCTCGGCGGCGGCAAGGCCGAGTTCGAGCGCGCCTGGGACATAGAGCGCAAGGGTCAGCAGGCGGTGTTTGACGCCGCGAAGCTCGGGGCCCCGTGCGAAAGCCTTGACGCCGCGGCGCGCCGTCTTTTCCCGACATGGTCTCGGTCCCGACTATCGCCTGCCCGGTCTGCCGCACCGCGCCGGCCACGGCCTTGGCCTCGACATCCATGAAGCACCGTTCATCGTCAGGGGCAACCGCGCTCCCCTTGCGACGGGCATGTGCTTCTCGAACGAACCGATGATCGTCTTCCCAGATGCATTCGGCGTTCGTCTCGAGGATCACATCTTCATCACAGCGGATGGTCCGCGCTGGTTCACCACGCCGGCAAGCAGTCCCTCTTCCTCTAGTCCAGGCAAGACCGGACACGCCAATCGTTGCCAGGCGCCTGATTCGCCGTGCGGGTCCTCCGGATGGGCTGCGACCTCGGCCGAATGCAATTCCGTTTGCCGTTGCCGAGGGAAACGATATCCGTCGTCATCAGATGCAACCCTGCCCTGAGACACACGTGAGGCTCGCGCCAATTTGGCGTTGCGATCGCCACAAACGTGCAGAATACTGTGCTATGGTAGCGTTTTCTGTTGACTGGAACACGGTATACGCTAGCTCTTATATAAGCTGCCATTGCGAAACGGTGGCAGTCAGAAGCCAACACCCGAGCGCGGCGGGATGAGGAGGTCCAAGCTATATGCCGGAAAATCGTCCGGATTGGCCCAAGCTGGTTCCGCAAGGATCCGAATTCTTTCATCGCGCCGCGGCAACGTTCTCGCTATTTGATCTCGACCTCGTCATCATCGACTGGTCCGACGATCTGGCGAAGCGTGAGGGTTTCGCCGGTCGATCAACCGTAACATTGTCGGACGTCTACCCGACGCTCGCCAGACCGCCGATCGCCGAGCTTGTCCGGCAGGTCATCAAATCCGGCAGACCGCGATCGGTCCGGCTGGGCAGGACACCTGACGAACAATGCGACCTGCTGCTGCTTCCCGCCAAGGACGGGCTCGCAATCATCGAGATCGCAGCCGGCGATCTTGCCGGCGAGACACACGCCCAGGAAGACGAACGGGCGCTCTGGCGTCACCAGGCAACGCACGATGTGCTGACGGGGCTTCCCAATCGTCGTCGCTTCAGTGACGAACTCGCGCGTCTCCTGCCGACGAAGGGTACCAATCTCGCACTGATGCAGATCGACCTCGACGACTTCAAGCCGGTCAACGATACGCTCGGCCACGGTGCCGGCGACATCGTGCTCAAGCTTGCCGCCAACCGCATTCGAAGCGTGCTCGGCACCGATGACACAGCCTTTCGCCTCGCCGGCGATGAATTTGCCATCATCCAGCTCGCACAGGGTCAGCCACGCGAAGGCGAGAGACTGGCGGACGACCTGATTGCCGAGTTCAAGAAGCCCTTCGTGGTGGATGGCATCACAGTCTTTGTCGGGGCGAGCGTCGGCATCGCGATTGCGCCCCGCGACGGCAACGAGGGCGAGCAACTGATGAAGGCTGCCGACGTTGCTCTCTATGCGGCGAAGAAAGAGGGCAGACGTCGCGCGCGCACCTTCGATCCGGCGATGCTGATTGTCCTCGAGCAAAGGGAGTTCCTGCGGCGGAGCTTGCGGGTCGCGCTGCAGCACAAGGAGTTCTTCCTTGAATATCAGCCTCTCTTCGACCCTTCCCGAACTGTCACCGGTTTTGAGGCGCTATTGCGGTGGCGCCACCCGCGGCTTGGCGTCATCCCGCCGATCGTCTTCATCCCAATGGCCGAAGCCGATGGCCTGATGAGCGAAATCGGCCAATGGGTACTGGAGGAAGCCTGCAGGGCGGCCCTCAACTGGCCGGACCATTATACGGTTGCCGTCAATCTTTCCCCCGCCGAGTTCCTGACGGCCGGATTTACCGACCGCGTGTCACAAACGCTCGACCTCGTCGGCTTACCCGCCGAGCGGCTGGAACTGGAGATCACGGAAACCGTGCTCCTGGAACGTACGACCAACAATCTCGACACGCTGAACACCCTCAACGTACTTGGCATCCAGATCTCGCTCGATGATTTCGGGACGGAATATTCCTCGTTGAGTTACCTCAAGAATTTCCCGTTCGATAACATCAAGATCGACAAGTACTTCATCAACGATCTGCTTGATGACGAAAAGAGCCAGACGATTGTGCGGTCGATCATTTCCCTGTCACATGGTCTCGACATGTGCGTCACTGCCGAGGGGGTCGAGACCGCAGAACAGGCAGCCTGGCTCCTGGCAGAGGGATGCGACCGTCTGCAGGGCTACTTCCTGGGCCCGCCCATGCATGTCGATCGGCTTGGTTCGTTCATCCGGCATGGGAAGAAGGCAAGGATCGGCGCAGCCGCCGGTACGACAACGCGTGCCCACGGTGCGCAGATGTCCGTTGGTCAGGGAAGCAATTGAAAGGTCCGATGCAATGAAAGAGGCCGCGTTCGAGCAACTGCTCAAACTCGAAATGGAGATGGCAACCTTCACGGCCGACTGGCTGCATTGCGACCAGCTGTCAAATTATGTCGCCCGCATGGTCAGCCATGACCGCCGTGACCCGTTGCGCCATTCCAACCTTCTGTCATCAGCCCTGAACGAACTTCTCGAGATGTCGTTTCGCGCCGACGTCCAGGATGGTGAGCTCGTCTTCGGCTTCTATCGCCACCAGCACGTCGAACGCATCGAATTGAGCTTCCCCTGCCCATCGCAGCAGCAACGGCACTATAGCGAGGTCGTGGACTCGCTGAAGGATGGCGACAAGCTCGCTGGCTATGTCGAGATCATCGCAGATGAGACAGCGCCCATCGAGCAGTCGGTCCTCGTGGGGCTGGCGGTCAATTATGACGCGGGCATCGAGTTGCGCTCGACGGGTGCCGACACCTTGACCTTCGTCGTCGACCTGCCGCTCGAGAGGTTGCTCAATTGACCGCCATCACGTTTTCTCCAGCCTTCACGACGCAGTTCGACACCAGCAATCAGGAGTTTCTCGCCGCCGGTGTCTGCCGCCCTCGCTCCATCGCCGACATCGCCGACGACCTTAAAGTCCTCCGGGATGGCATCGAAACGGTGAAGGGCGTCTTCTATGTCAACCTCAAGCGCGTGACGCATATGAACAGCACGGCCTTCCACGCGCTTAGCCGCGTCCTGGTCGACGCGTCGCGCTCGAGGCCGGAACTGCAGATCGTCGTTGTCGTATCGAGCGTCGTGACATGGGCAACGCAGATGTTCAGGCATCTCGGCGAGCTCTCCCCGAACATCACAATGGAGGTCTACGATTCCGCCTTCTATCCCGGCCAGACCTTCGTCGAGAACCAGAGCTTCATCCCGATCCTCAGAACCCAGACCAAGATGACCTGGCGGCATGAACGGCAAATCCTGCCCCGTCATGGCTTGCGCAGCGGCATGACGATTGCCGACATCTGTTGCGGCATCGGCGATTTCGCGATGCTTGTCCGGAAGGAATTCAACCCCGCCAGGATGGTTGCGCTCGATCACTCGGTGGCAAGCCTCGACTACGCACGCTCGGTCGCGGAGCAATTCTGCGTCAGGGACATCGAGTATACCTTCGGCGATGCCTCGCAGATGCTGTTCGAAAGCGACCAGTTCGATTTCGTGACATGCCGGCATTCCCTGCAGATCTTCGACCGGCCGGAGGTTCTCCTCAGGGAACTCTTTCGCATCTGCAAACCGGGCGGGCGCGTCTACATCACGAACGAGAAGAACTCCCACTGCCTGGGCGAGCCGCGCGCCGACAGTATTCAGTGGACCTATACCGAGGTCGCCAAGCTGTTTCGCCATTTCGACATGGATGTCGAGATGGGTCCGAAGGGCTCACGCCTGTTGCGGGATGCCGGCTTTGACGATGTGAAGATCGAGAGCTTCATGGTTACCAATCACGACGGCGACCCCCAGGAGTTCGCTGACATCATCCAGGCGTGGGAAGATGTCTACGCCGGCGAAATGGCAGTCAGGCGCGGCGATACGCCCGAATTCATCAAGCGTTTCAGACAGGGTTTCGCTGATCATATCTTTGCTGCCCTGCATCCGCGCGGCTATGCCGGCTGGCCGATCTGGGCCGCTTCGGGACAAAAGCCACTATGACGGTAACCGCTGGCGGGCAAGGTGTTGGGCTTCGGTCGTTTCGTACGAAATTCATCATCGTTGTCGGTGGTGCGGTGCTGTTCGACCTGCTTGTCAGTGGCGGCCTCGCCCTGTGGAACGTGCAGCGATTGTCCCGGGATGCGACGGCACAGGTCGGTCAGGGCCTGGAAAAGGCGAGCCAGGACTACATTCGCACATCCACGGATTCGACGGCTGCGCAGGTCAGCCTCCTTCTTGGTCAGGTCCATTCGGATGTCAAAGCCCTCGCAGGCGTTCTGCAGGACCAGATCGATCATTCGGCCCGCAACGATGCGGTTGGCGCCGCGATGGCAAGTGCCGAACCCAAAGGGGTGACGGTTGCCTATGACGCCAAGGGCAACTGGGCACAGAACCTTCCGGGGTCCCCTTCCGTCGTCAGTGTATGGGGGTATCTGCTCGACAAGGATCATCGTCCACTACCCCAGGTCCAGGCCGATATCGACACAAGCACCGTTCTCGATCTCGTTGCGCCGAACCTTTTGCGGACGGGCGCATCGAAACTGCAGATGTACTACATCGGCCCGAAGGAGCGGCCAATCTTCAGGACGGCACCCTACACGGATCAGGCGCAGACGTTCGATCGGCTCTATCCGAAACACAACGACCAGAACTTCTGGGATTTCTTCTTTCCGGGGCTCTACGAGTCATGGGAGCGGTGGGCGCTTGATCCCGCGTCGCGTCCCGCTCCAGACAACATCACCCAAACCGCGCCCTATACCGATGCCATCACCGGAAAGCTGATCGTCAGTTTCTTCCATCCACTGTGGACGCCCGACCGTCGCGGCGTCGCCGGGACCGCCGGTGCCGACATCACGCTCGACCAGCTCGCTGAGGTCGTCGAGCACGTGAAGGTGGCAGAGACCGGCTTCGGTTTCCTTGCCATGTCGAACGGCAATGTCGTGGCGATCAATTCGGCCGGCGAGAGGGTTATGGGCCTCCAGGCGGCGAATGAAGAGGCGGGCAAGGGTGTCACCGGGATTGACCGTTCCTTGCCAAAAAGCTCGCAAAAGGCCATCGCTTCCCTTCCCCTGGATCAGGACGGCAAGGTCCAGCGCATCTCGCTGACGGAGAACGGCGAGGACGTGCCCTATCTGCTTGTCACCAAGCAGCTTGCCCCGTCCAATCTGTGGGTGGATGGGCCGGTCAAGCAGGAGGCCATGTCGCTCGGCATCGTTGTCCCGGAGCGGGAGATCTATGCCTCGCTGATCGCCGCCAGAGAGCAGATCACCAAAGCGACCAATCGCATCCTGATCTATCAGGTGCTTGCGGTCCTCATCTCGCTTCTGATCGTCACCGCCGCCGTCTTTGCGGCGTCGAAACGCATTACCGGCGGCATCAGCGCCCTCGCGGCAGCTGCCCGGCGCATTCAGGCCAAGGACTATTCCGTCAGGGTCGACATTCGCAGCAAGGACGAGGTGGCAGAGGCCGGGCTCGCCTTCAATCGCATGGCCGAGCAGATCAGCTTTCACACCGAAAACCTCGAAAACATGGTGACAGAACGGACGCGGGAGATCGAGGAGGCCAAGGAGGAAATCCAGGCCTTGAACACGCAGCTGAAGAGCGAGAACCTGCGTCTCGGCGCCGAGCTGGATGTCGCCAGGCACATTCAGATGATGGTCCTGCCGCGCGCGACCGAACTCGGCGCGGTCGAGCACCTGGAGATTGCCGCCTACATGCGTCCCGCAGACGAGGTCGGGGGCGACTATTATGATGTCCTGCAGAGCGGCAGGAGTTTGAAGATCGGCATCGGCGACGTGACCGGTCATGGCCTCGAGAGCGGGGTGCTGATGCTCATGGTGCAGTCGGTGGCCCGGGCATTGCTGGAGGCAGGAGAAACGGATCCCTCGAAATTCCTCACCCACTTGAACAGCGCGATCTTCAAGAACATCGAGCGGACGAGGACCGACAAGCACCTGACATTGTCGTTCCTCGATTACGACGGCGACCGACTGACGATTTCGGGGCAGCATGAAGATCTGATCGTGGTGCGCCAGACCGGCGAGGTCGAGCGCATCGATACCGGCGACCTCGGCCTGCCCGTCGGCCTTGAGTCCGACATCACGCCATTCGTCGACACGCGCGAGATCTCGTTTGAGAAAGGCGACCTGATCGTGCTCCACACCGACGGTGTCACCGAGGCCGAAAATTCCCGTGGCGAGCTGTTCGGCATCGAAAGGCTTTGCCAGAGCGCACGACAGCTGCACGGCCAGTCGGCCGAGGAAGTCAAGGACGGCATCATCGACGGCCTCATGGCGTACATCGGAACGCAGAAGATTCATGATGACATCACGCTGGTCGTGATGCGACATAGGTGAAGTGATGACAACGGTGCTCTTTGGACAGGAATATCTGGCGTCACCGGAGATTGCCCACTCCATTCGACTGCGTCTGCTTGACGGTCCGCTCGATCTCGCCTGGAAACATTCCGGGATGACGTCAGACTTCATTGCAGAGATGATGACACCGAGATTTCGGCCGTCAAAGCGGCTTTACAACCAGCTTCGACAGGATATTGGCTATCTTGCAAACGAGCTGATCGAGAACGCCATCAAGTTTCGCAGCCGCGGCGAGGTGGTCGTGGAAGCGCTGGCACAGGCAGACTGCTTCCGGCTTCGCGTCTCTAACCTCGTCGACCGCGAAACCGCCGACAGGTTTCAGCAGTTGCTGACCACGGTCACGAGCGGGGACCCCGGCGAGCTCCTGATCGAGCAAATCGAGGCCAGTGCGATGGCGACAAGCGGGAATGCATCCGGCCTCGGCATTCTGACGCTGATGAGCGACTACGAGGTGCAGTTTGCCTGGCTTTTCGAAGGCGAGGAAGACAACGAACCGACGAAGATCCAGACCTATGCCGCGATGGCAATTCCATCGTCCTGAAACATCAAAGGTGCTGAATGGAAATTAGAGAAGAAGCATACCGCGTCTGGTCCGAGGGCGGCACCGTCTATTTCGACGGTACGATGAGGCTCGCGGGACCCGATGCCTATGCGCCGGTCCATGCGCTGGCGATGAAAGCCATTGAAGACGGCGGCGGCAAGACTACCTTGGATCTGACTGGGCTTGAATTCCTCAACTCCTCGGGGATAAATTTATTGGCTAAACTGACAATCGAAGCGCGCAAGCGACCGGATCTGCATTTGACGGTGCTTGGCTCTTCTCAGGTCTCCTGGCAGATGAAATCCCTGCCGAACCTGAAGAAGCTGCACCCGGGCGTCGATCTGAGGATGACCTAGGATTATGAGTTGGCCTGGACCAGGCAAGGGTGGTGCCTTGCCTGGTCCGTCAAGGAGGCGTCAATTGCCCGACAATGGACCATCACGAGCAGCCGCGCCGCCCGCAGGTGAGGATGCGCGCGCCGAAGAAAGCAGAACGTCAGGGATCGAACGTCGCCGGTTCCCGCGAGAGGAAAAGCCGCCGGAACCGCCCGCTCCTCCCTCGGTCCTGAAGCCGCTCCGCTTTACCACGGGGAATTTGCCGGCGGACCAGCAGTTCTCTGCCTGGCAGGCCTATATGGCGCCATTGGTCGACGTTCGGCTGCCGGACAGCGTTCCTCCCGGAACGCCCTTCCCGGCCGACCACGCAGCATGGAACCTCGGCGGAATGCTGGTCGTACAGCAGACGGCCCCGGCACACAGCTTCCTTCGCCAGGAGACAAAGGTGAGGTCAAACCTCATGGACCACTGGCACGTCATGGTCGTGCGCAGCGGCAGGACATGGACCGAGGTCGACGGACGCGTTTGTCACGGCGAACCGGGCAAGGTCGAGTTGCGAACCCTTGGACACCCTTTCCGAGGGCGTTCGACGGACGCCGAGATCCTGTCCCTCTACCTGCCGCGGGAACTGCTTTACTTCACCTCCACCGAGGTCAAGAACAACACGACGCTATCGGGAACGCGGACAACGCTGTTGATCGATTATCTGGACGGGCTCGAGGCAAAGCTTGCTCAATTGTCGGAGGGGGATCTTCCTCACGTGGTCCAGACGGTCCGTGACATGATCCTGACCTGTGTCTCGCCGTCCGCGGCAGACTATCCTTCGGCAGAACTGCCCTCGTCCCTGCCCCTGAAGGAACGGGTTTTCCGTTTCGTGCAGGCCAATCTGACGGCCGATGACCTGACGACGGAGCGAATTTGTCGCGAACTCGGCGTGTCGCGCACGCGGCTATACCAGGCTTTCGAGCGCGATGGCGGTGTCCACCACTTTATCCAGCGTCGACGGCTCCTCTCCGCTCACGCTGCCCTTAGCGATGCTGCCAACCGGCAGCAGATCATCGACATTGCCTTTGCTGCCGGTTTTTCCTCCGCCGCCCACTTCAGCCGGGCCTTCAGCAAGGAATTCGGCTACACCCCGCGCGAGGCGAGACACATCGCCGTTCCCTCCTACCTCGGACAGGCGGTCGAACCGATCTCGGGGGTCGAAGGCGCAGATTCCTTCGACAAGTGGCTGAGGTCGCTTGGCCACCGCCAGGACTGACGGTCCTCCAATCAACAAAAAAGGTGGTCGACGGGGAAACCGGCACGCTGGCGTGTGGCCTTGACACTCCAGCGCAAAGGAAGTGCCGCACGCGCCTTGCACACAGCAACCGCGTCAATCAACGCAACCCCGCAGGCACCATCTGCCGGCCCCGTCAAAAATAGCAGTTACCTGGAGTTGCTGCTCCAGAAATGGACGCTGCTGCAAGTTTTTGGATGCTTGGCTAACGACAAGGGTCGGGTAAGCCATTAAAAACGAAGCATAATCAAAGTGCAGGCAGCGGAGATGGAGTGCACGACAAATGCGCTCCAGTGCAATAAGGCAACTTTCAGAGGCACAGGCAATGGACCCGACCAATCCCACGATCAATATTAACAATCCTCAGTATGCTGCGAATGATCCGTATCGCGTCGTCGAGCGCGAGGAAGTGCTTGCAACGGCTTTCCGGGCCTTTGTACAGCGCGCAGTGGGTGCGGGTTGGAACGAAGCAGAAGTCGCACTGACGTTGGCAGACATCGCTGACGACTATGTCATGGCACTCGCCCGAAGGGTCAAGGCAAACTAGTACCGCGTAGCATTCGCGTCCTGCTGGGGAGGCCGCGAACATGCCCGACCCCGGGGTCGGCCCGAGTGCATGCCGCTTCGCGCACCACCGCGAAGCGGCACGTTCATTTTTGGGGCACCGGTCCGGCCCGGCTGCTCGTGCCATCGGCAAACCGGTTTGTACTCCTGGCGCTCCCAGCCCTTCCTGCAGGTTGACGCTTTGTCGTGGCCTCTATAAGAGGCGGCATCGAAACTTGTTTGCCGATATTTGTTTTTGCTGCGCTCGTCGCTTCGTAACAACTTCCCTTCTCACAAGTCGAAAAGCACCCCAGCGTGTTGGCAACATCACGCGGGAAGGAACATGTTTTCCAATACGAGGTTGAAATGCTCGTTGAGGCAGGCGCCCCTTGAAGCAGGAATTGGCGAAGCGAGCGAGGCTGCGGCATCGGTTCTTCGGCCAGGAAGGCAAATTGGACATATGAAAGGCAGTGTCGCAGTGCTTACCGCTCCGGTAAGGGCGAATGATCGCGCGTGGCTAAAGGTTCTTTCCGCATACCGCCAGCCTCGCCTCTGGCGAAGCAGCTTCGAGATCGTGGTGACGCTCGTTCCCTTTGCGATTTTTTGGGGCATTGCATTCATCTCTCTCTCGAAGGGCGTCTGGCTGGGAATGATATCGATCGTTCCGGCGGCTGCATTCCTGTTGCGGCTTTTCATGATCCAGCACGATTGTGGACATGGCTCGTTTTTTGCGCGCCGACGTCTTGATGACTGGACGGGACGAACAATCGGCGTTCTGACCCTGACCCCCTATGACTACTGGCGGCGGGCGCATGCTACCCATCATGCATCGGCTGGAAATCTGGACGAGCGAGGAACGGGCGACATCCACACCCTTACGGTCGCCGAGTACCATTCACTTTCAAGACTGAAAAAGCTTGCTTATCGCCTCTATCGGCATCCGCTGGTCATGTTCGGCATCGGGCCCGCCTGGCTGTTCCTTTTAAAGCAACGCCTGCCGTTCGGGATGATGCGCGATGGTCTGTCGCCGTGGATTTCCACAATGGCGACCAATTTCGCGATCGCGGCACTGTCGCTCGGATTGATATGGACTGTCGGAATTGCCCATTTTCTTGCAATCCACCTGCCAATCGTGACCCTCGCAGGAGGAGCAGGTATTTGGCTCTTTTACGTACAGCACCAGTTCGAGGAGACGCACTGGTCGAATGCCGACGACTGGCAGTTTGCGGAAGCTGCGCTCCACGGCGCTTCATACTACGATCTGCCGCCGGTGCTTCGATGGATAACCGGCAACATTGGGATTCATCATGTTCATCACCTGTCGAGCAGGATCCCTTACTACCGGCTGCCCGAAGTATTGCGCGACTACCCACAGCTGAGAAATATTGGCCGCATCTCGCTTGGCGATAGCCTCAGATGTGTGCGGCTCGTGCTCTGGGACGAAGCGAAGGGCAAGCTCGTATCCTTTCGCGAAGCCTCCCGGGCAGCGGCAGGGGCCTGACAGGCTCCAGATGATCCTCTGGTGGAAATCGCCATGCACAGCAATGTCAACACTTCAAGGACTGCAATAATGCCGACCACGCTTACGCCGACACAAATCAGAGGCCTGAAACTCGCCAGGGATGGAAATCTGTTTCCCGCTGATGCCGGGAAATGGACCCACCTGAACGCAACCGTGACCTATGCGAAGAACGACAGGTTTAAGGAACGCCCGCAGAAGATCAAATTCCTGACCTCGGCGACAGTCGATGATCTGAAACAATTCGGATTGCTGCAAGACCTTTCGCCGGACGCGGGCAAATACGACGCCGCTTGCGGTATCACGATGGCGGGCAAGATCTGGCTCATGCAGAACAAGTAGTCTGCACCTTAACGACTGTCTGCCGTTGTTTCCTCTCACCGTCGGCAACGTTGCTTTCAAGATAAGCGACGGGCCAACGACCCTTCTCACCGAGCCAGATGTCGACGGGGCACGACCAATGGAAATCATTTCCTTTGGGGATGCGAGACTGTAGTCTCCACGCGGGCCCTCCGATCGTCCCCGGGCCCAATGTCCGCGGCAGCGAGACCACGCTGCCGACCTCAGAGGAGAAGTGATGTTCGACCATGTTTCCATTGGCGTTGCCGATCTCGAGCGTGCACGCAAGTTCTATGACCAGGCGCTGGAGCCTCTCGGATACACCAGGCTTTCAAACAGTGACAATTGGGTCGGCTACGGCGCCGAACACCCGCAATTCTGGATAAAGCCGGCCGCACGGCCGGTTGTCCCCGACATCGAATCGGGACTGCATTTCTGCTTTGTCGCCAAGAGCGAGGATGCTGTTCGATCCTTTCACGCCAACGGCATTGCCAATGGCGGGACCGACAATGGTGAACCGGGTCTCCGGCCGGAATACGGATCATTTTACTACGCCGCCTTCATGATCGATCCCGATGGCTATCGGATCGAGGCTTTCTTCCACCGCCCCGAATAACCTCGCAAGGCGACCGCCTGCCATAGACAAACGCAAGGCCATCGAATGCCACAGCATCGACAGACCGTCTCCGATCATGCGCCGTCAGCGATGGTTTGGGTCGGCTTTGTCGCGATGTGCACCGGAATGTTCATGGCGATCCTCGACGTCCAAGTCGTAGCAACGTCCCTGCCGACAATCCAGCAAGGCATCGACATCGATCCCGACAAGATGAGCTGGATCCAGACAGCCTACCTGATCGCGGAAGTGGTCGCGATCCCGCTGACGGGACTTCTTACCCGCGTTCTGACGATGCGGTGGCTGTTCATCGTTTCCATCCTCCTGTTCGTCGTGGCTTCGGCCGGCTGCGCAGCGAGCGGAACCTTTGGCGCACTGGTGTCATGGAGGGTGCTTCAGGGCTTCTCGGGGGGAACACTGATCCCCGCCGTTTTCTCCGCCGTCTTCATTCTTTTTCCGAACGAGCGGCAGGCGATCGCCACGACCATCGCAGGCGTGCTCGCCGTCCTTGCCCCCACCATCGGCCCGATCATCGGCGGCTGGCTGACGGCGACCTATTCCTGGCACTGGCTGTTTCTGATCAACATCATTCCGGGACTTGTCTCTGCGGTGGTAGCCTGGCGGTGCCTTCCGCACCACAAGGCAGATTTCGGCGAACTCAAAAGCCTCGACCTTGCCTCGCTCGTCATGCTGGCGATCTCGCTTGCCAGTCTAGAACTTGCACTGAAGGAGGCGCCCACGTCAGGCTGGACTTCGTCCCTTGTGGCCGGCCTGTTTGCCATAAGCTTCGTCGCGGGAACCGGTTTTACGGTTCGCTCGCTGCGCCGCAGACGTCCGATCGTCGACCTCGGTCATTTCCGTGATCGAAATTTCCTGATCGGTTCTGCCCTGAGTTTCGGGCTCGGGATCGGCCTCTTCGGTTCAGTCTACCTCATGCCTGTCTTTCTGGCCTTCATCAGAGGACAGAACGCGCTCGAGATCGGCGCGACCATGCTCGTGACCGGCATCACGCAACTCATTGCCGCACCGATCGCAGTCTATCTGGAGAAGCGGACGGATCCGCGCCTCCTCTCTGCCGTCGGCTTCTTTCTCTTTGCGCTCGGACTGTGGATGAGTGCGTTCGAGGATCCACGGACCGGTTACGACGCGATGTTCTGGCCGCAGGTCGTGCGTGGGGCAGCGATCATGTTCTGTCTGCTGCCGCCGACTCGATTGGCGCTGGGGACCCTTCCGCCCGACCAGGTTCCGGATGCCAGCGGCCTTTTCAACCTGATGCGCAACCTTGGGGGCGCGATCGGCATCGCCATGATCGACACGATCATCTACACGCGGTCCGAGCCATTGACGCAATCCCTGTGGGATCGGCTGCGCGCGGGCGACCACGCAGCCGCCGCCTTTGTCGGCGCACCCGCAGAGGAGCTTGTTGGACATGGAGGCACCCTCAACCCGGATACCGTCGCGGCACTCGACCCCCTGGTGCAGACGGCGGCGAGTGTCCAGGCGATCAACGAGGCGTGGATGATGGCCGCCGTCCTGACTGCCTGTGCATTGCTTGTCCTTCCATTCGCAAGGCCGGTCGCAGCACCGCGCTGAGCGCTCATCGTTGCGGCATCCCGTATTTCCGGCGGCGTTTAGTCTGTCTGACGTCGGAGGTCGCAAACGGTGAACGCAGCGTTCAATCGCCTTTTCATGGCTAATTCCCCTTCCCATGTTATGGCCATCACAATCCGGCGGTTCAGACCGTCACAGTCACGGACGTCATCATGAAGAAAATCGGTTTCCTTTCCTTTGGCCACTGGTCGCCCTCGCCCCAGTCACAAACCCGCTCTGCCGGCGATGCTCTTCTTCAGTCGATCGATCTTGCTGTGGCCGCCGAAGAGCTCGGGGCGGAGGGCGCCTATTTCCGCGTCCATCATTTTGCCCGGCAACTCGCCTCGCCATTCCCACTGCTTGCCGCCGTGGGCGCCAGGACGAAGAGCATCGAAATTGGAACCGCGGTCATCGACATGCGCTACGAAAACCCTCTCTACATGGCCGAGGATGCCGGCGCGGCCGACCTCATTGCAACCGGGAGGCTACAACTCGGGCTCAGCCGTGGCTCGCCCGAGCAAGTGATCGACGGCTGGCGCTATTTCGGCTATCAGCCAGACGAAGGGTCGAGCGACGCCGATATGGGACGCAGCCACGCCGAAGTCTTCCTGCAGGCGCTGAAGGGTGAGGGCTTTGGCGAGCCCAATCCAAGACCAATGTTTCCAAACCCACCTGGCCTGCTGCGTCTCGAACCGTATTCGCAGGGCCTGCGCGATCGCATCTGGTGGGGCGCTGGATCCAATGCGACCGCCATTTGGGCGGCCAGACTCGGGATGAACCTGCAGAGTTCTACCTTAAAGGATGACGAAACCGGTGAACCCTTCCATGTCCAGCAGGCAGCCCAGATCCGCGCCTATAGGCGGGCCTGGCAGGAGGCCGGCCATCAGAGAACGCCGCGTGTGTCGGTGAGCCGCAGCATCTTCGCGCTCGTCGATGATCGCGATCGTGCCTACTTCGGGGGCAGTGGCAAGGAGCAGGATTCGATCGGCTTTATCGACCAGAACACGCGGGCTATATTTGGTCGCTCCTATGCGGCAGAACCGGACGCTCTCGTAAAGCAGCTCGCATCGGACGAAGCGATCGCGGAAGCCGATACGCTGCTGCTCACCGTGCCCAACCAGCTCGGCGTCGACTATAATGCCCATGTCATCGAAATGATCCTGAAGCATGTCGCGCCGGCCCTCGGCTGGCGCTGATCGGTCGCCATCAGGATGGAGCATTGCGCGTTGCCATATTGAAGAGCGGCAGCGGGCCTTGGCTGGCCTTGCGATTACCGCGGCACAAAGAGCGTACTGCGTCCGCTTGTGGTGTCTGCAACAAGCCGTTCGACGTCCTCCGATTTCCATTCCGGAAAGCGTGCCGTCAGCTCGGCGCCGCCTCCATGAAATGTCTCCTTGAGGATGGAGAGGCCCGGGACCGCCGCCAGGCGCGCCTTCAGGATCGCCAGGTCCGAATAGGCTGCCTCAATCGTTCCTTCGAGCGTCGGGACGATCTCGATCGTCTCCCCCGCCCGCAGGCAAGCGGCAGCCGTTCCGCCATAGGCCCTGATCAGGCCGCCCGTGCCGAGGAGCACACCGCCGAACCAACGCGTGACGATGACGATGACCTTGTCGAGCGATTGCCCGTCGATTGCCTGCAGGATCGGCTTGCCGGCGGTTCCACTCGGCTCACCGTCGTCGCTGAACCGATAGGTCTGGCCGCTTCGCCAGGCAAAGCAATTGTGGTTGGCATCGGCATGCGCGTAAGTGGCCAGTGCATCCTTCGCGTCGGCTTCATCGGCAATCGGTAGGGCCGCCGCCAGAAACCTGCTTTTTTTGACGATCTGCTCGAAGACAATAGGGCGTTCCAGGGAATACATCGCAGCTGTATACGCCAGCCTTGCCGACGGGCGAAGGGGATTATGGGGCGTGATCATCCGTAACGGATCAGCTTCGAGGGCGGCTGACCGTCGCCGCCCGGCCTCAATCCGTCCCTTCATGTTCAGATGGAACCAACAGTAATAGTCAATCGACCGGATCCCCTTGAACTCGGCGGTCGCCGTATGGGCAAGGATATCCCTGTTGACCCATTCGATCGTTTCACCTGGCCTGGCGGTGACCCCCGGCGGGCGCAAACATCATTTTCTCGATCGTTACCGCGATTGTCTCTGCCCGCGCTGGAGCGGCCCCGAGGGCCACCGCGAAGGCCAGGATGGTCCATCGATGCCGCATCATCATTGTCCTGCAGTGTGACCTTGAGCTTCTTCACCAGGGCAAGCGCCTGCTTGTTGATCGCCTCGTGGTCCCGCACCATGTCCTCGGCAAAGCTCGGTGCCTGCTTTGCCGCCTCGATCTCGATCGATCCGGCCGTGTAGGCGATATGAGCGATCTGGGGATCTGTCGGTTTGTCCGCAGCCGGCGCAGGGTGCCAACCCAAGCAGGCAGATCGTGGTCACGGCTGTCATCAGTCGCGTAGTCATGGAACCTCCTTCGTCCTTGCCGAAAGGCCGGACAGTTTATCGCTGTACAAACGTTGGATGTCGGCTCCCGAATAAGGTTCCCGGCATCGACCGGGAGAACCGGACCGCTCCCGTATTCGTGTTCTGCAACACCCTTTTCTCCCCGGGGGCAACGGAAGACAGTCAGGGCGAAGGCTGCGAAAATCTTGCACATGTCGATGCCACGTGATGGCATTTGACAAGCGCGGCAAAGGAGGCCGACATTGCCACCAGCAACGACACCGTTTTTGGATGGGATGGAGAAGATGAACCTCAAGGATCCTGGACTCTTTCGCGAGGCGGCCCTGGTCGGCGGTCGATGGATCGACGCCGATCCATCGAACGCGATCGAGGTCAATGACCCGGCCACAGGCGACATCATCGGTCGTGTACCGAAGCTTGGCGCTGCGGAAACCAAAGCTGCGATCGAGGCGGCCGCCACGGCGCAAAAGGCCTGGGCGACCCGCACAGCAAGAGACCGTGCGATCATCCTGCGCAAATGGTTCGAGCTGATGATCGAAAACAAGGACGATCTCGGCCGCATCCTGACGCTGGAACAGGGCAAGCCCGTTGCCGAAGCCACCGGCGAAATCGTCTATGGCGCAAGCTTCATCGAATGGTTCGCAGAGGAGGGCCGGCGCGTTTATGGCGATCTCGTTCCCGGCCACCAACCGGACAAGCGCATCATGGTGATGAAGCAGCCCATCGGCGTGGTTGCCGCCATCACGCCCTGGAACTTTCCCAACGCCATGATCACCCGCAAGGCAGGTCCGGCATTGGCCTCCGGGTGCGCCCTGGTGCTGAAGCCAGCCAGCCAGACGCCTTTTTCAGCGATCGCGATCGCCGTGCTTGCAGAGCGTGCCGGACTGCCCGCCGGCCTGTTCTCCGTCATCACCGGTTCGGCGCGCGAGATCGGGGCGGAGATGACCGCCAATCCGATCGTGCGCAAATTGACCTTTACCGGCTCGACCGAAATCGGCGCCGAACTTTACAGGCAGAGCGCCCCGACCATCAAGAAGCTCGGGCTGGAGCTCGGCGGCAATGCCCCCTTCATCGTCTTTGACGATGCCGATCTCGATGCTGCGGTGGAAGGCGCGCTGATCGCCAAGTTTCGCAACAATGGACAAACCTGTGTTTGCGCCAACCGCCTTTACGTCCAGGACGGTATCTACGAGGCCTTTTCGCAGAAGCTTTCCACGGCTGTCGGCAAGCTGAAGATCGGCAATGGCTTCGACGAGGGTGTGATCCTTGGTCCCTTGATCGATCAGCCGGCCCTGGAAAAGGTCGAGGAGCATGTGGCTGACGCCCTGTCGAAGGGGGCACACGTCATGGAGGGTGGCAGGCGCCATTCGCTTGGCGGCACCTTTTATGAGGCAACGGTGCTGACCGGTGTCACCAGCGACATGGCTGTCGCGCGCGAGGAAACCTTCGGGCCGGTGGCGCCGCTTTTCCGGTTCAAGGACGAGGCCGATGTGATCGCCCAGGCCAACGATACCGAGTTCGGCCTAGCATCCTATTTCTACGCCAAGGATCTCGCCCGCGTGTTCCGCGTGGCCGAGGCCCTCGAATACGGCATGGTCGGGGTCAATACCGGGCTGATCTCGACGGCAGAAGCGCCCTTTGGGGGCGTCAAGCTCTCCGGCCTCGGCCGCGAAGGGTCGAAATATGGAATCGATGAATTCATGGAGATCAAATACGTCTGCCTCGGCGGCATCAGCTAAGAGACTGGTCGCAGCTCGTCTTCACTCTTCTGTGAGCGCTCGCACGGCCACCCAACGTCCTTCGCCGTAGCAAAACGCGTCCTGCGGCTGTGATTTCCTTCGCCGGCACAGAATTGCAGCGGTCGAAAATACAATGGTCGTCGCGGCAGCGTGATGACCTTTGCCATGGAGATTGGATGGCTTTCGTGGCATATTGTCATCAGCACTGCTCAACATTTGAGTCGCAATTCCAGCGCTAGAATGGAGACGATATGATGCTGTATGGCCCTTACGAGCCAAATCCGAATTCCTGTAAGTATTTGAAGGAACAAATACTACGCAGCGCCGTTATAGTGATGAGCGGGCCGACAGGGCTGCTATCCCGTTTTAACCAGCCGGCCGCGGGAGAGCATCATGCAAAAGGGTGAAAGCGACGTCTTTGATCTTTTTTCGGAAATTTACACAAGTGCTGCGCAGGAAGAATTTAGCCTGCAGGAATATCTGCTAGCGTGCCGCGACGACAAAAGTCTCTACGCAACGGCGCAAGAGCGCATGGTCGAGGCGATCGGTGAACCGACGCTGATCGATACCAGTGCCGACGAACGCATGGGCCGCATCTTTGCCAACCGGACTCTGAAGATCTACCCCACATTTGCCGACTTTTATGGCATGGAAGATACGATCGAGCGGATCGTCGGCTACTTCAGATACGCTGCCCAGGGCCTCGAGGAACGCAAGCAGATCCTCTATTTGCTCGGACCCGTCGGCGGCGGCAAGTCATCGCTGGCCGAACGCCTGAAAAGGCTGATGGAACAGCGGCCAATCTATACGCTGGCGGTCAATGGCAAGGTAAGCCCGATCTTCGAGTCCCCCCTTGGGCTCTTCCACCCGGACCGCATGGCCGGCCTTCTCGAAGACAAGTACGGCATTTCCAGGCGCCGCCTCACCGGGCTGATTTCGCCCTGGGCAACCAAGCGGCTTGACGAGATCGGCGGCGATATTTCGAAATTCAGCGTCGTCAAGCTGACGCCATCCCGGTTGCGCCAGATCGCAATTGCAAAGACCGAACCGGGTGACGAAAACAACCAGGACGTCTCGGCCCTGGTCGGCAAGGTCGACATCCGACAACTCGAAAACTTCAGCCAGGCCGACCCGGACGCCTATTCCTACAGCGGCGGGCTGAACAGGACGACTCAGGGGCTTCTCGAGTTCGTCGAAATGTTCAAGGCACCGATCAAGGTCCTGCACCCGCTGCTGACTGCGACCCAGGAAGGCAGCTACAACGGGACCGAGAACTTCGGCGCCTTCCCCTTCCAGGGCATCGTCGTCGCCCACTCAAACGAATCCGAGTGGCTGCAGTTCAAGAACAATAAGAATAACGAGGCATTTCTCGACCGTATCCTTGTGGTCAAGGTTCCCTATTGCCTCCGGGTCACCGAGGAACGGCAGATCTACGAAAAGCTTCTTCGCGAGAGCGAACTGGCAAACAGCCCCTGTGCTCCCGAAGTCCTCGAGAACCTCAGCCGCTTCACCGTCGCAACACGCCTTCACGTGCATGAGAATTCTCCGCTCTACACGAAGATGCGCGTCTATGACGGCGAGAATCTGAAGGATACGGATCCGAAGGCAAAGTCCGTCCAGGAATATCGCGATGCGGCGGGCGTTGATGAAGGCATGACCGGCATCAGCACCCGCTTCGCGTTCAAGGTCCTCTCGGAGACCTTCAACTACGACACAAAGGAGGTGGCAGCCGATCCGGTGCATCTGATGTACATCATGGAGCAGGCGATCCGGCGGGAGCAGTTCCCGAAGGAAACGGAGGCGCGCTACCTCGACTTCATCAAGTCGGAACTCGCCGCGCGCTACGCGGAATTCATCGGCCATGAAATCCAGAAGGCCTACCTGGAATCCTACAGCGAGTACGGCCAGAACCTCTTTGACCGCTATATTTCCTATGCCGACGCGTGGCTGGAGGACCAGGACTTCAAGGACTACGACACCGGTCAGATTCTCAATCGGGAAATTCTCGACAGCGAATTGTCGCAGATCGAAAAGCCGGCCGGCATCGCCAACCCCAAGGACTTCCGCAACGAGGTCGTCAAGTTTACCTTGCGCGCCCGCGCCAGGAACAGCGGCCGGAACCCCTCCTGGACCAGCTATGAAAAGCTTCGCGAGGTAATCGAGAAGCGGATGTTCGGTCAGGTCGAGGATCTACTGCCTGTCATCAGCTTCGGCTCCAAGAAGGACAGTTCGACTGAAAAGCAGCACGCCGAATTTGTCCAGCGCATGACTCAGCGAGGCTACACCGTCCGCCAGGTCCGGCGGCTCGTTGATTGGTACATGCGGGTCAACAAGGCCGGTTGACAATGCCGAACCGGGGGATTGGCAGATGCCGAATTTCATCGACCGCCGGCTCAATCCGAAGGACAAGAGCCTTGGCAACCGACAGCGTTTCCTGAACCGAGCCCGGGAGGAATTGAAGCGGGCTATCAAGGAGCAGGTAAAATCGGACAAGATCGCCGATGTGGACGCCGCCCACGGCGTTCCCATGCCCAAGCGTGGCGCGGGCGAGCCGACATTCCAGCCAAGCAGCGGCAGCGGCGACCGGGAGTACATCCTCCCCGGCAATCGGGAATACATGGCAGGTGACAAGCTGTCGCGACCACAAGGAGGTGGCGGAGGCGGAGATCGCGGCGCTGGTCGCGGCGAGAGCGAGGATGATTTCCAGTTCATCCTGTCGCGCAACGAAGTCCTCGACCTCTTCTTCGAGGATCTCGAGCTTCCTGACATGGTAAAGCTCAATCTGAAGGAAACGGTTACCTACAAGCCGCACCGTGTCGGCTTCAGCACCGCTGGTACGCCCACAAACATCAATGTCGGGCGCACGATGCGAAACAGTTTCGGCCGCCGAATAGCGCTGCAACGCCCGAGCGAGGCGACCGTGAAGGCAGTTGCGGACGAGATCGCCGTGCTGGAGGCGATGGAGGAGCGATCTGCCGCGGACCGGCGGCGCCTGCAGGCGCTGCGCGAGGAACTGGAGCAGTTGGAACGGCGGCGACGGCGCATTTCTTATGTCGATCCCGTCGATATTCGCTTCAACCGCTTCGAACGCCAGCCGCTGCCCAATGCCAGCGCCGTGATGTTCTGCCTGATGGACGTATCGGCATCGATGGGCGAGCGCGAGAAGGATCTGGCCAAGCGCTTCTTCGTGCTGCTGCATCTGTTTCTCACGCGCCGGTACGAGCGGATCGACATCGTCTTCATCCGTCACACCGATGAGGCCCATGAGGTCGACGAGGAAACGTTCTTCTACAGCAAGCAGAGCGGTGGCACTGTTGTTTCGACCGCGCTCGAGGAAATGCTTCGGGTGATCGAGGAGCGATATCCCGCCAATCTCTGGAATATCTATGCCGCCCAGGCCTCCGACGGCGACAATATCAGCGGCGATTCGGAACGCTGCGCGGAGCTTCTCCGCAACCATCTGATGCGCCTTTGCCAGTACTACGCCTATGTCGAAATCATTGATGAGCGCGAAACGGAAATATTTGGAGCCACAGACAACGGCACCTCGCTGTGGCGTGCCTACCGCACCGTCGACGGCGCGATCCCCAACTTCCAGATGACCCGTATTTCCAAGCCGGCCGACATCTATCCGGTTTTTCGCAAGCTCTTTACCCGGCAGCCTGCCGTGCGCACGCGCAAGTAAGGGAAGACCGAATGGCGAGACGCTCGAGCCCAGGCCTGCTGTTTGACGGTTCCGACTGGAATTTCGCGACCCTTTCACGTGCCTACGACGCCATCGAAACCGTGGCGCTCGACGAGATGGGGCTGGATGTCTATCCCAACCAACTGGAAATCATTTCGTCGGAACAGATGCTGGATGCCTACTCTTCGGTCGGTATGCCGTTGATGTACCAGCACTGGTCGTTTGGCAAGCGCTTCATCTTCGAGGACAATCTCTATCGCAAGGGCCGGCGCGGACTTGCCTACGAACTGGTGATCAATTCCAATCCGTGCATCACCTATCTGATGGAAGAAAACACCATGGCCATGCAGGCGCTGGTGACCGCCCATGCCGCATTCGGCCATAATCATTTCTTCAAGAACAATTACCTGTTCCGGCAGTGGACCGATGCCGGCGCGATCCTGAGCTACATGGAGTTTGCCAAGAAATACGTTTCCAAATGCGAGGAGCGGCACGGGACGAATGCCGTCGAGGCAGTCCTGGACTCGGCACACGCCTTGATGGACCAGGGCGTCTTCCGCTACCGGCGGCCGCCGCGCCTTTCATCCGAAAAAGTCAGGGAGCGTGCCCGCGAACGACTGGAATACGAGGAACAGACCTATAGTGACCTGTGGCGAACACTGCCGCTCGCAACAGAGAGCCGCAATCCGGAGGATGCCGAACGCGATGCGTCCGAGCGCAAGAAGGTTCTCAACCTTCCCGAGGAGAACCTGCTCTACTTCCTGGAAAAGAACAGTCTCATCCTCGAGCCCTGGCAGCGTGAAATCCTCCGGATCGTGCGGGTGATTGCGCAATATTTCTACCCGCAGCGCCAGACCAAGGTGATGAACGAGGGCTGCGCCACCTTTGTGCACTACACGATCATAAACCGCCTCTTCGATCAGGGCCGGATCAGCGAAGGCGTGATGCTGGAGCTCCTGGCAAGTCATTCCAACGTGGTCTTCCAACCCGCCTTTGATGATCCCCGCTTCCCAGGAATAAACCCATATGCGCTTGGCTTTGCGATGATGCAGGACATCCAGCGCATCTGCATGGACCCGACGCAGGAGGATCGCGACTGGTTTCCGTCCTTTGCCGGCAATGGTGACTGGCAGGCAACGCTTCTGGATGCCTGGGCAAATCACCGCGACGAGTCCTTTGTCCTGCAGTATCTGAGCCCGGCCATGATGCGAAAATTCCGGCTGTTCGTGCTGAGCGATCGCGCCACCGACAATTTTTGCGAGGTATCTTCGATCCATAACGAACGAGGCTATGCGGCAATCCGGTCGTCGCTTGCGCGCAGCTATGACGTCGGCGCAAGACAGCCCGATATCCAGGTGGTTGATGTCGACCTGCTCGGTGACAGGCAGCTCAGGCTGCAGCACAATGTCAGAAACGGCATCCTTCTCGAAGAAAGCAACCGTGATGCCACCCTGGCTCACATCCGCCACCTATGGGGCTACGATGTAAGCCTACAGGGTGTCGATGGCTCGACGGGGGCAGTCCTTTACGAGTGCTCGACCGCCTGAACCGGGAAGGAATTGGCGCCCCAAAGCGGATTGCCGCAAGTCGGGCCATTGCCTTTGTCTCCCGCAAGCCCAATCGCATATCGCTCCGGCTGCCTGGGAAAGCACATCAATGCCTATCCTCTTCGGCATGCCTGCGCCTGATGCTGCGCACAACAAGCCACATGCCGGCGACGACGAGGGGAACGGACAGGCCGGTCAGCGTTTCCGGGGAGACGTCGAGGCCGATATTGTGCGCGCCCTTCGCCAGATAGCCGAGCAGCCCGACGACATAGTAGGAGATCGCGGCAACGGACAGGCCTTCAACGGTCTGCTGCAGCCGCAGCTGCAGTTGCGCACGACGGTCCATCGAATTGAGCACCGTCGTGTTGATGCGTTCCAGCTCGACATCGATCCAGCTCCGCAGCAGGGCTGTCGCGCGCGCCAGCTTGCGCGACAGGTTCGCCTGCCGTTCCTCCACCGATTGGCAGGTCCGCATTGCCGGCGCAAGCCGACGCTCGAGGAAGGCGCCGAGCGTCTCGCTGCCGGGCATCGCCGTCTCCGCCAATGCCCGGATACGCTCCTGAACAATGTCGTAATAGGCGCGGCTGGCTCCGAACCGGTAGAGGCTGAGTGCCGCATTCGCCTCCAGCTCGGCGGCCAGGCGTGTAATCTCGGACAACATCTGGTCCGCTTCGTCGCGCGCATGCAGCTTCATGCGCTGGGTAATCGCCGTCAGGCCGGATTCGATCTGGCGAATTTCGGGCGAGAGCGATTGCGCCAGTGGCAGGCCCATCATCGCAAGGGTACGGTAGGTCTCGATATCGAGAAGGCGCTGGACAAGCGCGCCCCGGGCGCCGTCGGACATGCCGCGATCGATGACCAGAATTTTCGTCAGACCGTCTCCGTCCTGACGAAAATCGGTGAGGATCGCGGCCTGGCCATTCTTCAGTTCGCTCCGGCACAGGCTGGTCGGGTCGAAGACCGATTTTTCCTGCTCCGTCCCAGGCGTATCGGGCCGGATTTCCAGCCTGATACCGGAGATGAATGGCCCCGGTGGCGAAAAGCTTGCGCCGAAGGGATGCACGGCGATCGTCTGGCCAAACCTGTCCGGTGCTGGACAGTCCCAGAAATAGGTCGAAAATTCCGTATGCCGCTCCCAGCGGAGCGTCCCCGGCCCCCAGGTGATGGCATGATGGCTCGTTTCGCGGGCGGGTGGCGCAACCCCGCTTGACCGGGAAAGATCTGCAAGCGTCTCGTGATCGTTGTCACCGGCGCTTTCCGTCAGGAAAGCGAGCTGGAATATGACGCGCGACGCCGGCACGAGCGCATAGGGCCGCGCGTGAAGTTCCCCGAGCGAGCGTGCCCGAATGTCCGCAGGCGGAAAGCCAAAGCTTCCTTGCGTCATGCATCCATTCCCCGTGTCCATGATCCGTCCCCTTGGCCCCGAGCCGCCGGCATGCAATCAGCTCGCCCGGCCCCTGTCCAGCGGCATTGGACGCAGCGACCGTTTGCCACACCGGGACGGCACCCGAGGCTCAGGCAAGCCGCTCGATCACCTCATCGGCTGCCCTCTCGCCGCTCTGCCAGGCTCCATGTGCGGTGGAAAAGTCAAAGGGGTGGGTCGCCTCGCCAGCGAAGAATAACCTCTCGGCCACAGGCCTCGCCAGGGTCAGGCGGGCGCTCGCCTCACCCGGCAATGCATGGCTGTAGGAGCCCCCCACCCAGTCGGTCCGGCACCATGATGTTGCTGCAAGCGGCCGCACATGGCGACGGATATGGGCGCCGAGCTGCGCCGACAACTCCTCGATCGCAAACGCAAAGGCCTCGAGCAGCCCGGCACGCTCGATGGCGACAGCGCCCGTGCCACCGAAGAAGCCCTCGATCACCGGTCGACCAAGCGGCCGGATATAGTAACTGCCGGTTTCGCTTGCATGTGGATTGCCGAGGAGATGGGACTCGGGTTCAAGCCCGTGGTCGCCGTGCAGTTCGAAGAACAGCTTGTCGGCAAGGCCGAGGGGGAGTTTGCCTGCGGCATGGAGGTGGTCGTCTACATCCGCGTCGAAGGCGATTGCACCCCTGGACAGGATGTTCGTCGAGGCGGTGACAACAGCCGTGCGCGCACTGACAGCGCCATGATCGGTGTCCAGGCGGACGCCCTGACCGGTCAAGGCGATGCGACGAACCGGCAAGGACAGCCTGAGTGCCACCTCCGGAAGGCTTGATGCAATCAGGCTGCCGTATCCCTTACGCACCCGCCAGTTGGAATCGGTCGACGCCTTGTCGTAGGCAAGGAAATCGACGACCGACAGTCGGTCGAGGGCAGCTCCATTCATGTAGCCGCTCACCGACTGGCAATAATTGTTCCATTCGCCCTCTGGCGGCAAAAGGTCCGAGGCCCGGTCACTTGCCGGCGGAGCGGTCTCCATGCGCTGCTGCAGGGTCGACCATGCGGTCGCGGCGGCCTGTTGCTCCTCGGCAGAAAAGCCGAGATCATGCCATTGTCTTTGCCAGGCCGTGGGGCCTGCTTCGATCTCGAAGCCTTTGGCCTGCGCGAGTTTGACCAAGGGATTACGCTCGGCCGAGTGCAGCCAGCCGCATCCCATGTCGAGCGGCATCTGAGCCAGTTCGATGGTCCAGGCGCGGCCGCCGACGCGGTCGCTCGCTTCGATGAGCATCACCGAACGCCCGGCCTTCGCCAACCGGCGCGCCGCCGCAATGCCCGCAGCGCCAGCACCCACAATCGCAACGTCGTAATCCATCTTCGCGCTCCGCGCCGCTGCACTATTATGTCGGCAGTCGGAGCTTCGAGCATTACAGGGAATTTACGCCCGCTTCAACGCGCGCGAAAGCCTGCTACTATTCAACGATGACGTTCTTTGAAACCCTCGTCGCCCTGCTTGCGGTCGCGATCTTGCTTTTGCAGGTAACGCGGCGAATGCAGCTGCCTTATCCCGGCATTCTCGCTGCCGCCGGCGTCGCTGTCGCGATGCTGCCAGGCGCCCCGGTCATTCCGATCGACCCGCCGACGGCGCTTGCCCTGTTCATCGCGCCTGTCCTCGTCGACGCAGCTTATGATTTTCCGCTTGGCGCAGCCAGGCGGATGGCGTTGCCGCTGTTCGTCTATGCCGTGGTCGCCGTACTGGTCACCACAGGTGTCGTGGTCTCGATCAGCGCATGGACTGTCGGGCTGCCGCTTGCCGTGGCCGTCACGCTTGGGGCAATCGTTGCTCCGCCTGATGCCGCCGCCGCGACTGCCGTCCTGTCCAATCTGCCGGTCTCGCGGCGGGTGGACGCCCTGCTCAAGGGCGAGAGCCTCTTCAATGACGCCACCGCCCTTCTGCTGTTCAGCGCGGCCCTGACCGTCCAGGCTCGCGGTGGCATCGATTTGAGCACCGTGGTGCGACTTGGCCTTGCGGCTCCAGGCGGAATAGCCTTCGGCATTTTGTTCGGTTATCTCGTCTCCGGGTTAAGACCTGTCACAGACAATACTGTCGGCGGCACGCTGCTTCAGTTCGTGTACGCCTTCGCAACCTGGCTGATCGCCGAAAGGCTGCATCTGTCAGCCGTGCTGGCGACTGTATCGTCGGCGATGACCATTGCAGTCCTCACCACGGTCAATGATTCACCACGCATGCGCGTTCATTCCTTCGCCGTCTGGACAACCGTTGTCTTCCTTTTGAACGTCGTCGCATTCCTGCTGATGGGTTTGCAGGCGCGTCGCATCGTGGAGGCGATGTCGGCTGCCGAACTCGCCCGGGCACTCCGGTTTGCGGCGATCGTCGTCGCCGGGGTGATTGGCGCGCGGCTTTCGGTCGCCTTCCTCTTTCACGCCATCGTAGGATTTCGTCATCGACGCGGACACAGTCTTGCACCCTTCGCATCCGGCGAAACCCTGCTTGTCGGATGGTCTGGCATGCGCGGTCTCGTGACCCTTGCCACGGCCTTTGCGCTGCCAGCCGATTTTCCCGAACGAAACCTCGTCGTGCTGACAGCCTTTTCGGTCGTGCTGGCGACGCTCATCATCCAGGGCGCGACCCTGGCTCCGATGATCAGGCTTATGAAGCTCGGACGACAGGAAGAGGCACGCGAGGAGCTTTTCTTGGCGCGAAAGTCATTGGCCGAGGCTGCGCTCGTCCGGCTTTCGACCGAGAGTGGCGCGGAGGTAGAAGCACTGCGCCAGGCATATCGTGAACATTGCGAGCGGGATGCCAACCCGGGCAAGTCCGAGGTCGATCGACGGCAATTCCTGTCGCGGCTTGCAGTGCTTGCGCAACGCGAGCGGCTGGAGGAACTGCGCGACACGGATCGAATTGGGCCAGGGCAATATCTCGAGCTGCAGGAGGACCTGGACTGGAAGCAGCTCGCCACCGGCTCCGACGAAGAGCGGCGGATCTCCGAAAGCTAAGGGCGCATCCGAGCGTCCTCCAGCCTCCACAGCCGTCTGCAGCCGCTTGGAAAACGATACACCCACAATGTTGTGATGGAACCATCTGGCTGCTGCGGCCTTAGTGGTTCACAATCGCTGCGCGGAGCCAAAGGCTGTGGAAATTGTGATGCCCGCCCATGCTTTGAGCGTGGGTCTGCTTCGCGTCGGGCGCTGGCGTGCTATGGCCCGATCTTGCTCGGGAGTGATTCGATGGCCTTGATCGATATTCTGACGTCCGTGGTCCTCGCTGCTGCCTCGACCGTTACCGCCTCCATTTCGCCAACTGAATCGGCGCCACCGGCGTTCAGGCCGTTTGGTGTTGCGCAGGATTCGCTGCCATCGGCATTGGGCTGCAAGCCGATCTACGGAGACGGCGCCGATACGACGGGTCAGTATACATGCTCCAGCCTGCCGGGTGGGAGCGACCTCTATGACCAGTACGTGCTCGCCTATGTTCAAGGCATGGGGATATGCAATGTCGTTGCCGTGTCGCGCTATATCAATGACGACCAGCGCGGCACCACTACGCGACAGGTCTACAAGGAGGCCGCGTCACTGCTCGCGTCCGAGTTTGGTCCGGCCGACGAAAAGGTTGATCACGCTGCCAGGTCCAAATACGGCAAGGACGGAATGTTCCGGGACGCCGTGGTGGCGCAGGAACGGCAGGTCTTTGAGCAATGGGATAATCTCAGCGCAAAGTACAAGAATGCACAGTCGGCGAGCGTCACCATATCAGGCAGCGATGAACTTGGCCTGGCGGTTTACAGCATTTTCCGCTTTGCCCATAACGATCAATGCCTCAGCACCCTGCAGGAGCAGACAGGTTTGTCCGGCGACCAGGGTGATTGACCCCGTCACGTCGGGCCGGCCGTCGTTCAGACGGACGGCAAGCCGGGCAGATTCTTTCCTGTGCCCTGTCGACACCCTCAGGACATGAACAGGGCCCGTAGCCGCGCAAACAGGGTCGGCTTTTCCGTGCCGAGGATTCCGCGGACATAGTGGGCCGCCGTTGCAGCGCTGACCGTTGCGCCGAAATGGCAATAGCACAGAACGTTATGCAATTCGCCGTCGGTCAGACCGAAGAAGGTCTTGGCCTCGCCATAGGTATCCCCTTCAAGGCCAGAAGTACGCAGGATCGGATCCTCGAACGCGACCGAGATCGGCGAATTGTCGCTACGCAGGCGCGACAGGATTGACGTGGGCTGATGCTCGGTCTGATAGAGCGTTGCCAGCCGCCGATGCGGGCTTGCCTCAAGGAGCTCAACCCAGCGCGTGAGACGTTCGTTGCGAGACATTAACCGTTGCGGAAACGCCTGGTCGATCCCCGCAATTGCCTGCAGTTGTTCCAATGTTTGATGTTTCATGGTGGGCTCCATCCGGCTGAAAGTTGCGCGGCCCCGTCGAGGCACTCTTCGCCCCTTTTTATGGAGCTAGGGGACAACGAGGTCCAATCAAGATCGCCCCGCAAGGATTTGTTGGTGCAGCTGAAGAGTTGATCGTCCGCAGCCCGGCCGCCGCTGCGATCAGCTGGATGCGGCACGCGGCAAGGGTCGATGCTCTCCCTTCGGAAGATGCACATCGGGCGATCGGGATGTCCGTGCCTGTGTTGGAACTGCCATGCCGCCCACGTCGATTTTATCGCGAGATCTCTGCCCGCCATAGAGGCGAAATAGCCTGACGAGTGGCTGTAGGGCGGCCGACCAGAGAGTTTCAAACCTCGGCTTCGCCTGTCTGCTTGCCGGGAACCTCCGGATTCCTCTCCGTCCGGTCACGGTGGAGAGCGGCGCGCGCGAGCAGCATGAAGGTCACCGGCGTCGTCACGGTGACAAAGATTCCGATGAGGATTTCGTGAATGACCAATCGTTCGGAGCCGACCGAAAAGAAGATCATCGAGCCGAGCATGATACCGCCTATCCCCCAGCTCGTGCCGAGTGTCGGCGCATGGATGCGCTCATAGAAGGTCGGCAGTCGCAGAAATCCGATTGCTCCGATCAGCGCAAGGGTCGCACCAAGCAGCAGGAAGACCGCAACCGCTATGGCGACCGGAAGGGGAAGATCTGTCGCTTCATAGATCATTCAATCACCTCCCCGCGCATCAGGAACTTGGCGAGGGCAACGGTGGCAACGAAGCCAAGCATGCCGATGACAAGTGCTGCCTCGAAGTAGACCACGCGGCCGGTGCCGACACCGAAGGTAACCAAGAGAAGCATTGCATTGATGTAGAACGTATCGAGGGCGATGATGCGGTCCTGGGCACGGGGTCCGATGAACATTCTGATCGAGGCAATCGCCATCGCCGCAACCAGCATCAGCTGCGCAATCGAAACCGCGGTAAACACAATGATGGCACTCATGCGAATATCTCCATAAGCATTTTCTCGTACCGGTTCTTGATCGTGTTGCGCCACACCGCTTCGTTCTGGATGTCGAGGACATGCAGGAGAACCGTGTTGTCATTGGAGTCGTATTCAAGCCATGCAGACCCTGGCGTGCTTGTCAGGATGATCGCAAGCAACGCCAGGGCAAAGGGGTTGCGAACTTCCAGTTCGATGCTGAGAAAGCCGGGATCGTGCCGCCGGCCGCGTCGCAGGATGATCCATGAGACCGAAAGATTGGACTCCGCGATATCGACAACAACCCGGAAGAACAGTTTCGGAAGAAGATACCATTTCGCCAGGGCCGGTCGCTCGGTGCGCAACGATGCCATGGCCCAGGAGGCAAAGACGGCAACGAGGATGCCAAGCACGAGCTGACCGAGGCTGAACCCGTTGAGCAGCAACCACATCAGCACCAGAAAAAGGGTGAGAATCGGATACGGAAGCACTATCTGCCCTCCTCATCGCCGTCGGTGGCTGCATCCCGGTAGGCAGGAAGTCTCACCGCATCTCTTACCGCATCGATATAGAGGCCCGGCCTGCTCAGGCTGCGGATGGTGGCATCCATGTACTGCATCGCGGGACCGGCCTGGACCGTGAGCGCAAGCGTGAGTGCAAGCAGGAACAAGACGGGCACGACCTCGATGACCAGCACGCGCGGAACCGTTCCCTCAAGCGAACTCCAGAAGGTGCGAATTCCGGCCCGCGTCATGGAAATCAGCGCTGCGACACCGGAGAGGATCACAAGAACGGCCAGGGCCCAGACCGCCGCTGTCGGCGGCACGCCGATCGCCCCTGCTCCCATCATCGTCGAAAGCATCGCGAATTTAGCGACAAATCCCGACAGCGGAGGCAGGCCGGAAAGCAGCACGGCACATGCGGCAAAGCAGATCCCGAGGATCGTCATGGTGCCGGGCATCGTGACACCTTCGCTTTCCGCGGCTTCGTCGTCCTCGGCATCCCCATAGGCTTCCATGGTCACCGCAAGCACGTTGGCGCCAGCGTCCTGGCCGCGTTCGACAAGCTCTATCAGCATGAAAAAGGCGCTGATCGACAGCGTCGAGCTAACGAGGTAAAGCAGCGCGCCTGAGGAAATCGCACCGTCGTTGATCCCGATGACCATCAGAAGCGTTCCCGACGACACCAGCACGAAAAATCCCGCCAGGCGCCCGAGTGCCTGCGAGGCAAGCACGCCAATGGTCCCGAAGATGAGGGTCGCCATCCCGCCATAAAGCAGCACGACAGTTCCGAAGCTGGCCGACGGCCCTACACTGAACAGCAACATCGTCAGGCGCAGGATGACATAGATGCCGAGCTTGCTCATAATGGCGAAAATTCCGGCAACCGGTGCGGAGGCGGCACTATAGGCGGTGGGCAGCCAGAAGCAGAGCGGCCACATGCCGGCCTTGATCAGGAACACGATCCCGAGAATTCCGGCACCGGCTTCCATCAGCATGCGGCGATCCGGTTCGATCTCGGGAATGCGGGCAGCAAGATCTGCCATGTTTAATGTCCCCGCCGTGCCGTAGATGAGGCTGACACCGATCAGAAAGAGCAGCGCCGCAACCAGGTTGACGGCGATGTAGTGCATCCCCGCCTTGACCCTGAGCGGCCCCGAGCCATGCAGCAGGAGACCATAGGATGCAGCCAGCATGACCTCGAAAAATACAAACAGATTGAAGAGGTCACCTGTGAGGAAGGCACCGTTGACCCCCATCAGCAGGAGTTGGAACATGCTGTGGAAGTGGGCGCCCACCGCATGCCAGCGGGCAAGTGAAAAGACCAGCGCCGAAACCGCCAGAAGCGCGGTCAGGAGCAGCATCAGCGCAGACAGTGCATCCAGCACCAGCACGATGCCAAAGGGGGCCGCCCAATTGCCGACGAGGTAGACCCCTTCGAAGTCGCCTTGCCCGATTTCGGTCCGGAACAAGACAAGGGCAACGAGGATCAGAAAGAGCGTTGAGCCGAGGCTGATCATCGCCTTGGTCGTGCGGCGACGCTCATCGACCAGAAGCAGGATTGCACTTGCGACCAGCGGAAGCAGGATCGGCGCGACGATGAGGTGATGCATCAAGCCGGTCATCGCGGCTCGTTCCTCCCGTCGACATGATCATTTCCGCTCAGACCCCGCGAGGCAAGCAGCACGACGAGAAACAGCGCGGTCGTTGCAAAGCCAATGACAATGGCCGTGAGGACGAGCGCCTGCGGTACCGGGTCGGCAAGGGCGGCTGCCGCAACGTCATCCCCGAGGATGGGCGGGACATTGGCCTTCACACCGCCCACTCCGAAGATGAACAGGTTCACGGCATAGGACAGCAGCGACAGTCCGACGATCACCTGGTAGGTGCGAGGGCGCAGAATGAGCCAGATCCCGCAGCTGGTCATCACGCCGATCGCAATGGACAGGACAAGTTCCATTACCTCGCCTCCGATTTGGCAGCGTCGATGGCGCGCAGGCGGTTGATGCGGATGGACTGGTGGGCGAGTGCGACGAGAATGAGCACCGTCGAGCCAACGACCAGGCCGAAGACGCCGAGGTCGAACAAAAGCGCCGAGGCGGCGGGGATCTTGCCGATCAGCGGCAGGTCGATATACCGCGAATGCGAGGTCAGGAACGGATAGCCGAGAACCCAGGCGCCCGCACCGGTCAGAACAGCCGTCAAAAGCCCTGCGCCCATCCAGCGCAATGGCAGGATGCGAATACGGTCCTCAGCCCAGCGCGTTCCGCCCGCAAGATACTGCAGCAGGAAGGCGATCGAGAGGGTCAGGCCGGCCGAGAAGCCGCCACCTGGAAGATCATGACCACGCATGAAGATGTAGACGGAAAGGGTAATGATGACAGGAAACATCCACTGCATGATGACGGAGGGGATCAAGAGGTAGTCCCGGACAGTATCCCCGGCCGACCGCTCCGGCCGCTCCTCGTCGAACCGGTTCTGGATTTGCTGCTGCTCCGGCATGTCCATACTGTCGGCAGCGGGGCGGAAGCGGCGCAGCAAGGCATAGACCGTGAGCGCCACGACGCCGAGGACGGCAATTTCGCCGAGCGTGTCGAAACCGCGAAAATCGACGAGAATGACATTGACGACGTTGCGACCTCCTCCTTCGGAATAGGCGTTTTCAAGGAAGTAGTTTGCGATCGCGTCGGGGACTGGCATGGTCATGACAGCATAGGCCATGAACGACATTGCGATCCCGCAGACAACGGCGAGAGCGAAATCCCGAAAGCGGCGGAAGCGGGCGCGCAGCGTCATCGCCTCGCCAATTCCCTCCGTGCGCTTCGGCAACCACCGCAGACCAAGGAGAATGAGGACGGTGGTGACGATCTCGACAAGAAGCTGGGTAATCGCAAGATCGGGCGCCGAAAGCCACACGAACGTCGTGCAGACGATCAGACCGACACCGCCGAGCATGATCAACGCCGCCAGCCGATGGTATTTGGCAAGATAGGCCGTACCGATCGCCAGGCAGATGCCAATTGTCCAGAGGATGGCAAACACCGGGTCAACGCCGGAATTCTGAAAGGGGCGGCTTTCGAAACCCCTGAGATAAAGAGGCACGAGACCGGCGGCAAAGCCCATGATCACGACCCAACGGAGCTGGGGCTGCAGCTTGCGCGTCCCGAGACGCTGCTCGGCAATGCGGGCCCAGTGCCATGAGACCTCGACCAGGGCACGCTCGAAAATGCGCTGGCCCTTGAGGCGTCGCAGCAAGGGGGGGCCGTCCTCGCAGCGCGCGAAATAGTCCTTCAGCGTCAGAAAGATCGCCGTCCCGCCGACAAGCGCAATCAGGCTCATGATCAGTGGCAGGTTGACGCCATGCCAGATGGCCAAGCTGTAATCCGGAGTATCGCTGCCAAGCACGCCGATCACCGCAGCCCTGAGAAACGGTCCGATCGACAGCGCCGGAATGATGCCGACAATCAGGCAAAGGACGACCAGCAGTTCGATCGGAAAGCGCATGAAGCGCGGCGGCTCGTGGGGATGCTTGACCGGCAGGTCGACCGGAGGAGGACCAAAGAAGACGCTGTGAATGAAGCGGAGCGAATAGGCGACGCTGAATGCGGATGCGACGGTGGCGACATAGGGCAGGATGCGATCGAGGATCGAGTCCGCATGCGTCTCGACCGCCTCGGCAAAGAACATTTCCTTGGAGAGAAATCCGTTGAGCAGCGGAACGCCGGCCATGGCCGCGCTCGCAACGATGGCAAGGGTCGCGGTATAGGGCATGAAACGAAACAGACCGCTCAGCCTTCGCATGTCACGCGTGCCGGTCTCGTGGTCGATGATGCCGGCTGCCATGAAGAGAGAGGCCTTGAAAGTCGCGTGGTTCAGCATGTGGAAGATCGCAGCGACCGTGGCCAGCGGGCTCGAAAGGCTGAGCAAGGTGGTGATCAGCCCGAGATGGCTAATGGTCGAATAGGCGAGCAGTCCTTTCATGTCCTGCTGGAACATCGCGAAGTAAGCCCCGAGCAGAAGTGTTATCATGCCGGCGGCACCGACGATCCAGAACCACTCAAAGGTCCCCGACAATGCCGGCCAGAAGCGCGCAAGTAAAAAGACCCCTGCCTTAACCATGGTGGCCGAGTGCAGGAACGCGGATACCGGCGTTGGCGCCGCCATGGCGTTCGGTAGCCAGAAGTGGAAGGGGAATTGCGCGCTCTTGGTCAGCGCCCCGAGCAGAACGAAGATGAGCGCTGGCACGTAGAGCGCATGGGCGCGGATGAGGTCACCCGAATCCAGGATTTTGTCGAGGTCGTAGCTTCCAACGATATGCCCAAGAAGAAGCAGGCCGATCAGCAGGCAGAAGCCACCGATACCCGTCACCGTGAGCGCCATGCGGGCACCGTCGCGGGCGGCCGCACTGTTGTGCCAGTAGCTAATCAAGAGGAACGAGAAGATGCTCGTCATTTCCCAGAATACCGACAGCAGGATGACGTTTCCCGAGATGATGATGCCGAGCATTGCGCCCATGAAAGCGAGCAGGAACGAGAAGAATCGCGGAACCGGGTCTGCCTCAGACATGTAGTAGCGTGCGTAGACGACGACGAGCAGCCCGATTGCGGTCACGAGCATGGAAAATATCCATGCGAAACCATCCATGCGCAGCGAGAAGTCGAGACCAAGCTGGGGCAACCAGGCAGCGCTGTACCTGACAACCCCGCCATCCGACACGGCCGGATAGAGGCTGGCGGTCAGAAGAAGTGCGGCAAGTGTCGCCAGCCCCGCAAGGCCGGCCGGAAGGCGGCGGGATGTGGTGTTCAGCAGACATACGGACAGGAGACTTCCTGCGAAGGGCAGGACGAGCAGGATAACGAGTAGATATGGTCCGCCTGTTATCCCAACACCATGATCCTTTTCTTTTCCGCCCGGTCGACCGCGGACAACCCGCTACAGCGTCTAGCAAAGCAAGTGAAACTGCTATATATGTTAGATAATAACCAATATGGGCAGGTTTGCACAATGGGTCAAGCTATCAATGCCAAGATTTTGACGCCGGCACTCTGTCGCGCGGCGCGCGGGCTCCTCGACTGGACCCAGAGCGAACTCGCTGACCGATCTGGCGTATCAAGGAGCACCGTGCGTGACTACGAAGGCAACCGACATGACGTCCATCGGGCAACGGAGGCGCAACTGCGCCTTGCCTTCGAAAGCGGCGGCGTTTCCTTCGTCAGCCTTGACGATGATACCGTCGCAGTTTGCGCCAGGTAAGGCTTGTGCTGGCAACGGTCTCCGCGAGGCTGCGGGCAGGCCCGTCAGCCTCCTCGGAAAGGAAGCGGGGCTATAGCGCCTCAGACCGAGGCGCAAACGGCGTTGTTGTTTTTGTTGGAGAACTCCGCCTGCGCCTCAAACGCAAGCGGAATGGACTTAACAATCCGGCGGAATCGGCTCCCAAAACCTCACACCGATCCGGAATCACGGCCAGTTCTCGACACCCTCGATTTTTGCCGCAACGCCCGAAGTTAGACTGAGTACATCGCTGGTCACACGGAGGCGATTGTCGTTCTTTCCCAACCCACCCAGATACTGATGCCCGGCCAAAGACAAGACATGATGTGGAGAGCTACTGTTCTTGTGGGCCAATTCGAGGATGCCAGCAATGGCGGTTGCGTAAACCCTATTGGCTTTTGATTCGCTGTCCTTGTGGGTTTCGAGGGCATCTCCGCTTTCATACCATTCGTAAAACTCGGCCAGACCTTTTGTGATCTTTGCAAGCTCTTCGTGGCGTTGCCATGCTTGGAGCCCTTTTCAGGTCAGGGTATTGCGGCCTTGGTAGATTTTCTCGATGTCGTCCGACCGCGATTGATTAAACTATATGATCGGGTCTCTACCCAAATTGGCTTTGATTGGATCGTCATTGCCAAAAGATCCCGTGTCCCCGGGATCGGTTGGAAACCTGCCGCTTCTGGCCGTCATCCACCCATGAGGCCGACGCGAGCACTGGCTTTCAATTTGCCGGGCTGACCTTCCAACCCGCATTGGCAGAATGGCATGCGACACCCTTGATTCGTGATTCGCCCTGCAGGGAGCGCTGCGTTGTCACGAAATTTCTGCATTCTCCATCCAACCCTGGTGCAACGGTGATTTCCTCTATCACGCCAGTGCTCCCGGTCGACGGATTGGCCCAGGCAAGCGGTTCGACGCCGACGGCCGACTCCCCGACTCTCTCGGCAATGATCGAGGTGTCGGCCTGCCTGATTTGCGGCGTGGATTGTGTTGTCAAAGATGTGTCGAGCGGTTCCACGCTCGTGCAGCCCGCAAACGACAGGACAATCAGGCCCAATTGCAGCCAACGCATTCGTATCGAAGTCATCATGCTGCATCCAGTTTTAATCAATCTGATCGTCGCAGCAAGACCTTTCAACCCTATTAAGCAAGCCTGTGCTAAATTGATGTGGGCGTCTCCGTTCTTCCTGCGCATCACCGCGCTGGAAACTTTCGTTTTATGGAGGGCGACGCAGCCGCATTGTCGCAGGAAGGACACCATATGTCGCATATGAGGGTTCGTTAAAATTAAAAGAACCTAATCTCGTCAGCAACGAAATAAAGCGCGCTCGAATCGCGCATGGGACGCAACAATGAAACCCTCTGAATACAAGGCGGCGCTTGCTGTAGTCGGATTGACAGCGGGGACCGTCCAGCAGCTTTTCCAGATTGACTACATCACGTGCCGTCGCTGGGCGAGCGGCGAAGTACCCGTTCCGCGGGCCGTGGAACTCAGCCTGCTGCTCATGGCATCAAGGGGCATGACCTGTTCGCAGGCAATGATTCTCGTCGGACACGACCCGGCCGCAGTAGAACGGGACGCGGCCTAGGCCTGTCTTTTCCTGAGTGCTGGCAATGGCCAGCGGTCAACGCGCGAACCTGCGGGCGGCGCCGACGCAGGCGACCACGGCCGCCGTCACCGCAAACATCGCCCAGGTGACGGTTTCATTGAGCAATGTAGCCGCCAGGATCAGGCCGAAAAACGGCTGCAGCAATTGCAACTGGCCGACGCCGGCGATACCGCCAAGAGCAAGGCCTCGGTACCAGAAAATGAAGCCGATCAGCATGCTGAACAGCGACACATAGGCCAGACCAGCCATCGCTGGCGCCTGGATTCCGGAAAAGCTCGACGGCATCGACAACAGCGAAAGAGCGGCCATGACGGGCAATGACAGGACGAGCGCCCAGGAAATCACCTGCCATCCTCCCAGTCGCCGGGACAGTGTTGCACCTTCGGCGTAGCCAAGGCCGCAAAGCGCGATCGCAGCAAGCATCAGTCCGTCGCCGACCGGTGCTGCGGTCAGTCCTTGCAGAATGGCGAAGGTACAGACAAGCGCGCTTCCCGTGACCGCAAACAGCCAGAATTGAGGTTTGGGGCGCTCGCCGCCACGGATGACGCCAAAGGCGGCCGTCGCAAGTGGCAGCAGGCCGACGAACACGATGGAATGCGCTGATGTGATGTGCTGCAATGCAAGCGCGGTCAGAAGCGGGAAGCCGACGACAACCCCTGCCGCCACAATCAGCAGTGATGGGATGTCACGCCTTTCAGGACGTTTCTCGGAAAAGCAGATCAGCAGCAAAAGTGCGAGGACGCCGGCGATCGCTGCCCGTGTTGCGGTCAGGAATATCGGATCGAATTGCGCCACCGCCAGCCGCGTGGCAGGCAGCGATCCGCTGAAGATCACGACACCGATAAAGCCGCTGAGCCATCCGGATGTTGAACGTTCCATGGAAATACCTCGTCTCAGGGCCGCCTTGATCGCGCCAAACCGCTGACAATACCAGCGACAGTCTGATACAGTTTGACAAAACTGTTATGCTAGAGGCAGCCATACAGATGGAAGAAGCCGGCCAACACACCCTCACCCGCGTCGAGACCGTCATGGCAACCATCCGCCATAGGATAGCCGGGCGAAGCCTGACAGCCGGGGCAAGACTGCCCTCGGTCAGGGCGATGGCGGCAATATCTGGCGTTTCCACATCGACAGTTGTCGACGCCTATGAGCGCCTGGTCGGGGAAGGCGTCATTGTCTCCAGGCCCGGGTCCGGGTTCTTTGTTGCCCCACAGGCCGCGCCATTCTCGCTGTCGGCTGCCGGTCCCAAACTCGATCGCGCCGTCGACCCGTTCTGGGTATCGCGACAATCACTGGAGGCAAGAGAGAGCGACCCGAAACCAGGCTGCGGCTGGCTGCCCTCGTCCTGGCTTCCCAATCAAGCGATCCGCAAGGGTTTGCGCGCGCTGTCGCGCAGCGACGACACGGCTCTTTCCGACTATGGCTCCCCTCTTGGCCTGGAGCCGCTGCGACAGCTCATTGCAAGGCGCATGGCGGACCGCGGAATGGAAGCATCGCCCGACCAGATCATGCTGACGGAGTCCGGAACCCAGGCGATCGATCTTCTGTGCCGGTTCTTTCTCGAGCCCGGCGATACCGTGCTCGTCGACGACCCATGCTATTTCAACTTCCAGGCGCTGTTGCGGGCCCATCGTGCAACCATGGTCAGCGTCCCCTATACGTCGTCGGGGCCTGACATCGATCTTTTCGCGCAGGTCTTGGCTGAGCATCGCCCCCGCCTCTACATCACCAACTCGGCGATTCATAATCCGACCGGCGCCACGCTTTCACCTGTTGTCGCCCACAGGGTCCTGAAGCTTGCCGACCAGTTCGACCTGACCATTATCGAGGACGATATCTTCGCGGATTTCGAGCACACCGTTGCGCCCCGGCTCGCCGCATTCGACGGCCTTGACCGGGTGGTCCATATCGGCAGTTTCTCAAAGACCCTTTCGGCCTCGGCTCGGTGCGGATTCATCGCGGCAAGGAAGGAGTGGATCGAGAGCGTCATCGACCTCAAGATCGCAACCTCGTTCGGCGGCGGACGGCTTTCTGCCGAGCTCGTCTACAAGGTGCTGAGCGACGGCAGCTACCGCAAGCACGTCGAAGCCCTGCGCACACGCCTCTCGAAGTCGACGCTCGACGTCAGCAGACGGCTGAAGCCGCTCGGCATCCTTCCCTTTGTCGAACCCCAGGCAGGAATGTTTCTCTGGTGTCGACTTCCGGGGAATGTCGACGCTGCAAAGGTCGCTCGCGCCGCGCTGGACAGAAGTGTGGTTCTGGCGCCGGGAAACGCCTTCAGCCTCTCCCAGTCTGCGACGCAATACATGCGCTTCAATGTCTCCCAGTCTCTTGACGACAGGGTCTACGAGGTTCTGCGCGAGGCGTTGAACCATTGTCCGTGAAGCAATCCAGTCATCTGGGCGTTCAGCGATCGAACATGTCTTGCCATTGCCGCTCGCCGATCATGCAATCCGTCTTCGCCTGGTCGGCAATCCTGTGTGAGAAGGGAAGAGGAACAAAGCCACTCACCTCGAGGACAAGTTTTCGTCGCACTGCGGTCGCGAAGTCCTCGATCTTGTAGACCGGCAGGACGAAGGAACCTGGCCCGCCGATCACACAGTCCGCGTAATATTTGTCGAGGCCGCCTGGCGCGCCGGAGGGACGCAGCATCAGTGCAAGCCCGTTGATGACGATTCCGGCCTCGACGGCCTTGTCGCGGGTTGGCTCAACGCGATTGCCGGAATTGTTTGTGCCATCACCCGAGACGTCGACCACCTGCCTCCGACCGTTATAAGGGCTCGAAACGATCATGGCCGCGCCCTGCGCTATGGCTGTCGAGATCGATGTCCGGCGCTGCGTCGTGATCGGCCGCTCTTCTAGCCTTGCAGCAAAGTCGATGGCGTCCTGTTCCGTGGCAATCAGTTGCCAGTCGATGACCGAATCCGGAACCACATAGCCCGCCCATTCGAAATAGCTGATCGCGATGCGGCCGTTGAGCCCGCCGGTCACTGCCTCGATGAACTCGCGGTGTTTCAGCGCCTCGACGTAGCCCTCACGCTGGATGCGAACCTCTTCCTGGTCCATGGACCGGGACGTGTCGACCGCGAGCACGAGCTTGACGTCGACCTCGCCTCCTGCCGGCAGTGCGGCGGCCGGCGTCGGACCTGACAAACTCATGAGCACTGCAAGTGTTGCAAGCATCAGGCCTCCGTTCGATCGTCCCGCTGCGAGAAATGTAGCACATTGTCGCCGTCGCCCTGCCGCTCGAAAGTCAACTTTCGGTGAAGCTCACCGGTCAGCGACCAAGTTTCGGGCCGACGGCCCTGCCCACTTGATTTGGGATCTGAGCCACCTCATCTGATCATCGTTGTTCAACCTGTCGAACCGACAGCCCCTCGCTTTCCGCAGCCGCTGCCGTTCCTCACTTCGACGCTTCCTGCGTCCGAGGAGTCTTTCATGGGATTCATTGATCGCGACATCCAGCCGTCTGACGCGGGGCTGCTGGATGCCTATTCGCAATCGGTATCGAACGCGGTCGATCTGGTTGGCCCCGCCGTCAGCCGCATCGAACGTGTGAGTGGCCGCGCCGGACACGGATCCGGCTTTGCAATTTCACCTGATGGTCTTGTCGTCACCAACAACCATGTCGTCGAAGACAGCCGGACCGTCCGCATCAAGACACCGGAGGGGTTCGCGATCGAAGGGAAGGTCCTTGGCCGCGACCCCGACAGTGATCTGGCGCTCATTCGTGCCAACGACTGGTCTGGGGCTTTTGCCAGACTGGGCGATTCCAAATCGTTGAAGCGCGGCCATATCGCAATCGCGATCGGCAATCCGCTCGGCTTCGAATGGACCGTGACGGCTGGCATCGTTTCAGCGCTCGGGCGTTCGATGCGAGGGGCAAGCGGTCGCCTGATGGACGATATCATCCAGACGGATGCAGCGCTTAACCCCGGCAACTCCGGCGGGCCGCTCGTATCGTCGGCAGGCGAGGTTATCGGCGTCAATACAGCGGTGATCCAGGGCGCACAGAGCATCGCATTTTCCGTCGCTTCCAACACCGCCAAGCATGTTGTGTCGGAACTGCTCCGCTTCGGACATGTGAGACGCGCCTATATCGGCATTGCAGCCGACACCGTCGAACTGCATCGCCGCATTGCGCTTCAGGCCGGCCTTGCGCAGACGACAGCCGTGCGCCTGCGCCGGGTCGAAACGGACAGCCCTGCAGCCCGCGCAGGGCTGCACGAAGGAGACTACCTGCTGGCGATCGACGGCCAGCCGACATCGGGTGTCGATGACGTCGTCAGGCTCCTGGACGGCGACAGGATCGACACGGATATCGAGGTTCTGATCTTCTCGCTGGCGGGCAGGATCGAGCGCCTCACGCTTCGTCCAGCCCATCGCCCGACATAGTTCCGCGGCGCTTCGATGATCCTCTCATGCCGCCCTCGACACTCAGGCGTCCTGGCAGCCGGAGGCGACAGCTTCCTGATGTTGAACGGCGCTCTCGACTGGAGCGTCCGTTCAATCAGCGGCGATTGATGATCGCACCGTTCTCGGCGACGAGCCTGCCGGCCTTGAACACGCGGCGACCTTTCGGAACAGAAACGACAGCTTCGGGGACGTGGCTCGCCGCAAGTGTCACGAAATCCGCCCTCGCCCCGACCTCGATGCCGTAGCCTTCGACATTGAGGGCCTTGGCACCGCCTGAGGTGACGACATCGAACGCAGCATCGAGCTCTGCATCCGTGTAGAAACCCGAACGGTAGCCAATGATCTCTGCGCGCCTCAACATGTCGCCATCGCCGTAAGGCCACCAGGAATCGCGAATGTTGTCGCTGCCGCTGAAAACCACGACCCCTTCGCTCCTCAGGAGCGCAACCGGCGGAAAGTTATGGCTGCCGGGCGCATTGGTCATGATCGATACACCGCTCCTCGCAAGCAGGCCCGCACTCTTGCCGGCAGCCTCGGGGGAAAGGTCACCAAGTCCGTAGGCGTGACTGATGGCAACCCGTCCCTGCATGCCGAGCGCAGTCGTGCGCGCGCAGATTTCTTCGATTGTGAAGGAACCAAGCGTTCCCGGGTCGTGGAGGTGAATGTCGACGTCAACGCCGCGCCTCTCCGCAATCCCGAAGACGACATCGAGATGCCCCTTGATGTCCCGGTCGAAACTCAATGGATCGAGGCCGCCGACGAGATCGGCGCCTAGAACGATGGCCTCGTCCAGCAGCTCCGCCGTTCCCGGACTTTTCAGAATGCCGCCCTGAGGAAAGGCGACGAGTTGAATGTCGATCAGGTCAAGGTATTCCTCCCGAACCTTCAGGATGGTCTCCAGGGATTTCAGCCCCACCGATGCGTCAACCATCACGTGACTGCGCATCAGCAGCGCGCCATTTGCTATGCAGAGATCGAGCTGCTTTCGTGCCCGTTCGTCCATGGGTGCGGCGATTGCCATGTTCTGCGCCTGGAAGGCCACGCGCTCATGGACGTCGAAGCCGTTGGAACAAGGCTTGTGCGCAATCCAGGCATCGCCGTAGAAGCTGGTGTCGAGATGGATGTGGCCCTCGACGAAGCCGGGGACAAGAAGCTCTGCAGCGATATCGATGACGCATCCCGCTTCGGCGTCGCTGCCCTTGTCTGCAATCGATCTGATCCGCCCATCTGCGACCGCAATATCGTAGGTGCCGCCGTCAGAAAGTCTGGCATTCTTAAAAAGCATGTCGATCGTGTCAGTCATATCTTTGTCTTTGAAGCGCCCAGCATCGCAACAGCCGAAGGGAACAAGTCCCCAGCGGCCGCCAAGCGATCGCACTGATCAGGAGAACGGTACCTTCTTGTAGCGGCCGCGCGAAAATATGTCTACAACTTGCGCGCAAAACTGCATACGATTTTAGTATGCAATTTCTGTCGCAGGTTGGCACACGTTGTTTCCCGCCCGGGACAATCGGGCCGGAAAGGCGCACTTGTCAGTGCAAGGCGCTCACCAAATGGTTACAACAGGTCTTATAGCGTGACGGAACCAGTGCGGAGCCGGCCCTGTTTCCAATGGGAAAGGAGCCGACATGACTGAAGACGTGCATGGAATGTATACGCTCGCCGCACTGCAGAAGCAGTATTGCCTGAACAGGGGAGAAGCCCGGCGATTGATCGAAAGCTTTGGCAACCGCCAACAGGAGATGGACAGGCTTCTTGCCGCGAGAGGACGAACACAACGCCATCGCGTGCGCGAAATTCGGACGCCTGTCTCAAAGGCGCCCTTCGGAATAGGCTAACCTACCCATCATCCAGATGTGAGTTGAAACATGCTCGTGAGAGCTCGGCCGATCCGGCACTGCTCATTCGACAGGCCATGGCCGGCGCCGGTTGCACCGAAACGCGCCGGCTCGTCCGTGGTGACCTAGATCGCGCTTCGAACCCGCTCCCAGGCATTGCCAAGATGCCGGCCGAGAACTTCCGAGAGCCGGCTCTCGTCCCTTGCCTCGAGCGCAAAAATCATTTCCTCGTGCTCGGCAACCGCCGCAGCCCATTTCTCGTCGCCTTCGTGACGGATGAAACGGATCCGCTTGAGCCGCGTCTGCAGCATCTGGTGAACTCCGCTCAGTGTCGAGTTCGCGGCCAGCCTGACGATCCCGCTATGGATCTCCTGGTTAAGCTTGTAATATTGCAGGCGATCCCCACCCGGCAGCGCGCAACCATCTCATCGTGCAGACGGCGCATCTGGCTGATGTCGGCATCGCTTGCCAACAGGCATGCAAGCCTGCCCGCGAGCTCCTCGAGATTGCGAAGCACCGCAGAAGCGACGGCAAGCCTCACACCAAGGCTTGGTCGTGCACGGCCACTCGCCGAAAAGAGCATCGGTCATCCTGATGCCGGGGCAATATCGCTTGCCATGATCGCCGCCTGCGCGGCCATGGTTCTCGCGGCTGCCGATGAGCCTGCCTGACCGGGTCCGGTTCAACGGCATCCGTTAAATGGACAGCGGCGCGACAACAGCGCGGCGGTCATGGAACCTCCCGAGCCGCTTGCTGCAGCGGAGGCGCTCGTTCAGTCGACGTCCGGCGAGGAAGCCGCGCCGAGGTTTGTGCTGCTTTTCGACAGGGCCTGCTGGTTCTTCATGAGGCGCAACAGAAGGCTGCGCTTTCTCTTGTGCGGGACGAGATCCTCGTCGCTGACAAGTCGTGCCCCGCCCTCGCGGCGCTCCAGTGTGATCTTCCGGCTATGGAAGGCTTCCAGTTCGGCGCGATGCGCGACGCTAACGATCGTGACCTTCGGCAATTCCTGGATCATCGTCTCCATCATCCTGTCCTGGCTCTTCTCATCGAGTGCTGATGTCGCTTCATCGAGCACGACAAGATCGGGCTTGTGGAGCAGCAGACGGGCAAAGGCGAGGCGTTGCTTTTCGCCACCCGACAACGTCTGGTCCCATGGCGCCTCCTCCTCGATCTTGTCATTCAGATAGTCGAGTCCAACCTTGTCGAGGGCCTCCTTGATCATTTCGAGGGACCAGCTGTCGGCTGCACCAGGATAGGCGACAGCACGCCGGAGCGTCCCGGACGGGATATAGGGCCGCTGCGGCAACATGAACAGTCGCCGACCAGGCCGGAAATTGACGCTCCCTCCACCCCATGGCCAAAGACCCGCAATGGCCCGCACCAGCGTGCTCTTGCCCGAACCGGACTCGCCGGCGACAAGGACCCGCTCGCCGGGAACGACTTCGACCTGTGTTTCCTTGACCACCGCGGTGCCGTCATTGAGCGAGACGGACAGGTCGTTCAGGCTGAGGATCGCCTCGCCCTCGACGTCACCATGCTTGATGCGTCCGAGGGCATCGCTCTGCTCCGCGCGCTCGAGCCCGTCGAGCGACACCATCAGCGACGCAATGCGCCGTGCGCAGGCGTTCCAATCGGCAAGGCGGGGATAGTTGTCGACCAGCCATCCAAACGCGCTTTGAACAATGGCGAAAGCGGAAGCCGCCTGCATCACCTGCCCAAGTGTCATGCTGCCCTCGAGAAACTTTGGAGCGCAAAGCAGGACAGGCACAACGGGCGCAAACAGCATCGATCCCTGTGACACAATCGTCGTGCGCCGGTGCTGGCCTGCAAGCAATGCCCATTGCCTCAGCACGTTGGTAAACGTCTTGTCGAGGTCGCTACGCTCCTCTTCCTCACCACCGAGCAGTGCAATGCTCTCTCCGTTTTCCCGCACGTGCGTCAGCGTATAGCGGAATTCGGCTTCCGCCTGATTCTTGACCTCGGACACGTGGACGAAGTTGCGGCCGATCACCACCATCGAGCTTGATGTGATCGCAGCGTAGATGACAGCGGTAATGACGAGAAAGCCGGGAATCGTGACCGTCGAGCCTGCGACTGTCACATGCAGCGCTCCGCCGATCGTCCAGAGCACGACAATGAAGGTCGAAGCCGCCAGGAATGCCGACATGACGCCGGCGATGAAGTCGACCGGCGACTCCGTGGCGATCCGCAGATCCTCCGCAATACGCGCTTCGGGATTCTTGTGGTCTCCGCCGATGAGGTTCAACTGGTAGTAACGCCCGTTTGCGAGCCAACGGGCAAGCACCGCATTCGTGAGCCACGAACGCCAGCGCCGCTGGATCATCATGCGAAGAGAAACTTGCGCCGCGACAACCACCACGCTTCCAAACACGAGTGGCAGGAACACGCCGCTTAGAAAATATACGGTCGTAGCATTACGCTGCTCTATGGCGTCGAAAATTCGACGGTTCCATACATTGATCCCGTACTGGAAGCCGACGTTTATCACGATCAGTCCCAGTAACCCGATCGTGCATACCCAGGCGAGCCTGCCTCCATGAGGACCCCAGTAACCACGGGCGCTTATCCAGAAACGCTTCAGCAGATACTTCTTGCGCACCTGCTCTATCTCTTCCGGCGTCAACTCCGGATCGGGCTCGGTGGCAATTGGCGGCGGCGGGGGTTCGACAGCGGGCGTCGCCTGCTGAGACGTATGAGCCTCATCTTGCCCAGCGCCGTTGGCAGGACCTCGATGGAATTCAATGTCTGTCATGGGCGGCGCACCAAAGGCATGGCAACGAAGAGGTGGACAGGCCGTCGTTCAGGTCCGATCGAACGCTGACGTCCGATTTCATATCCTGCTGTTTCCATCCGGCTGGTCCTCCGATCAAGTCTTTAAGGCGCGCAGAAACTGGCGAAGAAAATCACGACCAAATCTCTGATGCTCGGCTACTCCAACGGCTGGCACTCGCCCGGTCGCCGCATCACCGATCGACAAGGAAGCGACCTGTCGGCAGACAAGGCGAAATTAAAAAGCCAATGCATCGTCGCCGGAATTAATTTCCCTGCGGTGCGGGCTGAACTCGCTGGCTTCCGTGGACGTCTTCGTTCGATCCCGCACCGAGTCAGTGATCCCGCGTCTTCATGCGGAGAGTAGTCTTTGCCGCAGGTCATGGCCCAATCCCTTCACATCGCTGTAAGACGGAAACATCCGACCGATCATAAAGTTCTGATCTCGGACTTTGGTCCGATGATTTTGATTGGCTCTAGGGCATCCCGGTCAAAGCGCAGACAGGTTCGCATCAGGAGCCGACTGGTTCAACCCGGAGGGGCATCTTTCAGCAGCAGAACCGAACGTGTCGAGAGCACTCGCGAGCCAGCATGTACGGGACTTAAGTCTAAGCCCCCTCCGACTGAAGTCCCAAGTTTGGAACAGTGCCATGATTTGTAGGTTGTGACCCCGCAGTGGCAAAAACCCGCCACAACAAAAGGAGGAAACTCTATGAATAACAAAGCAGTAGGAATCGTGGCCGGGGTTCTCCTGGCATCGACGTGCGCCTTTGCGCAGTCGTCGACGGTTACCGGTGCAGCCGGTGGTGCCGCGACGGGAGCCGTCGTCGGTGGTCCCGTGGGTGCGGCCGTCGGTGGCGTCGTCGGTGGCGTCGCAGGTACCCTTCTCGATCCACCGCCTCAGAAGGTGGTGACCTATGTCCAGCAGGCTCCTGCCCCGACAGAACGCATCGTCGTCAAGGAAAAGATTGTCGTCGGACAGCCCTTGCCGAAGACCGTTGTCGTTACTCCGGTTCCTGATCAACCGAAGTACGCATATGCGATCGTCAACGACGAGCGTGTGATCGTCGAACCTTCCTCCCGGAAGGTCATCCAGGTCATCCAGTGACCACGGGCGGCTGCAGCCGCCATTTTCCAGCACTGAGGGTACGCGTGACGCGCATGAGGATGCGCAGTGCATAGCGTTCCCCGATCTTTAGGAGATCAAATCGTGAAGAACAACAATCTCGCCATAATCATCGCAACGTTGTCGCTCAGCGTCTCGCCGTTTGCCACCCTGCCGGCCAAGGCCCAGCAGGATACGCAGACCCAGAGCCAATCAGGTACGGGCGCGCAGACAGGCACGAAGACCGACACGCAGCCCGGTTCCCAGTCGGGTTCGGAGTCGGGTACAAAGTCCGACCAGTCGCAGTCCGATTCAAGCACCTCGGGCACCGATTGTTCTTCGCCTGACGCCTCGGGCGCCTGCTCAAAGAAGAGTATGTCGTCCGAACAGAAAACAGGCTCAGGGTCGGAAACCCAGAAGAGCGCCAAGCAGCCGTCGAGCGACGGCTCGACCAGCGGAACCGCGTCGGGCAAGACATCGACTGAGACCAAGTCGAAGACTGGATCGCAGGACGCCACAGGCAGCACGACGACGCAGCAGAAGACCGAGTCCGACACCAGCGGCTCGGGGACCTCAGGCTCGAAGAGCAGCACGCAGTCCAAGTCGTCTGACGGAACCGACAAGAGCAACACTACCCAGAGCGGTGATGCCACCAAGCAGTCAAGCGACCAGAACTCGACGACGACCAACACCACCAACAACAACAGCACGACGAGCAACCAGACTACGAACAACAAGACGAACGTCAACGTGACTGTCGAGCAGCAGACGGAAATTCGCCAGGTCGTGAAGGAGGTTCATGTCCAGCCGGTAAGAGAGCCCGACTTCACGGTTTCGGTCGGCACCAGGATTCCAAAGAAGGTCCATCTTGAACCGCTGCCGCCGCGGGTTGTGAAGATCGTACCGGAGTATGAAGGCTACCGCTTCTTCCTCCTTGCGGATGGCCGGATCATCATTGTAGATCCCGATACTCTCGCGATCGTCTATATCCTCACGGCATAGCAGGCAGCTCCCGGCGGCGGCTTGGAGCGCCGCCGGGGCCGCTGGGCCTTTCCCATCATCGTCATTCTGCTGGGCCATGGCGGCCATCCTTTGCGGCCTTGTCCTGACATCAGGCAACACGATAACGACACGCGTCTGGATTCCAGCGAGCACGCCCCAGGCGAATGAGACCGGCTAGATATATCCGGCTTTGATAAACGACGCCGCTGACGTTGCGAGTAAGCGGCCCGAAAGAGACAATAGCCCTGTTCGAACCCGAAGCAGGTCCGTCCCCATTCGGATTGCCATTCACGCGACATATCCCCTGACTTCGTTCCCTATGCTCGCGACGACCTGTCTGCTTTCGTAGGGCTTGGCGAAATATCGACAGCCGGAAGGAAGCTTCGGGAGAGCAAGGCTGATCGGCAGACATGATCATGACTTTGACCCGAGGTCGCAGCGACTTTGCCAACGTGCCAGTGCCGATCCGTCCAGCCCCTGCTTGAAGTGGATGTCGGTGAGGATAGCTTCGATAAAGGGGGCGCGGGCAAGCACGGCAAGCGCGTCAGCCGCGTCCCGCGCTTCGCTGACAACCATTCGGGCGCGCCGACCACGGTATTGCGATGGAGCCCGGCTTTTCGGCCGCGGCTGCGACCGTCGCGGCCCTCGATCCCGCCACGACCGATGCGACCACTGTCTTCAACACCGCGGCGAAGTCGTTTCTGTCGGCCGTCGGCGCATCGACCGGCCCCCTCTATGCGACAGCCTTCATGCGCGCGGGGCGCCAGCGTGGTCCTGTCCGACGACGACATGGTCGATGCCATCGAGGCAATGGGACAGGGGATCCAGGACCGGGGCAAGGCTGAACCGGGCGACAAGACGATGATCGATGCCTGGCTGCCGGCAACAGCGGCAGCGAGATCCGCTCGCCTTCAAGGCAGCCCCCTTGTCCAATGTCTGAGCGCTGCGCTCGAGGCCGCAACGAGGGGCGCGGAAGCGACAAAAGACATGGTTGCCGCCAAGGGGCGCTCCTCGCGGCTTGGAGACCGGGTCATCGGCCACATGGATCCAGGTGCCGCCTCCGCCGTCGTCCTGATCGAGGCAATCAAGCGCACCTTCGAGGACCTGATCTCCGGGACAGGCCGGCGGCCGATTTCGCCAGAAACCGGCTGCCTCGCCCGTCAACGGGCAGTTTTGCGACAATGTCCGGCGGACGGGGACTTGCATCGCCAGTGGCAGCCGGACTAAGGTCGTTGCCGTTCTCAGGGCGGGGTGCAATTCCCCACCGGCGGTATCAGGCCCAGGCCTGGAGCCCGCGAGCGCTTCCGGTGTTGCCGGAAGGTCAGCAGATCCGGTGCGATGCCGGAGCCGACGGTACAGTCCGGATGGAAGAGAACATGGCAGCGCGTCTTTCGCAGCGAAAGAAGTGCGTCCTGTCTGTTCGCTCAAGGGATCAGGCCCTCCGGGGCTTTGTCGTCACAGCCGGGCCACCGGCATACCCTTGAAAGGCATTTCAATGCTTCAGACCGTGGTTTCAAAGCAAAAACGCATCGCAGTCGTCCGTGCCCGCTGGCATGCCAATATTGTCGACAAGGCGGTTCAATCCTTCGCCGACGAATGGACGGCCATCGGACGGTCCAGCTCCGACATCGAGGTCATCGATGTGCCGGGCGCCCTCGAAATTCCGCTCCATGCCCAGTCACTGATCGCCACCGGCCGATACGACGCCGTCGTTGCCTGCGCCTTCGTCGTTGACGGCGGGATCTATCGACACGATTTCGTTGCCGCAACCGTCCTTGACAGCATGATGCGCGTTCAGCTCGATACCGGCACTCCCGTCATCTCGGTGGTGCTGACCCCGCATCACTTCCAGGAAACAGAAGTCCATGTCGGCTTTTTCGAGCAGCATTTCGTGACGAAAGGAAAGGAAGCTGCCGCCGCCTGCGCCGCCATCCTCGACGCGAGGACGCGTCTGGGGGCCACCGTCATCTAAACCGCCGTCCGGGCCAGTCGACGGCCAGTTACGGCCGTCGTTTCCACGAAACAGCATTGTCCACAGACACGATATCGCGCTTTCACTGGCTCGATTAGACGCTATGCTGTGATCAAACACAGCGCGAGACGTTCATGGCAGAACAAACACAGGCTCAACCGAAGGAACGAATAACAATCCTCGGAGACCTCGAGGCCCCCTCCTTCGTCCCCTGGATCAGGCGTCACGCTGAAAAACTCGGCCTGTCGCAATCCATATCCCACAGCAGTGCCGATCGGATCGAACTCGATGTTGCCGGCCCCGAAGAGTTGATCGACATGATGGAAATGGGATGCTCGCTCGGCCCCATCGATGTCTGGGTGGAAACCATCGTTCGAACGCCGGTTGGCAAGGATCCAAACTAGCCCGGGAACGCCGCCTCGATTTTCCAGTGCACGTTATTTGATCAGCGTTGCCAATGCGAAAAGATTATGCAAACGTGCTTTCCGCCCGTTGCAAGTCGTGAAATGACCAGCCACACTTGAAGTACGACAAGACATTGATAATATAAAGAAAGTTCAAACCATGCCAGCCGAAATGACGGGCTTCTGGGCGCCAGTTGCGCTATCAGGGGATCTACCGCCAGCAACGGTCATCCCCGCACGCACAACAGCCGGCTCGATCGCTCTCTGGAGGTCACAGTCGGGTCGCGTCGCGGCCTCGGCTGACCGGTGTCCCCATCGTGGCATGCGCCTGTCGCATGGCTTTGTCCGCGGCGAGGCCTTGTCCTGCATTTATCACGGCTGGAGCTACTCACAGGCAGGAAATTGTCTTCGCATTCCAGCCCATCCCGGCCTCTCGCCGCCGGAGACAATCCGCGTCGCAACCCAAAAGGTCGAGGAGGCAGACGGCCTGCTCTGGGTGGCTGTCGGAGACCCCGCCCATCAACCGCCCGCACTCGCCGGCCTTGTTCCGCTGCGGTCGCTGACGGTGGAAGCAGACATTGGCGCCATCGAGCGCGCCGCCGGCGCGACCCTGGACGCGCGCGGCGTGCTGGAAACCGTGGAGAATTCGCAGGCAGTCCGCCTGCTGCTCGTCGAATTGCAACCGCACCGCACGCTCGTTCATGTTCTCGTCGATGACGGCGCGACGCCCGCCGAACGCATCATGGCGTCCAGGGCAGCCGAAAGCCTGCGCAGACGCGCTGAAAGCCTGCAGGGAGGGATCGCATAATGGCAGGGAATGCGATGCTCAACGAGTGGTATCCCGTTGGCCTGTTCAGCCACCTCGCCATGGGCGTCTACAAGACGGCCCTGATGGGGGAAAAGATCGCGGTCTCGGCCGACGCGAACGGAGACGCTGTTGTAATAACCTCCGCAGGTCGGATCCTTCCCGTCCTCGTGCGTTTCGGACATGTCTGGTCATCGCTTGGAGAACCTACCAAGGACCTCTTTTCCATTCCCGAGGCTGATCAGCCCGGCCGCCGGTTTGTCGAAGTCGGTGTCGTTCGCGTCCGCTGTTCGCCCCTGCGCGCGGTCGAGAACTTTCTCGACATCGCGCATTTTCCTTTCGTTCACACCGACATTCTCGGCGCCGAGCCACACACGGAAGTCCAGAACTACAAGGTGGAAATCCGAGACGTCGAGGACGAGGTCTGGGCAACCCAGGTCAAGTTCTACCAGCCGCAGGCGGCGAAGTCCGCAAGCGGCGGTATCACCACGGAATACATGTATCGCGTCCCGTCACCGACCTGCTCGGTGCTCTACAAGACCTGCCCACCCCGGCCAACCGAATGGGATGTCATTACCCTCTTCGTCCAGCCGCTGGCCGAGGATCTTTGCGATGTCTGGCCGTGGATGGCGCTCTTTGACGACGAGACCTCGATGACGGACCTCATCCATTTCCAGCAGACTATCTTTCTGCAGGACCGGTCGATCCTCGAAAACCAGATCCCCCACCTGTTGCCGCTCGATCCCGGGATGGAGATCCCCACCCGCGCTGACATGACGTCCGTGGCTTACCGGCGCTGGCTCAAACGTCACAATTACACCTATGGTGCACAGCTGGTGGCGCAATGAAACTCTACGATTACATCCTTTCCCCGAGCTGCTACAAAGTGCGCCTGATGGCTGCCCTGACGGGCATTCCTCTTAAGATCAGGCCCGTGGATTTCCATCCGGGCGGCGAGCATCGGAAAGCAGAGCTCCTGGGGCTGAACCCGGCCGGTTCGATCCCGATCCTGGAGGATGGCGATCTTGTCTTGACCGAATCCTCGGCGATGCTCGTCTATCTCTCGATGAAAACCGCGCCCGAGTGGCTGGGTGACGGCACGGCCGAACAGGCAGCCCGCGTGCAGCAGTGGCTTTCCTTCTCACATCGATTGACCGCCAATCTCGGTGGGGCTCGCTTGCATGAGATGCTGCACAGGCCAGGTGACATCGCCGCTCTCCAGGCGCACGGGATCGCGGCGTTGCGCGAACTTGAGGCGGGCCTGGTCGAACAGGGACTGCGGGGCAAGTCGTTCCTCGCATGCGACCGGCCGACGATCGCCGACATAGCCTGCTTCCCCTATGTCGCGCTCGCCCCCGATGGCGGCGTCCTGCTTGATCCCTACCCAGCTATCCGTCTCTGGTCGCGCGCCATTCGCGCGCTCGACGGTTTCATCGAGATGCCGGGCATTCATCGGCTGCATGAGTTGAAGCCCGACCCATCGATCGAGGCGGGTGAGGAATGACATGGCCGGCTATCTCCTGAAAAACTGCGCCGCTGTCGTCGTCGACGACGGCAAGGGGCCGACCGCCCGTCGCAATGTCGATGTCCTGACGGATGGTCCCGTCATGCGGGCGATCGGTGACAATCTGGCTGAGCTTGAGCTTCCGGCGAATACGATAACCAGGGACGCCAGCGGCTGGTTCGTCTATCCCGGGCTCGTCAACACGCACCATCATTTCTTCCAGACTTTCGTACGCAACCGGGCCGACCTCGACTGGACGAAACTGTCTGTCATCGAATGGCTTGATCTGATCTATCCGGTCTTCTCGCGGCTCAACGAGGATTGCTTCTATCACTCCTCTGTCACCGCCATGGCCGAACTGATCAAGCATGGCTGCACGACGGCGTTTGATCACCAGTACTGTTTCCCGAGACATGCCGGCAAACGGCTGATCGACCGGCAGTTCGAGGCTGCCGAGCTGCTTGGCATGCGCTTTCACGCCGGGCGTGGCGGCAACACCTTGCCGAAATCGGAAGGGTCGACCATCCCGGACGCCATGCTGGAAACGACGGACGAATTCATCGCCGATTGCGCCCGCCTGATCGACACCTATCACGACGACAGTCCGTTCAGCATGCGACAAGTGGTGGTTGCCCCCTGTCAGCCCGTCAACAGCTATCGCGAGACCTTTGTGGAGTCGGTAGCGCTGGCACGCGATCGCGGAGTGCGGATGCACACCCACGTCGGAGAAGGAGAGAGCCCGGTCATTGCGGCGCGCCACGGAATGCGGACCGTCGATTATTGCGCGGAACTCGGATTTGCCGGCCCCGATGCCTTCTATGCCCATTGCTGGGAACTCAGCCATGACGAACTGGCGAAGATGGCGGCAGATGGCACCGGCGTTTCCCATTGCCCGGAACCGGTCTATCTGGTCGGGGCAGAGGTGACAGACATACCGGCCATGCAGGCCTTAGGCCTGCGTATCGGGATCGGCTGCGATGGCGCTGCTTCGAACGACAATTCGAACCTGATGCATTGCGTGCACTCGGCCTACATGCTGCAATGCCTGGCGGCTTCAGGGCGAAAACACCCCGTCCCGGTTCCGGTCGACTTCCTCGGCTATGCCACGACCGGTGGCGCGGCGCTGCTTGGTCGAGCGGACATCGGCAGGCTGGCGCCCGGGATGGCGGCCGACCTGTTTGCCATCGATACGCGACGCATGGACTACGTCGGCACACGTCATGATCCGCTGAGCCTGATTGCCAAGGTCGGCATCGGCATGGCGACCGACATGACGATGATCAACGGCCAGATCGTGTGGGAGAACGGCGAGTTCATCGGCCTTGACGAAAAGCGGCTGTTTGCCGAAGCCGAGGCCGCGCTCGCGACCGTCAATTTCTAAAACATGCAAAAAGGGGAACCAAAATGACCAACATCACCCGCAGAACTCTGATGCAGGGCGTTGCCGCCGCAAGCCTTGCCGGCACCTTCGGCGCACGAGCAACCCTCGCAGCCGACGGCCCGCTCGGCATCACCCTCGTCGTTCCCTCGCCGATCGGCGATGTCGGCTGGGGCCGCGCGCTCCAGGACGGGCTCGAACCGGTCAAAGCCGCCCATGGCGACAAGGTCAAGGTCACCGTGCTCGAAAACATCGCGGAAGGTCCGGATGCCGACCGCATCATGACGAAGTCGGTGGCCGACGGGAACAACTTCCTCATCGCCGGCTCCTTCGGCTACCAGAATGGTGCGCTGCAGATCGCGCGTCGTAATCCGAAGGTCAGCGTGCTTCATGCTTCCGGCTTCCAGGTCGCGCCGAACTTCTCGCCCTTCGCTGCCAAGAACTTCGAAGGCACCTACGTGCTCGGCATGGCGGCCGCCGCACTCTCGAAGACGGGCAAGCTCGGCTCCGTCTCCGCCTTCGCCATTCCGGAACTGATTGCCTCCGTCAACGCCTTCACCCTCGGCGCACAGGCAGTCAACCCGAAGGCAGAGGTTACGGTCGTCTGGGTGAACTCCTGGTTCGACCCGGCCAAGGAGCAGGAAGCAGCCAAGGCGCTCGTCGCCCAGGACTGCGACGTGATCTTCTCCAATGCCCAGGACACGCCGTCGGTGGTTTCGGCCTGCGAAGCGGCAGGTGTCTATTCGCTGAACCTCAATTCCTCGATGAAGAAATATGCGCCGAAGTTTTACCTCGGCTGTGCCGCCACCGACTGGTCGCCGTTCTTCAAGGCGTCCGTCGACGCCCACCTGGCGGGGACCTTCAAGGGTGCCAACGCCTTCCTCGGCATGAAGGAAAAGGTGGTTCACATTGCCGATGCAAGCCCGGATATCCCGGCCGACGTGGCGGCGAAAATGAAGGAAGTCGAGGCCAAGTTCGCCGACGGGAGCGGCTCGCCCTTTGCCGGTCCGGTCACCAAGGCGGATGGCAGCCAGGCCGCGGCTGCAGCCGCGACGCTTTCGGACGCGGAAATCATTGCCATGGATTGGCACGTCAAGGGCGTCACCACGCCTCTGCCGAAGTAAGCCATGCCTGCACCCCTTCTGTCACTCCGCGGCATCTCCAAGAGCTACGGCCAGACCAAAGCCAACCAGGGCATTGATCTGGACGTGGCTGCGCGATCCATCCATGCGATCCTCGGCGAGAACGGGGCGGGCAAGTCGACGCTGATGAAGCTCATCTACGGCGTCGAGCAGCCGGACGACGGAACCGTCGCCTGGGAAGGCGAGGTCCTCGACCTCGCCTCTCCCGCCGAGGCGCGCCGTCGCGGCATTGGCATGGTCTTCCAGCATTTTTCGCTGTTCGAGACACTGACGGTCATTGAAAACATCCATCTGGTGGTACCCGGACGCAAGGGCGAGTTGACCGAGCGCGTCCGCAAACTCGGCCGCGATTTCGGCCTCGAAGTCGACCCTCTCGCCCACGTGCACGCGCTTTCCGTCGGGGAGCGCCAGCGGGTCGAGATCATTCGCTGCCTGATGACCAACCCGAAGCTCCTGATCCTCGACGAGCCCACCTCCGTGCTGCCGCCCCAGCTCGTCGAGACGCTGTTCGATACCTTGCGCCGGTTGCGGGATGGCGGCGTTTCGATCCTGTTCATTTCGCACAAGCTGGAGGAGATCCGGGCAATCTGCGATCACGCGACGATCCTGCGCGGCGGCAAGGTGACCGGCAACGTGGATCCGCGCGAGCACGATGCCCATGACCTCGCCCGCATGATGATCGGTCACGACATGCCGGAGCCGATGCCGGCGGTTCCCCACGCCGGTGGCGAAAAGCGGCTCCAGATCAATAACCTCAGCCACCGTCCCGACGACCCGTTTGCTGTTTCCCTTTCCAGTATCAGCCTGGCGGTGAGCGCTGGCGAAATTCTCGGCATAGCTGGGGTCTCGGGAAACGGACAGGCCGAGCTCGCCAGGCTGATATCGGGCGAAACAATGCTGCCTCGCGACCAGGCGAACCATATCCTCATGATGGGCAGGGACGTCGGCAGGCTCGATGCGGCCGCACGCCGGAAGCTCGGCTTCGCCTTCGTGCCGGAGGACCGGCTCGGGCGCGGCGCCGTACCGGAAATGCCCCTCACCCTTAACAGCCTCCTGACTGCGCATCCCCTCGATCTTCTGCAGCATGGCCTCGTCGACAGAGCCAAAGCCATTGCCTTTACCGAGGACTGCATGCGCCAGCATGACGTTCGCGCCTCCGGTCCGGAGGCGGAGGCTGGTTCTCTGTCCGGCGGCAACTTGCAAAAATTCATCGTCGGACGCGAAATGATGCTGTCGCCGAAGCTGCTGTTCGTCGCCCAACCGACATGGGGCGTCGATGTCGGAGCAGCCTCTGCCATACGCCGCCGGCTTATTACCCTGCGCAACGAAGGGATGGCCATCCTCGTCATTTCGGAGGAACTCGAGGAGCTTTTCGAGCTCTGCGATTCCATCCAGGTGCTCTATCACGGCACGCTGAGCCGGCCACTCGTCACCCGCGATACCCGGCCGGAAGAGATCGGTCGCTACATGATGGGGGCACAATCCTCCGAGAAGGCTTTCGCATGAGCGCATCCTCCACCCTCCATTTCCTCCCGAGCCTCGTGCGCAGGGAGCGCGCCTCTCTCACTGCAACCCTGCTTGCCCCGGCAATCGCGCTCGTGGTGGCCACGCTTCTCAATCTCGCACTTTATGTCCTGATGGGCCGTGACCCGACAGCCGTCGTCTATGCGATGCTGCTCGAACCGTTCCTGTCCTGGTCGTCGTTTTCCGAAGTACTCCTGAAGATGGGGCCGCTTCTTCTCATTGCCCAGGGTCTTGCGATCGGCTTTCGCGCGAAGGTCTTCAACATCGGCGCCGAGGGCCAGTTCATTCTCGGCGCGATCTTCGCTTCGGCAATTCCGATCTGGTATCCAAACGCTACCGGCCAATGGATCTGGCCGGCGATGCTACTGCTCGGCGCCGTCGGCGGCGCGCTCTGGGCGTCACTGACCGCCGTCTGGCGTGTCCGGTTCAACGCCAACGAAATCCTCGTATCGCTGATGCTGAGCCTCGTGGCAGCTCAACTCCTCTACTACCTGCTGCTAGGCCCATGGAAGGACCCGAACGGTTTCAACTTCCCGCAGTCGGTGATGTTCCAGTACGATGCCATGGTGCCGCTTCTCATTCCCGGCACCCGCGTCAATGTCTCGCTTGTGATCACGCTTGTGCTGTCCGCCCTTGCCTGGATCTTCATGCAGCGCAGCTTTACCGGCTTCAAGCTCCAGGTGGGGGGGCTTGCCCCTCGCGCTGCCGGCTATGCCGGCTTCAGTGAAAGCGGGGCGATCTGGCTCTCGCTGCTGATCGGCGGTTTTGCCGCGGGCCTTGCCGGCGCTGCCGAGGTCGCGGGGCCGCTCGGACAGTTGCAGCGCTCGATCTCGACCGGCTACGGTTATGCCGCCATCATCGTCGCCTATCTCGGAGGTCTGCATCCGCTCGGCATCATCGTTTCCTCGCTGATCATGGCAGCTCTTTACATCGGCGGGGACAATGCGATGGTCTCGGCCAATCTGCCGATCGCTGCTGTCCGCGTCTTCCAGGGCAGTCTCCTGCTCGCCTACCTCATAGCCATCGCCTTCGTGCGGTACCGCATCGACTGGCCTCGCGCCGTTCACCGGAGCCAATCATGAACGCCCTCCAGTTCATCCTTGCCGGCACGCTCGCGGCCGCGACGCCGTTTCTTCTCGCCGCTCTCGGTGAACTCGTCGTCGAACGCGCCGGCGTGCTCAACCTGGGTATCGAGGGTCTGATGGCCTTCGGCGCGGTGCTCGCCTTCGTGATCGTCTACCATGGGGGCGGACATTTTCTCGGCTTCGTCGCCGCTGGCGTCGGCGGTGCGCTGCTGTCGCTGGTCTTTGCCTTTGTCGCACTTGGATTCCGGGCAAACCAGGTCGCGGCCGGGCTCGCCATTGGTATCCTCGGCCAAGGGCTTTCGGCGCTGTTCGGTAAGCCCTATGAAGCGCTTACCGTTCCTGGGATCTCCAAGATCGCCATTCCCTTTCTCTCCCAGATCCCTGTCGTTGGCGGGCTCTTCATACAGGACATCGTCGTCTGGCTTTCACTCGTAGCAACACTCGCGATCTGGGCGATGTTTTCCTACAGCAAGACCGGCCTGGTCGTGCGTGCCGTCGGTGAGAACCCGAAGGCAGCGCACGCCATCGGCTATCCCGTCATTGCCGTTCGCGTTGCGGCCGTCGCCTTCGGCGGGACCATGGCAGGCTTTGCCGGCGCCTATGCCGCAGTCGTCTACACTCCGCTCTGGGCCGACGGAATGATCGCAGGTCGCGGATGGATTGCGATCGCACTTGTTGTTTTCGGAACCTGGCTTACCGGCCGGATCTTCCTTGGCGCCTGCCTGTTTGGAGCGGTCTCCCTGATGGGACTTGCCGCACAGGCAACAGGCGTGAACATTCCATCGCAGTTGCTGGCAAGTCTGCCTTACCTCGTCACTATCCTTGTCCTCGGCATCATTTCGTCAGACCGGCGTCTTCTAAAGCTGAATGGGGTAGCAGCGCTCGGCGAGCCCTTCGAACGCTGAACACCGGTCCAGGGGCGATCGTGGATTCGCCTACCAACCCGGAATGAGAGCAAGCCGGTCACAGCCAATCAGATCTACCACAGGGGCATAAATATTGGTCGCACGGCGTCATCTCGACCGACAGAAACCGCCAGGCGACAGAGGCTGCGGATGGCAGCATCGGTCGTCAGGTCAGCGGATCGCGGTAATCTTTTTTTGACCAATGAATAGTACTAGAACCTTGCGCGACCAGTTCAGCGTACGCGCCCACGGTTATCGAATGAAAGCCAATATCGTTTTAGTCAGAATTTGGTCAGCGGCTGCCATATTGATGGTACTCGTGGCTATCAATCCATTCGGCCGTCACGCGCTCGACGCAGCGACAACGGCATCCTTCCCAGCCGAACGATAGGCTCAGACAGCCGGCGCTGGAGAACACCCGCGTTGTCAACCTTATAGGACAAAGGCAAATCGGCAAGACGACGCCGGTCCGTGATGTGTTCACGCACGGCGTATTCGTAACATTGGACGACCACAACGCTCTTCACGCATTCCGGCAGATTGAGTAGTCGGCCGGAAAAGCTCCTTCTGAATTTCCGCCAATGCTCAGGCCGAACTTTACAAAACTCGCGCCCGATCCGCCGGCCTTATAGAGTTGATCGCTACAGTCCCGGGTTCCGGTTCGGACCCGGTCGAAGGTCTATTAACCTAAAGTAGCCCAATCAAATTCAATCATGGTTATGGCTATTTTGTCATCTTACGTTTAAGTAAGCGATCGATTTTGTGAATGTAGGTGAACTCCTGAAATGCGCATGGATACAGAATTCGAGGAAGAGGCTAGACTTCTTTCGCTCCTGGCAAATGAAAAAAGACTGCTGATTGCCAGCCTTCTCCTGGACAATGAATTGAACGTCGGCGACTTGGCGAAACGCGTCGGCCTTTCGCAATCGGCTCTCTCCCAGCATCTCGCCCGTCTTCGTGAGGGGAATGTCGTGAAAACCCGTCGCGACGCCCAGACGATCTATTATTCGACCGACCACTACGGCGTTCGAAAGATTCTCTCGACGCTCAACGAGATCACTGGACGTTCGACGCAGGCCTTGAAGGCCGCCAGCTGACGTTCGCCAACCATCGGCCGATCGGCGCTTATCGTTGCGGCGACCATCGGGTTGCCTCCCTGCGGACGACTGTCATGCCATCAGTGCCGCGCCCCTTCACCGCGCCTGTCATGGCTTCCAGGGGAATGCCGCGGCTTCGAAAACTGGTGCGATAGCCCATGCCTTGCAAGCCGCGCCCGGGGCTTCAGACCGGGCAGCGCGGCCGGTGTGAGGGCACCAATCTGGTTCCATTTCTCAGCGACTATCCTTCAGACTGGCAGCACGACAACCGACGACGAGCTTCGCCTCGTGGGACATTGGGAAGACACGCGCCGCCTTGTGCTTGCGCGGGATGGATACAAGTGCGTTTCGTGCTTGACGAAGCTGCGATCGCGTGATGCTGACTTTCATCACCTCCTGCAGCGATCGATGGGCGGCTCCTATGAACTGTCGAGCCTGGTCGTGCTCTGCAACGGCTGCCATGCAGCACATCACCCGAACCTCGCCGGACGGCTGGCAAGACGGGCAATCGAGCGCTGGGCAATGCGTCTTGCCCGCTGGCTCGACCGGGATGCGCGATCGCTCGAAGCCGACATGAATTTCGGCCCGGTGCTGCGCCTGTTCGGTGTCTCCCATTTCCCGAAAGGGACAGCTCCCGATCATCCTTGCTGCGCTCGCCGGCAAGTCCATCCTTGGCGTTAGTCCGACTGGCTCCGGCAAGTCCTCTGCTTTCAGGTGCCTGCCCTGCTGCGCCGGGGCTTCACCATCTCTTTCGCAGCAGGCTCTCCATTGAAGAAGTTCATCTTCTGTGCCCCGTTGAACCCGGCGACGAAAGGCGTTGCAAGGTTGTTGTAGAGCGTCATGGGCTGCCAACCCGTTCGATTTCCCGCCATTCAGGACAACGATCTTGTCTGCCATGGTCAATGCCTCGACCTGATCTTGGGCGACGTAGATCATCGTCGCGCCGAGTTTCGCGTGCAGTTCGTTCGAGGTGCAGCGCAGTGGTGCATCGAGATTCGATAGCGGCTCCTCGAAAAGAAGACCTGCGGATTGCGAATGATGGCGCGGCCGATCGCGACGCGCTGGCGCTGACTTCCAGAGCGCCTTGGGCTTGTCTGGCCAGCAGGCCGGTCTGCACTGCGACGAGCGGCTCGTCCCGAACCTCGAGCTATCCGATGTAATGGCTGCCAACGGCGGCCGGATATGATACCGATGCTGCAAGGCGCCGCCTCGTCACTGGCCCAAGTCGTCACTGGCCAAGTCGTCACTGGCCAATTCGTCACTGGCTCGACGCGCGCCCCCGAGCCTGGCCAATGACATGGTGGGAGGCAGCAGCACCGGTGATATCCCCTTGATCGTATTCCTGGATTTCGAAGCATCGTCACTCGCCAAGCAGAGCTTCCCGATCGAGGTTGCCTGGGTGTTTCAGGACGGTCGCTCCCGTTCCTTCCTGATACGCCCCGCACCCGACTGGACCGATTGGTCCACCGAGGCGCAAGCGATCCACGGCATTTCGCGAGAACTCATCGATAGCGACGGCATCGCCGCGGATGAGGTGGCGCAGGGCATGATGAAAGAGCTTTCAGGGCACGACCTCTATGCCAGCGCTCCCTCATGGGACGGAAAATGGCTGAGCGTCCTCCTGCGCGCCGGCGGCCTGCCACGCCACGCTCTGAGGATCGGCAAATCCAGGGACGCATTTCTCGCCGCTGCGCGCGATCTCATGGCACCTGCAGCGGACGAAGCCGCGCTCGCAAACCTTGTCGAGGGCGTCATTGCCACCATCAGGTCCGGCAATGCGCCAACCCACCGCGCCCTGCCCGACGCAATGCTTGACCTTCAATGCTGGCACCTGGTTCGCAATGAAGCGGCAAGGCGCACGGGCAAGAGCCTCACATAGAGGGGGCGTCACGCTCTGCGGCCCTTTCCTTCCGTTGCGCAACGGCGTCACGTCACGATGCCCGGGGGCTCGGTCTCTGCGTACCGGATCGGGCCTTCACTCCTGGCCAGGGAACCTTTCGTGGGCTCGCACGCTTGCATCCGGGGTGCGTCTTTCAAGGGAGCATGATCTTGATCAATGACCTCTGGTACAAGAACGCCGTCTTCTATTGTCTTTCCGTCGGAAGATTCATGGATGGTGAACGGCGACGGCGTAGGTGATTTTCAGGGCCTTGAGCGACGTCTCGACTATCTCGCCGGACTCGGCGTCACCGCCATAATGGCTGAGCCCTTCCAGACGTCCCCCGGACGCGACGACGGTTACGACGTTTCCGACTACTACAACGTCGATCGTCGATACGGCACGCTTGGCGATTTCGTCGAATTCACCCATGGCGCAAAACAGCGCGGCATACGCGTCCTGATCGATCTTGTCGTCAATCACACCTCTGACCAGCATCCGTGGTTCAGGGACGCATGCTCGGACAAGGCGCACATCTCCGGTTTATGGAGATATAAGATAGATACACTATAACTTCTGTAATGGGCCTTTGTTCGTCAAGTCCCTCTGAATGATTATCTCGTCGCTGAGGCCATGCTTCTGTCCGTGGTCAGCACGAAGACCGCCACACTATGCCATCAGATCAACAAGCCGACAGGTCAATCTAGAAAGCGTGCTTCGCCGAAGCGGTCACAGCACTACACACGACCTTGCCAAGCCTGCGTCCCAGCGACGGGACCTCATCAGACGCAAGCCTTGCACTTGCCCGCGTCAATCACGTAGCTCTCTTCATGCGGCCATAGGGTTTGCGCTCCAGCGAAAGTCCGTCGCATCCATCCACATGCGGTGAAGAACAACGCCCAGTTTGCGTGCAAGGGCAACCTTCGCGCGCTTCATCCCGCGGCGCCTGGCCACATCGAGCGCCCAGCGCTTTAGACTGGAAAAGCGCGTCGCCCGCGTCAGCATGATGTGCGCGGACTCGAACAATGCGGTTCGCACCATCGCGTCGCCGACCTTGCTGACACCGCCATCGCGATCAGTTTCGCCGGATTGATATTTCTTCGGCGTCAGCCCGAAGTAGGCACCCACTGTGCTGGACTTTTCGAACCGGGCTGGATCATCGACCGCGGAGCGGTAGGTCAGCGCAACCAAGGCACCGACACCCGGGGCACTCATCAGCCGTTGGCAAACTCTGTCGGCGCGGGCGATCCTGAGCATCTCGCGGTGCAGCTTCGTAAATTCGCTCCACAGCGCTGCTCGCGCCGTCAGCATCGCGTCAATCACCATCGACAATATCGCATGCCCTGCAATCAGTTCGCGGATGCGCGCCTCGAAACGCCCTCGGCTGACTTCGCCGACCTTTAATCCATAGCCACGCAGGATACCCCGGATGCTGAGCTCGACGTCGAGCAGCTTGGATTGCAGAAGCTTGCGGCCAACCAAGAGAGCCCGAGTGTCCTGGGCCGGCGACGATTTGGCGTGGACCGGACGATACCACCCCATGCGGAGCAGTTGCGCGATCCCCCCGTGCATCCTTGCGGTCGGTCTTCACCGTCATCGCCGAAAGCGCCGCCTTCACATGCCGCGTTTCCAGCAAAACCACCTCATGACCCGCAGCAACGAGAGCCGCGTGTAGCCATTGGGACAACGGCCCCGCTTCAAGGCCGATGCGCTCTACCGGAAAGTCCAGTTGATCAAAATACCCGACCAGGCATTCAGGCTCGCTGCCTACCTTGACCTCGCGAACCAACTTGCCCGTCGCGTCGACCACGCACACGCTGCTCTCTTTCAGCGAGACGTCAATTCCTGCATAATATTCCATGGCTGTTCCTCTCATGATGCTTGAGGCCGATCGCTCGGACCTCGTTTCCAAACATCATCATTCTGAGGGACAGCCACCCAACTGGCTACTCATGAGACGCCGGCCCATTACGGCATCTAGTTATAAGCCAATATTCTCATCAGCGTCGTCACAGTTGATTCCGATCAAGACTGTTGACGCGGTCGATGCCAGAAGGATGCCAGATAGGAAGGTTTGTGACATGGATCTTTTAACATTCGGGCTTGGCGTCTTTGGCCTTCTCGTTCTACCCGGCCCGACAAATGCCGTGCTTGCCCTGGCCACCTCCGCCCTCACACCAGGACGATGCCTCACGCTTGTGGGTGCGGTGGTTGTCGCCTATCAAATCATGGTCCTGCTGGTCTCCGGCTTTGCCAGTCCAATCTTTCATTCACATCCCGAAATCGCCCAGGCCGTGAAGTTTCTTGCGGCGACCTGGGTTCTCGCCCTGGCATTGAAACTGTGGGCACCTTCTCAAGGTGGGAAGGCAGCAACCGTTGGCCCGCGCGAACTCTTCGTCACGACGCTCCTCAATCCGAAGGCCATCATCATCGGGCTGGCCATGGTGCCGTCAGTGGGGGCAGATGCCGTCCCGACTATGCTGGTTTTGTTGGCAACCACGGCGGCGACCTCCGCTCTGTGGCTTGCCTTCGGACGGGCGATCATCGGCCGGAGGCAGGAAATGCCGCTGTTTGCCCGGCGCTGCGGCTCCGCGGTTCTTCTCGTTTTCTGCGTCATGCTGACGCTCAGCGGTCTCACGTGATCTCCACGATGATCGTCAGTCCGATCCTTGCGGCCTTCTGCGACACAGGCCACATATGAGGCCGTATCCGTAAAGCCAGGAGATCACCGTGCCGTCCGCCTTTCCCGATCCAAACCAGTATGCCGCGTTCCTCTTCGACATGGACGGCACCATCCTGAGCTCGACCGCGTCAGCGGAACGGGTCTGGGGAGCCTGGGCAGAGCGCCACGGACTTGATCCCGTCCGCTTCCTGCCGACCATGCACGGAAAACGGGGTATCGACACGATCCGTCAGCTCGGCCTTCCCGGTATCGATCCTGTCGCAGAATCCGACAAGATCACGAAGGCCGAAATCGACGACGTCGACGGTGTTGTCGCCATTCCCGGCGCTGCGGAGTTCCTCGCCGCGCTGCCGCCCGAGCGCTGGGCAATCGTAACCTCCTCGACCAAGCCTCTGGCCCTACGCCGGCTTGGCGCAGCAGGGCTGCCCGTTCCCCGCTTCATGGTCACCGGAGACGACGTTACCATCGGCAAGCCGAATCCCCAGTGCTACATCCTTGGCGCCGAGGTCCTCGGCGTTCGTTCAGCCGACTGTCTCGTCTTCGAGGATGTCGAGGCCGGCGTGCAGGCGGGCGAAGCGGCGGGAGCAAGCGTCCTGGTGATAACAGCCGCCGGTCACAAGCAAGATCTCGGCAATCGCCCATCAATCGAAAACTACACGACCATTTCTCCCGAAATCGCTGGGGACGGTCTGATGTCAATTGTCCCTAGGCGACAGATCATCGGGTAGCCGTCCCGGGGCCAAGGAGCGAGGGCCGAGGAGCGATCGAGGTCGCCGGGATGACAATTCAGAGCCGCGCGGTTTTGTGCCGTTCATCGCGTCTCTCACTCTTATGAAACGGCGGTACAGGCCGCGGCCCTCCGCCATGCGACAACATCAACCGTAGTGCTTGAAGTCGCCGGTGGCCGACTGCAGCAATGTCAGCGGGTAACGTTCGGGGTGGTGGATCAGGGATGTCATGTTTATCGGCCGGTCACGCTCATCAAAGGCGATCTGGTCGACTGTCAGCACCGCCCCCGGCTGTGGAAGTTGAAGGAGTTCTGCTTCCACCGCACTCGCGAGCCGCGCGCTGAGCGTTGTCTGGCCCCGGCGCGGCTGAATCTTGTAGAGCTCTCGCAATTCAGAATAGAGCGACCGATTTGCAATCGTCCAGTCAAGACCGGTCAGGCCGGGGGCCCTCGACGCCGCGATCCAGTCCGTCTGCAGGACGACCGGAATTTTATCGAGCAGACGCAAGCGCGACAGGACGATGACCTCCGATCCAGGCGGCAGCATCAACGGCCGGGTGACATCCAGCGATGCCTTGACGACGGCGATGTCGAGCAGCCGTTGCCCGGGCGTGCGACCACTTGCAAGGGCGGTGCTGGTGAAGCTTTTGAGGACTTCGAGCTCGAAACCTGCACCGTTGTCGACAACGTAGAGACCCTTGCCAGCCTGGCTTTGCACGACACCTTGGCGGATCAGTTCGCGCACGGCATGTCGTATGGTGATACGGCTGACATCGTAGAGCGAAACCAGCTCGCGCTCGGAAGGCAACTTGCCGCGCAATGGCACCTTCCCCTCGCGGATCGACGACAGCAGCGCCTCATAAACCTGTTGATGGAGCGGACGGGGAGCAGTCCTGTCGATGGTCGCCTCACCGGCCTTGCTTGTCGCTCTCTGTCCTGTCGTCACGCTCCGCTCCCGGATCGGTGCTTGCTAGGCGGTGTCACATCTTTGCTCGCAGTAAGTGCAAGAGTCCAGTTGACATGACTGGTCATAACCAGTCCTATTAGGATCAGGAACCACAGAGTTCCACACAGTTCAAGTGTGATAAAGACAAGGAACAGCTCATGTTGAAGAAATGCCTCGCTGCGGCTGCAGCCGTTGCCGGCCTCTGGGCCAGCACCGCACATGCGGAAACCATTTCGGCCTTCTGTTCACCGACGGAATTCGAGCTTTGCACCAAGGTTGCCGACGCCTGGAAGGCGAAGACCGGAAACGAGGCGAAGATCAACAAGATGCCGGCGCTGCTCGATGATGCGATCCCGCTTTACCAGCAGTTGCTGGCCGCAAAATCGAAGGATGTCGACGTCCTATTTCTCGACGTGATCTGGCTTGGCATGTTCAAGGCCAACCTTCTCGATCTGAAGACGATGATCCCCCAGGCCGACCAGGACAAGCATTTCGCCTCGACGCTGAATGCGGCAAAGCTTGACGGCAACCTTGTCGCGATGCCCGCCTACATGGATGTGGGCCTGATGTTCTATCGCAAGGACCTCCTTGAAAAATATGGCAAGCAGCCGCCGAAGACCTGGGACGAACTTGCCAGCACGGCGAAGGAAATCCAGGACAAGGAGCGTGCTGACGGCCACGACAAGATGTGGGGCTATGCCTGGCAGGCAAAAAGCTATGAGGGCCTGACCTGCGATGCGATCGAGGTGATTGCCTCCAATGGCGGCGGCACCATCATCTCGGATGACGGAAAGGTGACGATCAACAATGCCGACGCCGCCGAGGCGATCAAGAAGGCAAAGGGATGGATTGGTTCGATCAGTCCGGAAGGCGTCCTGAACTACGATGAGGAGGCGTCACGGGCGGTCTTCGAAGCCGGCGACGCAGTATTCCATCGCAACTGGCCATATGTCTGGGGAACCTCCCACAAGGAGGGCAGCGCGATCATCGACAAGGTCGGGGTCATGCCACTGCCTGTCGGCAAGGAGGGGCAGAAATCCAGCGGTTGCCTTGGTCCGATGTACTATGGCGTTTCCAAGTACAGTGCAAAGCCTGAGGTCGCTGCAGACTTTGTGAACTTCATCACCGGCACCGACATGCAGAAGATGCGTGCCGTCGACGCAACCCTCAATCCATCCATCCAGTCGCTTTACAGCGATCCCGAGGTTCTGGAAAAGATCCCGTTCCTGAAGGACAACCAGCAGGCCTTCGCAGACAGTGCGGTGCGGCCATCAGGCTATACGGGCACCAGCTACAACCGAGTCTCCCAGGCCTTCTATCGCTCCGTGCACGACATGCTGTCGGGTTCCACCGATCCCAAGGACGGTTTCGCTTCACTCGGCAAACGCCTCGAGAAGCTCAAGGAAAGCCGCTAATCGGCAAAAGACGCGGGGGGGCGTCGCAGGGCGACCGTGGCGCTGACCCCCGCGTCCTTTTTCGCCGGCAGCAAGCCGGCCCTGCCCCTGTGCAAGCCAAGGTGAACAATGGCATCGGTTTCGATGGAATCCGTTTCGAAGAGTTTCGGAACACATAAGGTCATTCAGGATGTGAACCTTGCGATTAAGGACGGAGAATTCGTCGTCTTTGTCGGTCCCTCGGGATGCGGCAAGTCAACGCTGCTTCGCATCGTCGCCGGCCTGATCTCCGCATCGTCAGGAACAGTCAGAATCGGCGGCGACGACGTCACCGACGTCCCCGCCGCCAAGCGAGGCGTTGCCTTTGTCTTCCAGTCCTATGCGCTCTATCCGCACATGACGGTTGCCCGCAATATCGGATTTGCGCTGGAAACAATGGGAATCAAGCGCGATGCGATCGCGCGCAAGGTAGAAACCGTCGCCCGCATGCTGAAGGTCGACCACCTGTTGCAGCGGCGACCGCGTGAACTGTCCGGAGGCCAGCGACAGCGCGTCGCCATTGGGCGGGCGCTGGTCAGGCAACCGGACATCTTCCTGTTCGATGAACCGCTGTCCAATCTGGATGCCGATCTCAGGATGGAAATGCGGATGGAAATCGCAAGGCTCCACGAGGACCTTCGCACCACGATGATCTATGTCACCCACGACCAGTCGGAGGCCATGACCCTCGCCGATCGGATCGTCGTTCTCAACCACGGCCGCGTAGAGCAGATCGGTACGCCCTCTGAGCTCTACCATCGCCCGGACAATCGCTTCGTCGCAGGCTTTATCGGCAGCCCGCGGATGAACTTCCTTCCCGTGAAGGCAGGAGCGGACGATCGCGGCGAGGGCGTGCTCGGCCCGGGCGGCCTGTGGCTCCCAGGGGTTGCCAACCTTGCGGCACCGGCGGAAATCGGTGTCAGGCCGGAGGCCTTGCGCATTGTCCCGGCCGGTACCGGCCGCTTCGACTGCGTGCTCGAGCGCGTCGAGGATCTCGGCCACGAGCATTTCGCCTATTGCAGGATCGCTGGCGGCCCGATCTGGGTGATCCGGCTTGCAGCCTCCCCCGAACAGTCGTTAATCGGCAAGGACGTTGCGCTTTCCTTCGAGGATCACTCCATCTTCTTCTTTGCCGCCGACGGGGAGCGGATCGCGGTTCCGTCTGACGAGACGGATGCAAGGAGGGCGATCCGATGAGTGCCCGCCTTGCCCGCCGCGACCATCGCGCCGCCTGGTTCTTCCTGCTGCCGGTCATCGCAGCGATGCTCGTCGTGGCCGTGTGGCCGCTCGGGCGCACCTTCTTCTTTGCGTTCACCGACGCCTATCTCGACGACCCGGGCGTTTACACCATGGTGGGCCTTGCCAATTTCCTCGAGGTCTTCAACGATCCGAGCTGGTGGCTTGCCGTCAGGAACACCTTGGTATTCACCGTCATATCCGTATCGATCGAGACCGTCCTTGGGCTCGCAATCGCGCTCCTGATCAACGATGCAATTCCCGGCCGCGGCCTTGCCCGCGCGGCGATCCTGGTGCCGTGGGCCATTCCGGTGGTGGTCGCGACAAAGATCTGGGAATGGATGCTCAACGACCAGTTCGGGGTGATCAACAAGGTGCTGATCGAACTCGGCCTCATCGATCACGGGGTTGCCTGGACCGCGAGCGGCTCGCTGATCATGGGTGTCGTTATCTTCATCGACGTGTGGATGACGACGCCGTTCATGGTCCTTCTCATCCTTGCTGGCCTGCAGATGCTGTCTCACGAAATCTTCGAGGCGGCGGCCGTGGACGGGATCCCGGCATGGAAACGGTTCTGGTCGATCACTCTTCCCATGCTGCGGCCCGCAATCGGCGTCGCAGTCCTGTTTCGCTCGCTTGATGCGCTGCGCATGTTCGACCTATCCTATGTGCTCGCCGGCAGCAACGAAAAGGTCATGACCGTCTCGATCTACGCTCGCGACCGCCTGATCAGCTTCCAGGAACTCGGCATCGGTTCCGCGGCCTCGACATGGGTCTTCCTGCTGGTCGCCCTCGTTGCCATCATTTTGATCGGCGCATTGCGCCTCGATAAAGCAGCGGGGCATTGATGATGGCCGACCTGACCCTTTCCCGCCCGCTGCGCAGGTCCAGTGCCCATTACCGGCTGCGGCGCCGCGCGTTTCGGACCCTGCAAGTCTGCGCACTGGGCCTGGTGCTCGTCTATACGCTGTTTCCCTATTACTGGGCTTTCGTTTCATCGACGAAGCAGGGGGCAGCCCTCTATCGATCGGTTCTGCTGCCCGCGCTTGATTTCACCTATTACCGGCAATTGATCGACAATCCCGTGTTCATGGGATCGCTTCTGAACTCCGCCTATGTGGCCGTATCCACCACCTGCCTGTCTCTTTTCATCGGCATCAGCGCCGCCTACGCACTTGGCCGGATCGATTTCCCGCAGCGCCGGGCGGTGCTGATGGTGATCCTGATGATTTCGATCTTTCCGCAGGTCGTGGTGCTGTCGGGCATGTTCGAGCTCATCAACTGGCTCGGCCTCTTCAACCGTCCAAGCGCTCTCGTTCTCACCTATCTCCTGTCGACGGTCCCCTTCACAACCTGGATATTGACGACCTTCATACGGGAGTTTCCGCGGGAGCTGGAGGAGGCCGCGATCGTCGATGGGTGCTCGCATCTGCGCATCCTCGTGAAGATCCTCCTTCCCCTGATGGGGCCGTCCCTTGCGAGCACCGGAATCCTTGCCTTCATCCTTGCCTGGAACGAATTTCTGTTTGCCCTCACCTTTACCCTGACGGATGAAAACCGCACCGTGCCCGTCGCCATCGGGCTGATCGCAGGCACAAACCGCTATGAATATCCCTTCGGCCAGATCATGGCCGCGTCGGTGACGGTGACCCTGCCGCTGATCGCCGTCGTGCTGGTTTTCCAGCGACGGATCGTGGCCGGACTGACCTCCGGTGCCGTCAAGGGTTAGTCATCAGAAGGACCCCATCATGGACATGCTCGTCAAACTCTACGATCTCAAGCCGGATGCGTCGGTGGGCGCCATGATGGAGCGCCACGGCATTACCATCCGCCGCCTGCTTCCGCCGGAGTTGAAGACACTCACAGACTGGATCACGCCGCGCTTTGGAGCCGGCTGGTCCAGCGAGGCGACAGCCGCGGCAATGCGGCAGCCGCCCACATGCTTCATCGCGATAAAGGATGGCACGTTGATCGGCTTTGCCTGCCACGAGGCGACTGCGAAGGGCTTCTTCGGACCAACCGGTGTGGATACCAAAGCGCGCGGTCAAGGGGTCGGCCGGGCGCTGCTCCTGACAACGTTGCTCGACATGTCCGCACAGGGATATGCCTATGGCATCATCGGTGGCGCAGGCCCGATGGACTTCTATCGCCAGAGCGTCGGTGCAATCCCGATCGAAGGGTCTGTTCCCGGGATCTACCGGGGAATGCTCAGTGAGGCGGAGCCGGACGACATATCGGCGTCACATGAACCGGTGCCACCTGATGCGACCTAGCGTCGACGATGTCGGATCAGACAGGGTAGTGGAACTGGAACGTTCCCATCCCGTCGGGCCACCTCAGCATGGCGGCGAGGTCCCCGGATCTATCAGGATACGATGAGCTGCCCGTTGCCTCCATTTGGCATCCCATCGGGCTGATACACCAGGTGACCCCACCGGCCATTCCTGAAACCCAATAGATACATGGCGCCGCAAGTTGTTTCGTCCAGTGCAGGTCTTGTCCCTAATGCATTGTTTCGCACGCCAAATTCGGGTCAACCAGGCCGTGACAGCCTCTCTCAATCGTTCAGCTCGTCCCAGAACTTACGCCCAATCCTGACGGCTTTAACGCAATCAGTTCAACGTTGAAGTCTACGACACAGCGAATAAAAATGTCGCCAGATGTTCTGCTTATCGCGTCCGATGATGCAGACGACCAATGTGAACGTTAATGGAAGTCATCTCTCATGCCTGAGAGACGATTGTGCGCCCGGACCATGCCTTCTCCGTGGGCAACGGCCGCGCCTACTGGATCGTCTCGTCGCCCTCGATCTCGACAACGATTCCCTTCCGAAGCGCCTCGTCCCTTGCGGCCTGAAGAGCCTGTTGGATATGGAAGACCACCAGATCGAAGTCCGGCCCCTCGAAGGAGGCAAGTTCCCGAGCAACGCTCAGCGCAAACACAAGTTGGACAGTGTTCGTTTCGATCACGACCGCAGCTCCCCAGCAAGTGCAAAGCCTACCGTCCTCCCGGTTTTGCTGCAACGCTAAACTTTGGGAGGATCGCCAGAACTCCAACCATATGGCGCTGCTCAAACACATCAGTGTGAAAGCTGTCGGAACTCTTGAAAAATGGCTGCACATTTCATCAAAGCCGCGTAATGCCGCCGGCCAGGTCCTGTGCTTCACGGCGATAGACAATCATCCGGCACGGCGGCAAATGCCCCATTGTCGGCGGTTTTGATGCCTTTTCCGGCACGCCGCAACGTACTTTCGCCGAAGCCCGGAAAAACCTTCGCTTTCCAGCTCCGCAGCCATGAAAAACGCAGGAAAGTTGCGTCACTTTTCTTGGCATGCCGGAGCTTTTTTTGGCAGTCTGCTGTTGCAAGCAGCAATCGCGAAAATGGCGACAGCCTGCGGGCATAGCTGCAGTCGATGCCGCCCAGGGGAGCGGGTTGGGCGATCGAAAAAAGACCAGCGACGCATGGGAGGACAGTCATGCAGATCCGTGGAGGAACATTCATCGTCAGCGGCGGCAGCTCCGGTCTTGGCGCAGCCACTGCCCGGTTGCTGATCGAAACCGGAGCGCGCGTTGTCATCGCCGACCTCAACCAGGCAGCCGGCGAGGCCATCGCCTCGGAGTTCGGGTCGGATGCACGCTTCGTCAAAGCCGATGTCACGCGCGCCGATGATGCTTCAGCTGTCATTGCCACCGCGACCGACGTGTTTGGCAGCCTGCACGGGCTTGTCAATTGCGCCGGCGTCGCACCGGCCGAGAAGATCATCGGCCGTGACGGACCGCATGATCTCGAGAGCTTTGTGCGTACCGTCTCGATCAACCTCGTCGGCACCTTCAACATGACCCGCCTTGCGGCTGTGGCGCTTCAGCTTCAGCAGCCGGACGAGGAAGGGGAGCGCGGCGTCATCGTCAATACCGCCTCGATTGCGGCTTTCGATGGTCAGGTTGGTCAGGCCGCATACGCTGCCTCCAAGGGCGGCATCGCCTCCATGACGCTGCCCGTTGCGCGTGAACTTGCCCGACACGGCATTCGTGTTGTCTCCATCGCGCCGGGGATCTTTGAGACCCCGATGATGGCCGGCATGCCCCAAGAGGTGCAAGAAGCGCTCGGCAAGAGTGTGCCCTTCCCCCAGCGTCTTGGCCGGCCAGCTGAATTTGCGGCGCTCGTGCGCCATATCCTCGAGAACAGGATGCTCAACGGCGAGGTCATTCGCCTCGACGGCGCCTTGCGCATGAGCGCGCGCTGACCCCGCGCACTGACCCATTGACAAAAGGGAGGAAGAAGGATGGCTCTAGAGGATCCGATTGTGATTGTCGCAGCAGCCCGAACGCCGATAGGCGGTTTCCAGGGAGCGCTGAAGGAGGCAACGGCACCAAAGCTCGGAGCTGGCGCAATCGGGGCCGCCCTCCAACGCGCCAGCCTCGCGCCGGAGGCGGTCGACGAAGTCATCTTCGGCTGCGTTTTGCCGGCCGGCCAGGGCCAGGCACCGGCGAGACAAGCCGCAATTGCGGCTGGTCTGCCATTTTCCACCGGCGCAAGCACCATCAACAAGATGTGCGGATCCGGCATGAAGGCCGTCATGCTCACCCATGATCTCCTGGCGGCCGGAAGTGCTGCCATCGGCGTCGCGGGCGGCATGGAGAGCATGACCAACGCGCCCTATCTTCTCGATCGTGCCCGCGGCGGCTACAGGCTCGGCCATGGCCGCGTGACCGACCATATGTTCCTCGACGGGCTGGAGGATGCCTACGACAAGGGACGTCTCATGGGAACCTTCGCAGAGGACTGCGCAGAAGCCTACCAGTTCACGCGCGAGGCGCAGGATCGGTATGCCGTGATGTCCCTGACCCGCGCGCAGCGGGCCATCAACGACGGCAGCTTTGCCGCGGAAATCGCACCGGTGACCGTCTCCTCGGGGAAGGGTGAAACGTCGGTCGACCAGGATGAACAGCCGGGCAAGGCGAAGATCGACAAGATACCCTTGCTGAAGCCTGCCTTCCGCGATGGCGGAACGGTAACGGCGGCAAATTCGAGCTCGATTTCCGATGGTGCGGCCGCTCTCGTGTTGATGCGCCGCTCCGAGGCCGAGCGCCGAAACCTGCAGCCGCGTGCGACGATCAGCGGCCACGCTACTCACTCCCAGACACCAGCGCTTTTTGCAACCGCTCCAATCGGAGCGTTGCAGAAGCTGTCGGACCGAACCGGCTGGCCGCTCGATACAGTCGACCTGTTCGAGATCAATGAAGCATTCGCCGTTGTCGCCATGGCCGCCATGCGTGACCTGAACCTGCCTGACGAAAAGGTGAATGTACACGGCGGAGCCTGCGCGCTTGGTCATCCGATCGGAGCGTCCGGTGCGCGTATCCTCGTCACCCTGCTTGCCGCGCTTGAGCGCTATGATCGAAAGCGCGGGATGGCCGCTCTGTGCATCGGGGGTGGCGAGGCGACCGCGGTTGCGATCGAGCGCGCCTAGAAAGGCGGGAGGAAAGGCACGATGATCCTGAACGAATTGCAGCAGCAAATCCGTGATCTCGCCAGAGACTTTGCCCGCGAGCGGCTTGCTCCGGGTGCAGCCGACCGCGATCGCGAGCACAGGTTTCCTCGCGAAGAGCTTGCAGAGATGGGCGGACTTGGCCTCCTCGGCATGCTGGTACCAGAGAATTACGGCGGATCGGAAACCGGCACCCTTGCCTATGCGGCGGCGCTTGAGGAAATCGCCGCAGGCGACGGGCCCTGCTCCACCATCATGAGCGTGCACAGCTCCGTTGCCTGTGTACCGATCCTGAAATTCGGCACCGAGGAGCAGAAACAGCGCTTTCTTCCGAAGCTTGCGAGTGGCGAATGGATCGGGGGTTTTGCGCTGACGGAACCGCAGGCCGGCTCAGACGCGTCCAATCTCCGCACAAGGGCGCGTCGTGATGGCAATGATTACATCCTCGATGGCGCCAAGCAGTTCATCACCTCCGGCAAGAATGGCCAGATGATCATCGTCTTTGCCGTCACCGACGCTTCCGCCGGAAAGAAGGGCATCACCGCCTTCATCGTCCCGACCGACACACAAGGATATGAGGTTGTCCGGGTCGAGGAAAAACTGGGGCTGCATTCGACGGACACCTGCCAGATTGCCTTCAATGACATGCGCATCCCCGCCGACCTGAGGCTGGGTGACGAGGGTGAGGGATACAGAATCGCGTTGGCGAACCTCGAGGGTGGGCGCATCGGCATTGGTGCCCAGGCCGTTGGCATGGCCTGCGCAGCCTTCGAGGCAGCCAGGGATTATGCGCGCGAGCGAACGTCGTTCGGCAAACCGATCATCGAACACCAGGCGGTCGCCTTTCGTCTTGCCGACATGGCGACCGAGATCGAAGCTGCCCGCCAGCTCGTCTTCCACGCAGCGGCGCTGCGCGACAGCGGTCTGCCCTGCCTGTCGGAGGCGTCGATGGCCAAGCTTTTTGCATCCGAAATGGCAGAGCGGGTCTGCTCGGCCGCGATCCAGGTCCATGGCGGCTATGGCTACATGGCCGATTATCCGGTGGAGCGGATCTATCGGGATGTCCGCATCTGCCAGATTTACGAAGGAACCAGCGACGTGCAGCGAATGGTGATCGCGCGCAACCTGTAAGACATGATCGTGCGATGCCCCGCGTAAAGGGAGGAGCAGCCATCGCAAACGGGAGGGAAATTGACGATGACGGATACCGCTCAACTGAGCTTGCATGTGCCCGAACCTGCCGTCCGGCCGGGCGGACAACCGGATTTTTCCAATGTGAAGATTGCAAAGGCTGGCGCAGTGCCGCGCCCCGCCGTTGACGTTGCCTCAGAGGATATTCGCGACCTTGCCTATTCCATCATTCGTGTCCTGAACCGTGATGGAGAGGCCGTCGGCCCCTGGGCCGGCCTGTTGTCAAATGAGGATTTGCTGACCGGCCTTCTCAACATGATGAAGCTGCGCGCCTTCGATGCCAGGATGCTGATGGCGCAGCGACAGGGAAAGACGTCCTTCTACATGCAGCATCTTGGTGAGGAGGCCGTCAGTTGTGCCTTCCGCAAGGCGCTGCGCAAGGGCGACATGAATTTTCCGACCTATCGCCAGGCCGGCCTCCTGATCGCTGACGACTACCCCATGGTCGAGATGATGAACCAGATCTTCTCGAACGAGAGCGACCCGCTGCGGGGCCGCCAATTACCGATCATGTATTCGTCGAAGGAGCATGGCTTCTTCACCATCTCGGGCAACCTTGCCACGCAATATGTCCAGGCCGTCGGCTGGGCCATGGCATCGGCGATCAAGAATGACACCAGGATCGCCGCCGCATGGATCGGCGACGGCTCGACAGCCGAATCCGATTTTCATTCCGCCCTCGTCTTCGCCTCGACCTACAAGGCGCCCGTTATCCTCAACATCGTCAACAACCAGTGGGCCATCTCGACGTTTCAGGGGATTGCGCGCGGAGGGTCCGGGACGTTTGCGGCGCGTGGGCTCGGCTTCGGCATTCCGGCATTGCGGGTCGACGGCAACGATTATCTCGCCGTCTATGCCGTCGCCTGCTGGGCCGCGGAACGCGCCAGGCGCAATCTCGGGCCGACCTTGATCGAATACGTAACCTATCGTGTAGGCGCTCACTCGACTTCCGACGATCCAAGCGCCTATCGGCCAAAAACGGAATCCGAGGCCTGGCCACTCGGCGACCCCGTGCTGCGTCTGAAAAAGCACCTGATTGTCACGGGCGCCTGGTCGGAAGAGCGCCATGTCCAGATGGAAGCCGAAATCATGGACGAGGTCATCGAGGCGCAGAAGCAGGCCGAGCAGCATGGTACCCTCCATGCCGGAGGCAGGCCGTCCGTGCGTGATATCTTCGAGGGCGTCTATGCGGAGATGCCGCCACACATTCGTCGGCAGCGGCAGAAGGCGGGTTACTGACATGGCCAGGATGACGATGATTGAAGCGGTGCGCAGCGCCATGGATGTTTCGATGTCGCGCGATGATGATGTCGTCGTGTTTGGCGAGGACGTTGGTTATTTCGGCGGCGTCTTCCGATGCACGCAAGGCCTTCAGGCAAAATACGGCAAGACACGCTGCTTCGATGCGCCAATCAGCGAGTCCGGTATCGTCGGTACGGCGATCGGCATGGCAGCCTATGGACTGAAACCCTGCGTAGAGATCCAGTTCGCCGATTACATGTACCCGGCCTACGACCAGATTACCCAGGAAGCAGCCCGCATCCGGTATCGCTCGAATGGTGATTTCACCTGTCCGATCGTGCTTCGCATGCCAACGGGTGGCGGCATCTTCGGTGGGCAGACGCACAGCCAGAGCCCGGAAGCGCTGTTCACCCACGTCTGCGGGCTGAAGGTGGTCGTGCCGTCAAACCCCTATGATGCAAAAGGGCTTCTCATTGCCTCGATCGAGGATCCGGATCCTGTCATGTTCCTCGAACCGAAGCGGCTCTACAACGGCCCCTTCGATGGCCATCATGAGCGTCCCGTGACGCCCTGGTCGAAGCATGAGCTCGGCGAAGTGCCAGAGGGCCACTACGCAATTCCGATCGGCAAGGCGGCTGTGCGCCGCGAGGGGTCGGCTGTGACGGTCATCGCTTACGGCACAATGGTGCATGTCGCGCTCGCCGCTGCCGAGGATACAGGCATCAATGCTGAAGTCATCGACCTGCGCAGCCTGCTGCCGCTCGACCTCGAGACGATCGTGCGATCGGTCAACAAGACGGGGCGCTGCGTGGTCGTGCATGAGGCCACGCTGACATCAGGATTCGGCGGTGAAATCGCCTCTCTCGTGCAGGAGCATTGTTTCTATCACCTGGAAGCCCCCGTCGTGCGCGTGGCGGGCTGGGACACGCCCTACCCGCATGCACAGGAATGGGACTACTTCCCGGGCCCCGGTCGCGTCGGGCGAGCCCTTGCCGAAGTCATGGAGGCCTGAGGAATGGGCGAGTTCATCATCAAGATGCCTGACGTCGGTGAAGGTGTCGCCGAGGCAGAGCTTGTCGAATGGCATGTGAAGGCGGGCGACCCGGTCCGCGAGGACATGGTGATCGCGGCAGTCATGACCGACAAGGCGACGGTGGAAATCCCGTCACCTGTCACGGGAACGATCGTCTGGCTCGGCGCCGAGGTCGGCGACAAGATCGCCGTCAAGGCCCCCCTCGTCCGCATCGAGACCGACGACGGGACAGCAAGGCCGGTCGAGGCGCAGGCTCCCGATGTTGCTCCCGTCAGCCCGGGGCAGCCAATGGATGGTGGCGTCGAGGCGAAGCGTGCTTCTCCCGCACGCGCTGATCAGGCACGCGTTGACGGGGGGCGGCCCGAGCAGGTGCAGAAAGACCAGGCCCAGTCCGACAAAACTGAAGTCGACAAGACCTTGAGAGACGGGGCCCGGCTGAACAATTCGGATATCGAGAAACCGATCGCATCGCCTTCCGTCAGACGCGTCGCGCGCGATAGCGGCGTGGACCTTCGCCTGGTCAAGGGGACCGGCCCCGCAGGCCGGATCCTGCACGAGGATGTCGAGCAGTTTCTTGCCCGTGGCGAGACCGCGCCGCAGGCGCCTGCGATGGCAAGGAAGACGTTGACCGAGGAGGTCAAGCTCACCGGGCTCAGACGCCGCATCGCCGAAAAGATGACGCTGTCGACGTCGCGCATTCCCCACATCACCTATGTCGAGGAAGTCGACATGACGGCGCTCGAGGAATTGCGCAACACCATGAACCGCGACCGCAAGCCGGAGCACCCTAAGCTAACCGTCCTGCCGTTCCTGATGCGGGCGATTGTTAAGGCCGTCGCCGAGCAACCGAGCGTCAACGCAACCTTCGATGACGACAAGGGCATCCTGACCCGGCATGGCGCCGTCCACATCGGCATCGCCGCCCAGACCCCAGCCGGACTAGTTGTCCCGGTCGTAAAGCACGCAGAGGCTCGCAGCATCTTTGACTGCGCGATTGAAATGGGCAGGCTCGCCGAGGCCGCACGCACGGGCACGGCCACCCGCGACGAACTCTTCGGCTCGACCATTACGATCAGCTCCCTCGGTGCGCTCGGCGGTATCGTGTCAACGCCCGTGATCAATCATCCAGAGGTGGCGATCGTCGGTGTCAACAAGATCGCCATCCGTCCGCATTGGGATGGCACCCAGTTCGTGCCGCGCAAGATGATGAATCTCTCCTCCAGTTTTGATCACCGGATCATCGACGGCTGGGATGCAGCCACCTTTGTCCAGCGCGTTCGGCTCCTGCTCGAAACCCCGGCACTCATCTTCATCGAAGGCTAGGTCCATGAAAGAGATCACCTGCAAACTCCTTGTCATCGGTGCTGGCCCCGGAGGTTATGTCTGCGCCATTCGCGCCGGACAGCTCGGCGTCGATACTGTCATCGTCGAGGCAGACAAGCCCGGGGGTACTTGCCTCAACGTCGGCTGTATCCCTTCGAAGGCCCTGATCCACGCCGCCGAGGAGTTTTCGGCGACGGCACACATGCTTGAAGGCAGGAACGCGATGGGCATTCGCGTCGAAGCGGCGTCGATCGATCTCGCAAGGACCATGAGCTGGAAGGACGGCATTGTCGGCCGCCTGAACGCCGGCGTGACCGCGTTGTTGCAAAAGGCACGGGTCAAGATCGTTCATGGTCGGGCCGCCTTCCGCGATGGCAAGACGGTCGAGGTCGAGACAGAGATCGGCCTCCAGGTGATCCGTGCCGAGACGGTGGTCATTGCCACGGGATCCGAGCCTGTCGAGCTCGCAGCTCTGCCTTTCGGTGGCAGGATCATTTCCTCGACGGAGGCCCTTTCCCTTCGCGAGCTGCCGAAGAACCTGGTGGTCGTGGGAGGCGGTTATATCGGCCTCGAACTAGGCACGGCCTTTGCCAAGCTGGGATCGGCGGTTACCGTCGTCGAAGCCACGCCGCAGATCCTGCCGCAGTATGATGCAGACCTGGTGCGGCCGATTGCACGGCGGCTTGGTGAGCTCGGTATCCGGCTGTTGACGAGTGCGAAGGCCACGGGTCTCGATGGCGATGCGCTGTCGATCGAAACGTCGGACGGCGGGAGCGAACGCCTCCCGGTTGATCGTGTGCTCGTCACAGCAGGTCGTCGACCGAGGACAGCGGGATCGGGTATCGATGAACTCGACCTCGATCGGAGCGGCACTTATCTGCGCATCGATGATCGTTGTCGCACCTCGATGCGTGGCGTCTATGCAATTGGTGATGTCACCGGAGAACCGATGCTTGCGCACCGCGCAATGGCGCAGGGCGAAATGGTCGCCGAAATCGTCGCCGGGCGAAAGCGTGCGTGGGACAAACGTTGCATTCCAGCCATCTGCTTCACGGATCCGGAAATCGTCACCGCCGGCCTGTCACCGGATGAGGCACGCGCACAGGGATTTGCCATCCGCGTCGGACAATTTCCGTTCAGCGCAAATGGCCGCGCAATGACGATGCTGGCAGAAGACGGCTTCGTGCGTGTGGTCGCGCGAGCCGATACCGGTCTTGTCCTTGGCGTTCAGGCTGTCGGTGCCGGCGTTTCCGAACTCTCGGCAAGCTTTGCGCTCGCAATCGAGATGGGAGCACGGCTGGAGGATATCGCAGGCACGATCCATGCGCATCCGACGCGCAGCGAAGCATTTCAGGAAGCGGCATTGAAGGCGCTGGGGCACGCCCTGCACATCTGAGGACGGCGGCGTCCTGCCTCATCTCCATCCCTGTTTGGCGATGCCGGATTATCTGATAGCTAGCGCGTTGATCACAATCGGAGCGTTGAGAATGACAGCCGCATTTTACCGGGACTACGTCGTTGACCTGAAGGACAGGATCGACCGGTTGCACGAGGATGCGGGGCGCTATCAGACCTTCGCGTTGACGATGGAACTTCTCGCCCAGAGGAACCTCGTCACCTACACGGAAAAAAAGGCGAAGGGGCAGACGGAGGGCCTGTGCTATCGGCGCGATTTCACGACCGGTCGCGCCGTGCAGATGCAACCCCAAAACGCTTACGGGCTGTTCAGCGGGTTCTTCGGCCTCGGCCAGTTCCTGGCCTTTTCCGGGCAGGTGCAACAGGAGAATGCCGGGCAGTTGGCCGAATTTCTGACCGGTGGCTGGCAGTATCCGACCTGCGCGGTGCATCTCGTCTATCGCCAGAAGGGCGCACCAAGGACGGAATCGACGAAGATGCATTTCGTCGGGCTGAACAGCGATGAGGATGCCGTGGCCTACCAGCAGGAAACCGAGCGGGCTCAGGTGCTCGCGCAACGTCGGCCTTTATCGTCAGACAGATTTTTTGAATGGAAATAGGTCCGCGTGCCGCGCCAACAGACGATCCAGCCGACCGGATTGCCGCTCAGGCAGGATTATTTCGCCAATCGATGGATCGCTTCCCCGCCACCCTTGTTTTCGTGTGCAACGGCGTTTTTCGATGTTCAGGATTGGCAGGCCGGTTTCTGCCACCGTCTCAACCAGTGGCGGACGGCCAAGCGACCCGCGCAAGCGCGCTTTGGCCTTCAACGCAGTTCGGATCGATCCGAAACCCGAGAACAAAATCGATCACCTTCGACGCCGACATCTCGCAGGGTTTCAAAACGCCACGTCCTTCGGAAAGTCGATACCAGTTGAAGCTGACGATCTCGTTCCCGCCAAGCTCCTCGGCCAGCATCCACGTGCGTCGTCCGTCCAAGGATCGGCGTACGGTCGCACTCCAGCGGCGTCCCTCAAAAACGCCCTCCATGTAGCCATCGGGAAATTGTTCGAACGTGTCTTCGAATGCTGAGAGGGCCGAGGACATGTCGCTGACGCCAAGACACTCATCACAGATACCGCAACCGTCTTCGTCCATCTCGGATGGCGCATGCGGGCGATTGCAACACAAGCACAGGACAAAATCCGGACAACGGCGACGCGTACGTCGGGGAGGAACGATTTCGATCGTCAGGTGGCTTGTTTGACTATCCATGTCACATCTCCGCAATGCGGTCGCATCACAGATAGGAATTCCGTCTGCAGGTGCAAGAAGCGTCTGGCAAAAGCAATCGCAGGAGCGCTCAAGTCATCGCCATGACTGCAGAATCAACCGGGTACCGCGTCGAGCGTCCGCGCTAAAGGTCGCCCCGGTCTTCAGTGTTTCGGGATGACGGTGATCCTTGCCCCGCGCGCTGCCTTGACGAAAGCCTTGCGGGCACGTTTCGCCTTCTTTTCATCCTGCTGAGAGCGGAGGCATGTCATCAGCGCGTCTCGCCAAAGCGTGTCGTTGGGCTTCTTCGGCCATCGGCTCGAGAGCAGCAATTCCGTCATTTCGGAGACCGTTGTGGCGATCTGTCGGTTATCGGTGTCGTGAAAGGAGATGGCGACCCGGCGAATTGCTACGGGCGATGAGACAAACATGCTGCGCTCCCGGTATCGTGAATGCTGTTAACTCAATATTCGCTCGGATGGTTCCCTGACGCTGCCGGGACGAACAAGGCCTCAGCAAAAGGTCGCAGCGACGCTGGCAACACCACCGGCTCCGATATATGTCAAAGCCTCGCCACGCCATGTCGTTCGCCAAGCGGCTCTCAGGCGCTCGCTGCCGCGTGTCTCAGGCCGCCTTTCCCTGCGTGGCGGGTGACGCACGGATCCAGGTCGGCCCTGGGGCCCTGCTGACCGACGGACAACACTCCGACCAGGCGGCCTTCTACCCTCCAGACTGTAACCCTCAACAGCCTGATTTTCTAACGAATTGTCTTTCCGCCGGAACTTCTTTTCATCTGGGAGCTTAAGTTTCCACGCAATGCAAGGAGACAACGACATGGCTGACGATCCAGGTAAATCCCCGGCAGTACAATCGATGCGCAATGAGCAGGCTCAGCAACGCCGCCGCGCGCGCAAGGGAGAACTCGAGGCTGGTTTGGAATCCACTTTCCCGGCGTCTGATCCGGTCTCCGTCACTCATACGGCGATCCCGGCCGGCCGGACCGACGTTGAAAGCGCCGCGCGTGTCAGCACGGCACCGGATCCTTACGACGTGGGAGTCGACCGGTCCGAGGCTCATGACAAGCGGGAGATCGTGCAAAACAAATTCCGCACGTTGCGCCACGACGCCGTAACGGTGAAGGATTCCCTATCCGGGGCAGCGGCGGGATCCGTCGACGTCGTCAGGGTGAGAACCCGCAGGGTTCTCGAGGACATCGAGAACACGATCCGCGAGAGACCAATCACTGCGATGGCCGTCGTCGCTGCGGTTGCGTTCGTTTTTGGGACAACCCGATAAAAGATCGGTCAGTCAAGACATCACGGTCGCGCTAACGCAGGAGATCGTCGCACCAGACCGGAAGCCTCGTGGTGCGGACCTCACGCAGCCGCCGAATTGGCAGGTCCCCGAACTCGCTTCCGTGAGGAACATGCAAGGTCATGTTCAGGTAGTTCTTCTTGCCGCATCTCTCACATCTGAACCGTCGCAGGACTTTGTCGAGGGTAACGTTGCCGCAAAGCTCGATGAGATCTGTTGCGAAATACCGATGCGTCACCCGACAGTAGTCGCATGTAATTGATATGAGCTGGCCCTGATCGCGAGCAGCGAGCAACGTCCAGGCACGGAGTCGCTTGAATGGATGGATCTCCGGCATTGGTCTCCGTTCCCTTAGACTGTTCCTTATTTGTTCTTTCTGGAGGCGCTGTCAATGGTCGAGCGATACCAAGTTCGGACCGGCAAGCCATGCTTCTTAGAATGCGTGATCCAATAGCCAGCCGATTGAACGGGCCTTGACCGCCCGCATGATCGCCGCGCGGCATCTGATGCAGGATGGATCTGTCGGTCGCCGCAAGTCCATCAACGAGCGTGACCTGCAGTCGTCCTTGGATCTTCCGAACGCGTTGAGCTTCCCATTCAACGCGCATGCCGGGTAAACGGAAAAGGCGCGTGCCACCTTTAAGGATTGGAAGGCATCATTCCAGCATGATCGTGATGTTCTGATGCATCGTCAGGTTGGTGAACATGCGTCGCTTCGGGTTGGGCGCGCAGCTCCGCTATTTCGGCCGATTTCGTCGCCAGGTATGATATGAGATCGGCGGTATCCGCCTCCGACATACCAAGGTTCGGCATGCGCACACCGTTAAACTTCGCGTCGAGCTCGGCCAGCGTTGGATCCTTCTCCGCCCTCAGCCGGACAGGATTCATGATCATCCGCTTCAGCCATGCCGGATCGCGGCTGACCGTAACATCGAGAAGATCCGGGCCGATACGGTCGCCGACCCCTACCGTGTGGCACGGTGCGCAGATCTTCTTGAACAGAACCTGTCCCGGCTCGCGATCCAGCGTCAGGCCGGCTTGTTGTTGATTTGTGGCTGGAGCCAACGATAGCGCGGGAGCGTAATGCCCCTCGCGCCATGCCGGATCCATATCGCGGATCGCTAGTTCCACGCTCTCGATGTCGGCGAAAGGCGAATTCCTTGCCCACTCTCCGGTGGTGTCGTTGCCAAGCACGATTTCGTTGCGGTGATCAGTTGCAACGTTGCTTTTGTTCCCAAGCTTTGCGTTGATGGCGCGTATGTCCTCAGGCTTGCCGGTGATGAACGTCCAGCCCGGTCCCTTATAGAAGGCATCGGCGAACGCCTTCAACTTTTCAGGTGTGTCGTTTTCGGGATCGACAGTGATCGATACCACAAAGATCTTCTTGCCGATTTGGTCCTGGATCCGGTCAACGACCTGGGTAATGCGTGCCGTCGTCAGCGGGCACAGATCGGTACAACTGGTGAAAATGAAACTGATCAGGACAATCTTGCCCTTAATCAGGTCATCGTAGAAATGCACCCTGTCGCCGGTTTGGGTGATGACTTCGACGTTGGGAAAGTAGTCTTTTCCCCAACGCGAAGCGGCGGAAGCAGCCCCGCCACATAGAACTGACAGAATGGCAGCGATAGCCAGGACGGCCACGGGCCTACGTCTCATAAATACACCTCCGGAAACCCACACCCCGAACAGAGAAAGGCTGCGCAATCAGCGCAGCCGTCATGGTTGGGGATTGGTGTTCAGCTGGGCCTGCATCTGCGGCTGGGTATTCGTCCACCCCTTTGGCGCACCTTCAGGCAATATTTCCGGCGTGGTGAAGAAGACGCCATACTCGGTCGGATTGGGCGTTGGCGTCACCGCTGCCTGCGGCGTCCCCGCAACGCCAGTCAGCAACTGAATGCGCGCCAGCATCGCGAAGTCTTCGTGCACCGTGTTGTGGCAATGGTTCACGTAGGACCCACCAAACTCGCCGAACTGGATCTGGAACGTCACGCTGCCGCTTTCTCCAAGCCGCCAGACGTCCTTCCGCTGCAGGTTCTCGGTCGGTGGCGGAGCCTGGCCATTCCGCAGCATGGTGATGCCTTCCTCGAAATGCAGGTGAATGGGATGATCCCAGCCGCCGCCGCCGTTCTTGTAGGTCCAGTGCTCCACTTCCCCGGCCTTGGGAATGAGCAGGGAAATCCGGTTGGCGTTCATCGAATGCGCCGTCTCGCCGTTGATGCGAATGGTCCATGGGAAGGTCACGGTCTCACCGCAATCCGGCGTGCAGCCATTCGGCCCACGCGAGTCCCCGGTTCCCGCCCTGCCGAATTCGACCATGCGCGTGCGCACCGGCGTCACGATCGGAATTTGTTCCGTGAGCGTTGCTGGAACCTGGCTCTTGTCGGGATCGGTGGCGCGAAGAATGACGCCCGGGACATCGACGCTTTCAACAGCCCCGACGATGCGGAACTCCAGCATCGGCCCGACGACCGGATCGTCCGGCGTACCCTGTAACGCCTTTGCGAGACTAAGCTCTTCCTTGGGGCGTCGCCCATCTTCATGGCGCAGATGATTGACGACCTTGATGCGATCGCCGATCTTGAAGCCAGAGAAATCAACAACGAAGTCGTAGCGTTCGGCGATCCCCTGCACTGGCAGAGCCGGAATCGTCAACGGTGTGACAACGAGGTTGCCGTCGTTGGCAATGAACTTGATGGGAACCGGATTACCCCTGGCATCGGCCAGTCCGAGCTTCAGGAAGCGTGACATGCACGCGTTCAGGACGCGGAATCTGTACTTGCGTGGCAGCACCTCGAAGAAGGGTGCGAACCCGAAGTTGACGAGCGGGACGTCGCCCAGCATGCCGTCGGTGTCGAAGATGTCGAAGTAGAGCTGACCGCCGGCGTCGCAGGCGCAGTCCGAGAAGATCAGATTGACGTCGAAGTCGGTGTTACCCCATCCGAGAAGCTTGCCGCTTGGCAGGCGCAGATTGACGCCGTCATTCAGCTCTTCATTGCCCCGGTCCGGGCCGCTGTAGTAATTGATGGCGCCAAGGTTGCCCTTGTAGACGTTTTCCGCCGTGAAGAAGAAGCGGTGGTCGTGCGCCCACATCGTTCCCTGCAGTTCGCGGAAATCACCAGCCACATTTACGAGGCCGATATTGTCGTCGGGACCGGAAGCACGCGGGTCGCCGGCCTGGGTATTGATCTTGTCGCGCCGCGCCAGCGCCGTACTCCAGCGGTAGTCGTAGAACGTACCGGGGAAGTGATGCACATTCGCGGCTCCGTCGCTTTCCGCACCGTTATGAGCGTTATGGAAATGCAACTGGGTTTCATTGCGCCCGAAGCCGTTGTTTGCCTTCCGGTCGGTCGGCAGGTCATTGTAGATGCGCGTGATGATCGGCTCGCCATAGCGCCCCTTGATCAGGAATGGCGGCAAGCCGCATTCGCCAGCGCGACCCGACGCATAGGTCCAGCAGCTGTTCGGCTCCTGTACCGGGAAATGGTCGTGGAAATAGCTGTGGCCGCCCGTTTGCGAAATCTGGCCAAGCCGCATGATGTAGCCGACCTTGGGGAAGAACTCGTCCCATCGCTGGTGCGCGAACACTTCGCCGGGCGGACGCCCCTCGATCGGCCCGTGATGCGTCAGCGGATTGATAAACGCCCCATTCGCGGGGTCAGCGGAAAAATCCGTGTGATAGGAAAGCCGCTTGGCCGGCCGTTCGCCAAGGCCGGCCGGAAAGGCCGCATGGCCCTCAGCCGTCCGTGTGATCGGCAACGGTTTCAGATGGTTCAGCCGATGCATCGGCTGAGAAAATTTCTGGATGCCGAACAGCGGTGTTCGCGGTGTTCCTGTCGGAACCGACGCATAGGCGCTCGTTGCAAACGGGCTTAGCCCGTTCTTGCAGGCGAGATATCCGCTTGCCGTAAAGATCCCCCATTTGAGTAATTCTCGACGGGTGACCTGCCCCTGGTTCAATGCCCAAACTATCTCTGCCCGATTATCTCGAGCAAGTTGTGCTTCTCGTTGACGGATTCTTGACGCGTTTTTAGAGATATACATTCGACCAGCCCCCAATCAAATGTAACGAGTTCCATCAATGCGTGACGGTGGCCCTACAATACACCCTAAAACTTGTGAAAACAAACAGGATCGTAGTATTTTTAAAATATTCAGATTTTTTCAGAAACAAACCGTCGAATTTATATTTTCTAAATAGTGGGACGGTTGAATGTTTTCCCGAATTTCGTATAATTACCCTGTACTTATTTCCAGATATGAACTCGATCGATACTGTATGAATTTTCGACGCATCAGGGGCGATGTACGAAAATGCCAAACTTCAGGTACCGGGCGATCGATCTCTCGGGGCACATGCTCGAGGGTATTCTGCAGGCAAACTCCAGCGCGCTGATGGCCGCGGAGCTTGAGCGTCGGTCCCTGTTTCCAATTGATATAGAGGAAGTGAAGAAAACAGGCGCAGGACTGGGCCTGTCGTTCCAGTCGACTCCGTCCTACGACGATGTAACAGCTTTCACGGAAGATCTCGCTGCCCTCCTTTCTGCAAGTGTTGCCCTGGACCGGGCGTTACAGATCATCCATCAATCGACAAAGCGGCATGCGCTCGGCAACATGACGCGTTCGCTTCTGGACGTGGTTTCAAAGGGACACAGCTTCGCCGAAGCGATCGAGGCCTATCCGGCGGCATTTCCACCGACCTATATCAAGATGGTCGAGGTCGCCGAGGTTGCCGGCAACCTTGACGTCACGCTGCAGGTGATTGCCCAGGAGCGGCGGCGGGGTCGGGAACTCAGACGCCGCCTGACCTCGGCACTCGCCTATCCTGCATTTCTGGTCCTTGCAGCCGTGGGCGTCCTGTTTTTCGTTCTGACCGTCGTCATTCCCGAATTCGACAACGCGCTGGTCGGCATGGGCGCGGACGCGAAGGCATCGACCTCGATCGTCTTTACCCTGTCGCGCGCGGTCGCGGCCAACAGCACGCTGATATCGGCCATCGGTGTCGGTGCGCTCTGCCTTGCCCTCGTCATCACCCGCAGCAAGACGGCAAAGTCGATCCTCCTCTCCCTGCTCGGTTATCTCCCAGGCTTCGATACGCTGCTGATGCAGGAGCGCGCCGTCGTCTTCTGTTCGACATTTGCCATGCTGAACAAGAGTGGCGTCGATCTGCCGACATCCCTTCGCCTTATACGCGGCTTGATGCGTGACGAGCACTCCGCAGAGGTCGTGGCCGAAGTTCTGGCAAGGGTCAGAGACGGCAGTCAGCTCACCGATGCCCTTTCCCGCGTTTCCTTCCTTCCGCCCTACGGCCTGCAGATGCTTCGGGTCGGAGAAACCACCGGAGACACCGGCAAGGCCGCGCTGCGTGTTGCAACCTACTACGAGACCCGGCTCGACCGCTCGATTGCCCGTGCCACAGCGATCATCGGCCCGCTGGTTCTGCTGACTGTCAGTGCCCTGATCGCCTGGATCATCGTTTCGGTCATCACGGCTTTGCTCAGCCTGAACGATCTACTGATGTGACCGCCATGAAAAAGCCGCTGCAACACCCACTACCGACCACCCGCAAATCTCCCCGGCGCCGCACGGTAAGGGGCGACGGAGGCTTCACCCTGCTGGAATTGCTGGTCGTGCTCGTGATCCTCAGCCTGGTTGCTGGCATTGCTGCTCCGCGCGTTCTTGGTTACCTCTCGGAGGCTCGTGTGCGTGCCGCACGGCTGCAAATCGAAGCCCTGACCTCGGCTTTCGATCTCTTCTACCTCGACACCTCGCGCTACCCCACAGAACGAGAGGGCCTAACCGCGCTGGTCAGCGGCTCGGCGATCAAGCGCTGGAAGGGCCCTTATATCCAGCAGGCCTCGGTTCCGCTGGATCCTTGGGGCCACGAATATCAATACCGCATTGGTGACAAGGGGCGACCCCAGATCATTTCCTTTGGTGCCGATGGCGTTGAAGGGGGGGCCGACAATGCCGCAGACATCGCGATCCAGTAGTCATTCTTCGAGTGATGGCGGTTTTGCGCTGCTGGAACTTCTGGCAGCACTCGCAATCATTGCCTTCGTGGCGGCGATGGCACTGCCCTACATGATCAACGCCGGGCAGGCGATGAGCCTGAAGGTTCAGGCAGCGGAGATCGCGGCACTCCTGCGACAGGACCGGAACATCGCGATGGCGGAAGGCCGCACCGTCGTATCGACCATCGACACGCGTCGCGGCACGGTCCTGTCCGGTTCCTCCGCAAGACGGGTCATGCTGCGGGAAGGATCTGCGATCCGGGTGGAGCGCGCCGCGCACGGTCGCATGGTATCCTTTCAGGCCAATGGCCGCTCCTCCGGCGGGACCTTCGATATCTCGGGACCGAGCGCGACCTTCCGCATCTCGGTGAACTCGCTGACGTCAGGCATTGCGCTGTCAGCACTCGAATGAGGCCCGGCATGTGTGCGGCCCCCACTAAGAGTGCCCCGAATGCACACGACCGGCGCGATCAAGGATTTACGCTGCTTGAGGTTCTGGTGGCCGTCGCCATCCTCGCAGCTGTTCTATACGTGGTCCCGAGAAGCCTGGTCTCGGCGCGCGCCTCCGTCGTTCAATCGCATGCCTGGCTCGAAGCACGGCTGGTCGCCGAGGAAGTCCTCGCCGAGGAACTGCAGGGAAAGATCGTTCGTCCCGGCACGTTTGCTGGCGTGAGCCACGGACGCAGGTGGCGTGCCGTCATCACACGATCTCCCGAGGCCGATGGGCGGGGGCCGGAGGGACAGACACTGCTCGAGGCGAGGCTTTCCGTCGACGTATCGTCTTCGCGACGGTTGGCGGTCGATCGACTGTTGGTCGGAGTGGCTGAATGAGGAAGGAGCGCAAGAGTTCAGAGGGTGGTTTTGCCATGCTGGAGGCCCTGGTTGTCCTCCTGCTCAGCGCGCTCGTCTTTCAGGCGCTGCTGTTGTCGGCCTATCTCGTGACCCGGTCTTCTGCAGCGGCCAGTCGCGACGCCGGAAACATCGAGCGTCTTGCCACAGGGCTCACTGCCCTCAGGCGCGACCTGTCAGAGGTTGCTGCCATCAAGACCAGCGAGCAGGCAGGCGCGCCCCTCCTGTTTTATGGCAGTGAAACTGCAGTCGGTCTCGCGACCGGCTCCGCATCCGATCAACTGGTCTGGATTTCAGTCAGATCTGGCGCTCTCGTCCGGTCTGCCCTCGCGCGATTTCCCTCGGCAACCAGTTTTGAAAAGGTGAGCGCCGCTCCGCCGACAGCACTGCTGCAGGGAGCATGGGACTATCGCTTCTCGTTTGCTGAAAACACCCGGAAAGGCTTCGTGTGGAGCAATTCCTGGTCCGATCGCCCGACGCTTCCCGATGTCATTCGCCTGCAGATATGGAGCAAGTCGGATTCGCGGCGCGCACCTTTGACGCTGGTGGTTTCCCCCCATGTCGATCCGCCACGGCTATGCCCGGAAGGCGCGAGCTGCGAGGGAGGTCCAGATGCGACGTGATGGCGGATATGTCACGCTGGCAACCCTTGTCGTATGCGGCTTGCTGGCAGGAATCGTATCGACGTTGGTGCTGTCGGCGCAGCCGACCCTGGTTCTCACGCGTCTGGGCGTGGACGATCTCGTGACCGAGAACCTGCTCGACAGCGGCGCCACGGCGTCCGCCTACCTTCTTTTTACCTCAGACAGAGACGCTGCATTCGTCGACGGCCGCATCATCACGCTTTCGACCGGAAGTGTCACCCTGCAGGTTGCCGCAGAAGCAGGACGGCTCGATCTCAATGCCTCTCCGCCCGAACTGCTGAAAGGGCTATTCAAGGCAGTCGATGGCCAGTCGCTTTCCCCCGACGCGTTTGCGGCACGGGTGGTTGACTGGCGCGACGGAGACGACGAGCGGACACCCGAAGGCGCCGAGCGCTCCGACTACAGGGGAAACGGAGCGCGCGGCCTGCCCATGAACGCAAAATTCCAGTCGGTTGGCGAGTTGCGCTTTCTCAAGGGACTGAGCGAGAATGACTACATGAAACTCGAGTCGTTTCTCACGGTGCACAACCGGACTGGCATGCTTGATCCGGGAGCGGCCTCCCGGAAGGCGCTGCTTGCGATCCCGGGTATGAGCGAGGCGGACGCCACGACCATTGCAGCGTTGCGTAACGACGAAGACAGCGACGAGCGGCGTGCCCTGGTAAAGAGATATGAAGGCTTCCTCACGGTGGAGAGGCCGACCGTCTTTCGCGTGAACCTCGTTGCCCACAGCAAAAGCGGCCGGGTCGGAACCGCCGAGATGGTCGTCGCCGACGCAACCGACACCCCCAAAGGCTATGTCGTCTATGCCTGGACATTTACCGGATCGGGGGGACGTTGATGGCGAGATGTATCGAATGACCGGGATAACCACATCGATCAAACGAAGCTTTTCAGCCTTGCTCGGCGAGATGGTTTCCTGGCAGGCCGCAGCGAACATCCCCCGCAGGAACCGTGGAACATTTCTCGTTGTCGAGGAGCCGGCGAGGCTCGTTTGCTACCGCGTCTCCAGGGCGGGGCCGATCCACAAGGCCGAGGGACCCCGTGATGAGCTCGGCTGGCTTAGCAGCGTCGTCGGAACACAGCCAGTCGAAATGCGGCTTGGCGCGGATCGTTCGGTCGTGCGATCGCTCAAACTCCCGGCGGCAAGCAGACACCATGTCGATGCGATCATCCGCCATCAGCTCGAACAGCTTCTTCCATGGCCCGCGGACAAGATGACGTTCGACTACGATCTTGAGGACGGCGAAGCGACCGACACCGCCGATCAGCTAGATGTTCGCGTCGTCGCGGTCTCGCTCGCTGCGATGCGGTCGGCGATCGATCCCCTCGAGGCTGTCGGCATCAAGCCCGTCGTCGTCGGACTTGCGACCGATCCACTCGCGAAGTCGAGTAGGATCAATCTGTTACCGGGCGCGAAAGCGGCACTTACGGCGAGACGTACGCGCATCGCTCTCGCGTCCCTTTGCGTCCTCGCGGCAATTGGGGCAGCCATGCTGTCAGTTGGCGGCTTTCAGCTCCAACAGGCAACGCAGGAGAAAAAGCAGATAGAAGCCTCCCTCGCCAGCCTTCGCGGCACGATTGACAAGGCGCGTCAGAAGGCGGAACAGGCCGACAGTTCCAGCGCGAAACTGGCGCGCAAATGGGATGCCGCCTCCATGGTTGTCCTGATCGATGAACTCTCGAAGATCATCCCCGATACGACCTATCTCACCACGCTTGATGTTGCAGATCGAAATGTGCGTATTGCAGGATTTTCCGCCAATGCCGCGCGGCTGATCAGTATCATCGAAGACTCAGAGATGCTCGAAGCCGCAAATTTCTCCGCGCCGGTCGTCCGCGATGGCGACAACGGCAAAGAGCGGTTCGAAATCCTGGCCCATCTTGCAGGAGCCAAAACACAATGAACCGGAAGCAGGGCGCCGCGAGAAACGTCAGAATGGCAACGATTGCTGTGCTCGCTGGCCTGTTTTTCGTTCCTGGGGCGATAGCGGCATGGAGCGTGATGGAAGCACGTGGGCTGTCGCAGGAAAATGCCGAGCAGCGGCTGTCCCTGGAGGCACTCAAAACCAGGCTCGCGGCGCTCGAAGGCAACACGGATGACAAAGACGGCGATGGTGCCGCGATCTACCTGCCAGGCGACACGCCGGCTGTCGCAGCCGCCGAATTGCAACGCCTGATGACCGATGTGATCGGCGAGACCGGAGCAAAGATCGCTCAGTTTGAATTCGTCGACCCCGGAGAGGATGCACCCGACGACGGCGCCGTCGAAATGCGCGTTCTGTTTGAGACGACCACGGAGCCGCTGCAGCAAATTCTCTTTGCGACGGAAAGCAACCCGACAGCCCTGCTCTTCAAATCGATCACGATCGAGAGCGCGGAAACAAGCGTCAGCAGCAGGGAGCCGCCTGTACTGCGCGTTTCAGCCTCGGTCGAGGGCTACTGGCGAAGGAGCAAGCTGTGACCGGCTTGAAAAGATCTGGAATTGTGACGGGCGTCGCCCTGGTGGCGATGGCGGGCGCGGCTCTGTCCCAATCGGAGCCCAGCGCTCCAGCGACGCCGTGGCTGAGTGGCGTGACCCTTGATAAGCTCGAAGCGACCCGGCTTCACCCGCTGTTTTCACCCTCAAGGCAGCCCCCGGTCGCTGATGAGCCGGTCGTAGACGTTGCGCCAGTCATTGCCAGTGTCTCCGAAACGTCGCCATCTGCACCTGAGATAAAGCTCGTGGGGATCATTTCGATCAGCGGCAACCGCCAGGCACTCCTGCAGGACCCCGCGAGCGGCCAGATCCATCGCCTGAAGGACGGCGACAGGCTTCAGAACTGGGTCGTCTCCATCGTCGACAACCGTACGATCAAGCTCGAACAGAACGGCCAGCGCCAGGACTATCGGATGTTTGCCCCGACCCAATAGCGCCCGTCAGATCTTAACGCTCAGATCGTAACGCGCAGAACCTCCTCGATCGACGTGATGCCCTTTCGGTATTTCGCAAAGCCATCGTCGAGCATCGTGGTCATGCCGGCACGCACCGCCGCTGTCTGGATTTTCTGGGGATCGACGTCATCGCGCATGAGCCCGCTGAGCTCGGCATCGACGGGCAGGACCTCGAATATCCCGACGCGTCCTCGATAACCGCTTTCCCCACAATAGGCACAACCGACTGCACGGAAATAGCTGTCCCCAGGGCGCGGGACGAAGCCGCGACGCGCAAGGGCGGCATGCTCAGCGCCGGCACCATCGTTCACAGGCGCCCTGCAGCGTTCGCAGAGCCTGCGGACAAGTCGCTGTGCGATGACACACCGCAAGGCGGACGCAAGGAGGAAGGTTTCGACGCCGAGATCCATCAGCCGGATGATCGCATCGGCTGCGCTGTTGGTGTGCAGCGTCGTAAGCACTAGATGCCCCGTGAGCGCTGCCTGGATGCCGATCGACGCGGTTTCGCTGTCACGCATCTCGCCGACCATCATGATGTCGGGGTCCTGGCGCAGGAAGGAGCGCATCGCATTCGCGAAGGTCAGATTGATCGATGGCTTCACCTGCGTCTGGCTTACGCCGGCGATCTGATACTCGATCGGATCCTCGATGGTCATGATCTTGCGTTCGGGACTGTTGAGGCTGGAGAGCGCCGCCGTCAGCGTCGTCGTCTTGCCGCACCCCGTCGGGCCGGCAACGACGATCAGCCCATGCGGCTCGGCGATCTGGGTGCGCAGAATAGAAAAATCGCGGGCGGCCATGCCAAGTCGGGAAAGATCAAGTGCCTCGGCACCCTTGACGAGAATTCGGGCAACAAGCGCCTCGCCATGCAAGGTTGGCATCGTCGCTACACGAAAATCGGCGCGCGTCGTGTTGATGGTGATACGAGCGCGCCCGTCCTGCGGCAGCCGGTGCTCGGCGATGTTGAGTCCGGCGAGAATCTTGATGCGTGAAACGACACCACGAGCGATATCGTTCGAGAGCGGCTGCATGGTCCTCAGCATGCCATCCACCCGCATTCGCACCCGCACGCCATCCGGCTGGGGCTCGATGTGGATATCGGTTGCCGACAAGTTCAACGCGGTTTCCAGCAATTGGTCGACGGCCCTGACGATGGGCGCGCCGCTCGCGAGATCATGAAGGCGATCAAGATCCTCTTCGGCCGCACTCTGCGAGCGCGCTGCCGTTTGGTCGGCAGGCGAAAGGACGTTTGCCCGATCCTTAGAAAGCAACCGTTCGAAAAGCATCGCCATCTCTTCGAACGTCGCCACTCTCATTTCCACGCGTTGTCCGAGCGCGGCCGCCGCCGCCTCGATCGCCTCCTCGCGTGTCGGGTCGGCGATCACCAGAATCTGCTGGCCCTTCTCCAGTGCCGGAAGCGCCCATGCCGCGCGCAGGAATCGCGGCGACAGATCGGCGGTAAGCTCGGGCCGGAACTCTATCTGGTCGACGGCGGCGCGACCGAGCCCGTGAAATTCGCCAATTGCCTCGGCGAGCTGATCTCCCGACAGTACGCCGGTCTCCCAGATTTGACTGTAGCTCGAAGGGGGAGCCTTCAGCATCCGCTCAAGCGACACCCTCTCGGATGGCCCGACCAGATTATCGTTCGTCGTCAGATATCGGACAAAGTCCGTCAACGTCGTTGCAGTGGCCATCCAGATATCGCCTCGTCTGCGCTGCGTCCTTCCTGCGATTTGCAACAGCGTCCGCCAAGTTGAACGACAAGTCCATGCCGACCTTTGGGTAAGATATCAGGCCGTTACGGTTTGCCTACTGTAAGATGTGCATAGTCGCCATTAGCGATAACGCGCCCCCTGAAAAATGCTAGGTTCGGATACTGGAAGCTAGAGAATCAGTTGAGGGGAGATGGGACCTAGCAGTGCAATTGGTCGTGCAGGCCTGCTGTTCGGATGGTGTGTGTTGGCCACCGGATGCGTGCTGCCCGATCATGGTTCCATGGATAGCCCCAAGTCTATCCTCGGTTCCGTGACGAATGCAGACCTGTCCGCTCGTTCGCCGCGCCCTGACGGATCGGTGGCGTCTCACAACGCAACGAGCTCGGGCCCCCTCCAGGCAGTTACATTTGTGACGCCGGGCGATGGGGTCGTAGACCCTATCCATACGGGGCAGACCCCGGCCGCAGGCGAGGTCAACCTGAACTTCCAGGGCGCAGAGCTGCGTGAAGTGGTTCAGGCAATCCTCGGCGACACGCTTGGCCAGACCTATACGATCGATCCGAAGGTCTCGGGCTCGGTGACGCTTTCGACGGCCCGCCCGGTCGCAAAGGGCGAACTGCTGTCGATCCTGGAAACGCTCCTGAACATGAATGGCGCCGACCTCGTGAAGCGTGGCAACGCCTACCAGATCGTTGAAGCCGGTTCGGCCGTAGCTGGGCAGACAACGGTCAGGGGAAGCGGCCCTGGCTTCGGCATCACCATCCTTCCCGTCCGCTATATCGGCGCACAGACGCTTGCCCGTCTGATCGATGGCTTCGGCGCAAGGCCTGGCGCAATTCGTGTGGAAACGACACGCAATCTGCTGGTCATCGCCGGCAGTGGTGCTGACCGCCAGGCCGCGATCGAAACGGCAGGCGCGTTCGATGTCGACTGGATGAAGGATCAGGCGGTTGGCATTCTACCACTGCAGAATGCCCGGCCCGAGGCTGTTATACCTGAACTCGAACGCATATTCGCGGCCAAGGGCAGCGAGAACGGTGCAATCCAGTTCATGCCGATGCCGCGTCTTCGCGCAATTCTGGCGGTGTCGCAAAGCCGCACGCTGACGGAGCGCGCGCAGACATGGGTTCGTCGGCTCGACCGGGAAAACCCCGATTTCGGGCAGAGCGTGCATGTCTACCGCGTGAAATACCGGGACGCGACGAAGATTGCCGAGCTGCTGCAAAAGCTGTTCTCGACTGGCGACGACACGGAAAGCGAAGAAAAACCAGGGGCAACTCCAGCGTCTGCTGACACCGCCGATGCTGCTGCCCAGCCAGCCGAGGCAAGTGCCGGCCAAACCGGCGGCGGCGGAACCGACACGGCCGAGATCGATCCTGCGCGCTTCGGTCAACCGACATCAAACGAACTCGGTGCCGACGCGGTGCGCATTCGTGCCGACCCTTCGAACAATTCCATTGTGATCTACGGCGATCTCGAAATGCGCCAGCGGGTGCTCGGTGCGCTGACCCGGATTGACGTGCCGCAGTTACAGGTGGCAATCAGCGTCACGATGGCCGAAGTGCGCCTGACCGACGACATGCGTTTCGGCGTCCAGTATTTCGTCAAGAGCCATCACCTCGGAGCGGGATCGGACAACGGTTCGGTTGGCCTCTTCAACGTGCTCGCCGACAATATCGCGCGCGAAGTGCCCGGCTTCAATTTCGTTCTTGGCTCCGAAAGCAGCCCTGACATCATCATCAGCGCCCTCGACAAGGTCACAGACGTTCAGATCCTGTCGTCCCCGTCTCTCGTCGTGCTGGAAAACGAAGTTGCGCGCTTCCAGGTCGGCGACCAGATCCCGATCATCACGCGCACCGTTACCCCTGTAGACGCGGCTGATGCGCCTGTCAGCAACGAGGTGCAATATCGCGATACCGGCATCATCATGAATGTCCGCCCACGCATCGCCGAGAACGGTGTCGTAGCAATGCGCATCGAACAGGAGATCTCCTCGTCTTCGTCGCCGGACAGCCTGACGCCGACGATTTCCAACCGGAGCATTTCGAGTTCCGTGTCCGTCGTCGACGGCCAGACCGTGCTGCTCGGCGGCTTGATCAGCGAACAGGCACAGCGCGCAAAGGACGGCATCCCGGGCCTCAATCGGATGAAGGTCGTCGGCAATCTGTTCGGCAGCAAGAACCGCGCCAATACCCGGACAGAGCTTCTGATCCTGATCAGGCCCATGGTCATTCGTGACGGTCGCGATGCGCAAAGCGTCGCCGAGGAGCTGCAGTCGAAAATGTGGGGAATGGGCGGGCGCAAGGTCAAATAGTGCAGTGGCCAAAAACCATCGATACACGTCTGGCAGCAGTGGCGATCGCGGCACTGGCTGCCCTTGTGGTCGGATTGACGACCCTGCCATTGCCGCGCGCAACCCTCGGCGCGGTGCTTGCCGCCCTGGTGACCTTGGTTACAATCGAGGACTGGCTCAATTTCAGGGTTCCTAACCTTCTGAATCTCGCGCTGGCAGCGATCGGGGTCGGCGCATTCCTGCTCGGTCTCGATCCGCTGGGTGACGATGTGGAGAGGTCATTGCTTGGTATCATTGCAGATGCAGCGCTCACCGGCGGATCACTGCTTCTGGTACGTGAGGTTTACTTGAGGCTGCGTGGTATCGAGGGACTTGGGCTTGGCGACGTAAAGCTCGGTGCGGCTGCCGGCGTATGGGTCGGATGGCAGCAATTCGCCCTTGTCGTCTTTCTCGGTACCCTTGCCGCACTTCTTTTTGTTCTCGCCAAAAGCAGGCACCAGGGCCATTGGCCCGCAACGGCTCGCATCCCCTACGCGTCGTTTCTGGCACCTGCCATCTGGGCCGGGTGGTACCTGGCACAGTGGAGCAACCTCCCGTTATTCTGAGAGGCCGTGGGCGCTATGCCCCCCTGATTGATCCCCGCCAGATCAGTTCGGCATGAAGCTTGATCGACTGCACCCCATTCTCCGACTGTGGCCCTCGAAAACCATTCGACTGCGTTTGAAGCGATCGTAGAAAACGGCCAACGGTTGTCAGGTCGTAGGAAGACCACGAGGCCTGCTCGATATCGTCGAAGCCCGCGATGCATAACTCGCCCGGTATTGACGCGTTGCGTCCATGAAACCGCAAGCCAGGAGGTCGGTTGCGCAGAAGACCGCATCCGGGCGCTCTGCGCGCGTCAATATTCGCTGAGCCAGGACCCTGCCCGCTTCGCAGCCCGTCCACCCATGACGCTCGACTGAAACCTCCATTCCAAGGGCCCTTGCCGCAGCGATGAAGCCCCGCTCTCTGGCTATGAGGCTCGGTGTTCCCGCGTTGGACTTGGCGAATTCGAGCTTTCGACATCCGGCCCGGACGAGCGCCGTCACCACGCGTCCGGCGTCCTCGTAGTCATCGAGGTTGATCCGCAGCGGGCCGGGCTGCGCATCGTCGCGATTGATAAGGACGAGACGCTGCCCGTTGCGCAGGTAAAGCTCGGCAATGGACTTATCAGGCATGCCGGAGAGAATGATTGACGCATCCGCGCGATAACGGATCGCTTGCCTGAGAGTACGATCAACACTGCCATCGGCACGGTCCGTATTGACAAGCATCGCGACCTTGCCAGCGTTCTGAACCAGCAGTGTAAGCTGTTCCAAAAAGGGCAGAACGGTAGGGCGTTGCAACGTCGGAGACGATCAGGCAGACGATGCCGCTCTCATTTCGCATGAGACCGCGAGCAAGTTCATTGATGTGGTACCCAAGCGCCTCGGCTGCTTCGAGCACGCGCCGGCGCGTCTCTTGGGACACGCTGGCGCCCGGCGTAAATGTCCGCGACACCGCAGATCGTGAGACCCCGCCTTTTCAGCCACTTCCTGGCTGCTCACAAACACTTTTGCGGACACGGCTCGATCTCCATTTGCAAGATTTTGCATATTGCTGCAAAAGCGTGCAAGCCTCCCGCCGGCAGTGCCGGATGAAACTTTTATGACGGTCTTGGTCGAAGTCGCTGTTGGGTTCGCCTACACTTGCCCGCGTTTGTATATTGGGAACATCCTGTGGAACGAGCGCATGAGCGTGCTAGGGACCCGACATTTCTCGGTCTCTGCCTTACGCAGACCCTTGGATTGAATTTGCGGCGTTCGTTCTCTTTTGACAGAGACGGATCAATGCTGGGCCGCGCCCGCTAAGTCCGCGAAATGCGCTGATCATCGCATCGTCTATTGGAGAATCGTCTGTCGCCGCATCTGACGATGGAGTTCTGCTCGCCGCCATTCGCTCGCGAGCAGCACGATGACAATACCCGTCATCTCAAGGACCCAGTTACACTTGAGGCCCCATAGGTGGCTGCCGATGAACTGGTCGAAATGATAAAAAGATCCTGCTCGAATGACGACGTAGCCCACCACAAGCATCGATCCCGCGAGGGCCAGCCAAGTTTGGTGCGATAGTTTTCTTGGGCAAAAACCAGCTATTGGCAACGCAACCGCCCAAAGGGCGGCAATGCCGACGATAAAGTAGAATTGTACCGCTCGACGCTCGCCATACCACCCTTCTGATGCAGCGATCATTCGGCCAATCTCCGTGAAAGCGGACTGGATGTCGAGTTGCTTGTTTATGCCCAGTAAGAAAAGCATGATGGCAATTCCACGCCAGATGAAGCCGTCAAACTGCTTGCTCGAGCCAGGTGAAAGGACGGTTGCCATCGTCCTGCGGCAGCTCACGCATGCAACAAAGTAGAGTGCGACGGTAATCCATCCGCCAATCGTGGGATCACCGATTCCCGGCCTCCAATCGAAGTGATACGGCACCTGGATCCCCCCAATTGTGCAGCTCGCTTCATCGCCTTCGCTCGCTGCGGCGATGAGCGTTTAGTTACTTAGTCTCGATCTGTAGCAGCGCCTGAGCAACCTGGAAAAATGAACTATAGACGAGCCTGAAGCGTGCTTCCGGATCATTTCGCGGAGGCAACATGCAAGCATCGAGGCATGTCGGTTTTCTCGACCAATTCCTCGCTAGCTCAGGTCGGCGAGTGCCATATCATCCTATCGGCGTAGGGTCTGCAACGTCGAGTACCGCTCATTGCTGTCGTACACTTTCGCGGCAAACATGACACGATTGACACCTGCTGCATTTGCGACTGGGGGTGGATTTCATGCTGAGGATCAACATCAAGAACCGTGACTATCTGAGCGCGTTCGGCGGCACGTCGACGGTTTACAGCGCAGTGGCAACGGGCGGTGCTCTTCTCGCGAACGCAGCTGTTGGTTCGTCAGCCGGTGCTCCGCAGATTACTGATCCCAGCGCTGTCGGCTCCGTGAACTCGCTCACGGGATCGCAAACCACTCTGTCTCCTTTGACGAATGATCCAGCCGCGACGCAAATGTCGCCGGCTTCAAGTGCTACCTCCACAAGCGACGCCACCGGTGGAGCCAGCCGGACGTTGACCACCGATGCAACATCGACGGCAAGCTCCTCCGCTACCGATCCAGAGACGACAGCTCAGCCCCGTACCGTATTGCCCCCCGATCCTTCCACACCACTTGCCGCGATCTCGCTAGAGTCCTCTCTGTCGGTTGCCTCTGACGTCACGCTGCCGGTCTCAAGCACGACCGATACGTCGAGTATTCCGGCCATGACGTTTTCGGCTGCAATCGTCGGAACCACTGGCGTGGCAACGGCTGACGTGGGAACCACTGAGCAAGATGCGTCCGCCGCGCCAGCGCCGATGACCCTCGCTGCGACCGCATCAACAACAACGGTGGTGGCCGTCACTCAGACGGTAGCGGCTACTCCGACGCTGAACAAGATTGCCCTCGAAAACATGAAGCAGGGCAACCCGATCAGCGAATGGGGCATCGACGGCGACGGCGGCGGTACCATCCAGGGCTTTGCGACCGAGATTAGTACCAATATCGGCCAGACCGTTGACTTCAAGATCGCAACGGACTCGACCCACTACCGCATCGACATTTATCGTCTCGGCTATTACGGCGGCGACGGCGCGCGCAAGGTTGCCTCGATCGACAAGTCCCTGACGACGGCTCAGATCCAGCCGCATCCGATCGTCGATATGTCGCTCGGCCTGATCGATTGCGGCAACTGGTCGGTTTCGGCAAGCTGGGAGATCCCAGGGGACGCAGTATCGGGCGTTTATTTCGCCAGACTGGTCCGCGAGGATGGCGTCGAAGACGCCAGCATTATCCCGTTTGTGGTGCGCGACGATGCCTCAACAAGCGACATCGTCTTCCAGACCTCGGATACGACCTGGCAGGCCTATAATGCCTGGGGTGGGGCGAGCCTTTACTACGGACAGGTGCCTGTCGACCCGGCTGATATGATCGGCTACCTGCCTCCCAATTGCAGTTGCGGCCTGACGGCAATCGGCCGCGCATCGGCGATCAGCTACAACCGCCCCATCATCACCAACACCAGCCCCGTTGGCGGCACGCATGACTTCATCTTTGGCGTCGAACATTCGGCGATCCAGTGGTTGGAGCAGAACGGATACGACGTGTCGTATGTGACGGGCGTCGATGCTGCCCGCAATGGCAATCTGCTCCTCAACCACCAAGCTTATCTCTCCGTCGGGCATGACGAATACTGGTCTGCCGAACAACGTGCCAACGTCGAGGCGGCACGGGATAGCGGCGTCAACCTTGCATTCTGGAGCGGCAACGAATGTTATTGGAAGGTGCGGTGGGAAAGCAGCATTGATGGCAACGGCCAAGCCTACCGGACCATGGTTTGCTACAAGGAGACTTGGGGGACCAGCACGGATCCGAGCAGTGTCGGTACCGGCACGTGGCGCGATCCACGCTACGCGGACCCCGGACAGGAGCCGGAGAATTCGCTGACCGGAACCATGTTCACCGTCGACAGCTACCGGCTTGATACAATTTCCATCCCCTATGACTATTCGAACCTGCGCTTCTGGCGAAACACCGACGTTGCCAACCTACAGCCCGGAGAAACGTACAATCTCGTTCAGAACCTGCTCGGCTACGAATGGGATTCTGACGTCGAAAATGGGTTCCGACCAGACGGGCTGATCAACCTGTCCCTGTCCACAGTGGCAGTGAACACCTATCTTCGGGACTATGGCACTACCATCGGCGATGCCGTCGTAAATCATAGCCTGACGATGTATCGAGCCGCAAGCGGAGCGCTGGTATTCGGCGCAGGCACCGTATTCTGGTCGTGGGGATTGAACGATCAGCATGAAGGACCGGAAACGCCGACAGACCCGAACGTCCAGCAGGCTATGGTCAACATGTTCGCGGATATGGGAATCCAGCCAACGACGCTGGATGCCAGCCTTATTCTCGCGACGCAGTCCACTGACAACGTCAAGCCAACATCAACGATTACGTCGCCAATCATTGGTGCGAGTTTCGTCGAAGGCCAGCACGTCACGATCGCTGGAACGGCCCAGGACTTCGGCGGGGGGATTATCGCCGGTATCGAGGTATCCACTGACGGCGGACAACATTGGTTCAAGGCATCCGGACGCGAGAACTGGAGCTACAATTGGGTCGTCCAGGCGAGCGGCACCTATACGGTCATGTCGCGTGCCGTCGACGACAGCGTCAACGTGGAGACGCCATCATCCGGAAAGCAGGTTACAATTACACTGCCGGATACTACCGGCCTTTGGACACTGGCATCAAAGCCAGCGCTCGAGACTGCGATCGACCGCGACGGTGTCGAACTCGGGATCCGTTTTCAGTCAACCATCGGTGGCTTCGTTGAAGGAATTCGCTTCTACAAGGGTTTCTATAACATTGGTGAGCATACGGTCAGTCTGTGGGATGCCAATGGCACGTTGCTCGCCACAGGCGTATCGACAGGCGAGTCCATTTCGGGCTGGCAGACAGTTACCTTCTCCTCGCCAATTCATATCCCCGCAGGGACGACATTCGTCGCCTCCTACCATAGCAACGGCTACTATTCTGTCACCGAGAACTATTTTGGTCCCGGTTCGACATACGCAAATGGCGTGCTGAAGGCAGTCGATGGTGGCGGTGTTTATGCATACGGCGCCAGCAGTACTTTCCCGGGCAATAGCCCTGGCGGTTCGAATTATTGGGTCGATGTTGTGTTTGACGCCGGTCCCAACACGGCACCTGTGGCAACCGACGACGGCGGGTTCACCATCGCACGCAACGGCAGCCTGACACTGTCATTCGCCTCTCTGATAGCAAACGATACCGACGCCAATGGTGACGTACTTACCATTTCCGGGGTTGGCAATGCAGTCAACGGAACGGTTGCGCTGGACACTCAAACGGGCAACGTGATCTTTACACCGAACGCCAATTACGTTGGTCCGGCAAGCTTCAGCTACACCCTCTCAGATGGACGAGGTGGCACCGACCAGGGAAGCGTGAGCCTTTCCGTGGAGGAAGTTGCGGCCGGCGTTTCGCTGTTTCAGCCAAATGAAGGTCCGACCGGACAAGCCTTTAGCGACCGATCCGCGGTCGAGTTGGGCATGAAGTTCACTTCATCGAGCAGCGGTTCGATCACCGGAATTCGTTTCTATAAGGCGGCCGGCGATACGGGTACCCACACTGGTTCGATCTGGAGCACTGACGGCACGCTCCTGACGACTGTAACTTTCACCAACGAGTCTCTCAGCGGTTGGCAAACCGCAAAGTTCTCCAGCCCGATCCAGATCCAGGCCGGGGTAACCTACGTCGCATCGTATCACACGACCGGGACCTATGTGGCAACTGTCGGCTACTTCAACACTGCGCATACCAACGGAGCCCTCACCGGCGTTTCCGCGACGGCGAGCGGAGGGAACGGCGTCTTTTCCTACGGCACCGGCACGACCTTCCCAACATCCAGCTATCAGGCATCCAATTACTGGGTCGATGTCGTATTCAATCAATCGACGGTGAATTCGGTGCCTGTTGCAGCCAACGATAACGGCTTCAGCACCTACTCGAGCACGGCACTATCCATTGCGGCAGCAGCCCTCCTGGCGAACGACAACGACCCGGATGGCGACCCGTTGTCGATCACGGGCGTTGCAAACGGGGCAAACGGCACAGTCACGTTCGATAGCGTGACAAATACGATCGTGTTCACTCCGACAACAGGATACGTCGGCGCGGCAAATTTCTCTTACACGATCGCGGACGGCCGGGGCGGCACCGCCTCGGCAACCGTCAACTTGACGGTTGGCGCACAGCCAACGGGTACAGGGCTGTTTTCATCGACCGACGCGCCCACCATTGTTGCGGGCAATGACCCAGGATCGGTGGAGCTCGGCGTCAAGTTTACCACTTCCGAAAGGGGCGAGATTACTGGCTTGCGCTACTACAAGAGCGCGCAAGACACCGGTACGCACGTCGGTTCGCTATGGACCAGCAGCGGCGTCTTGCTTGCGTCCGCAACCTTCTCGAACGAGACAACAAGCGGCTGGCAAACGGTAACCTTCTCACAACCTGTCAGCATCTCCGCAGGCGTTACCTATGTGGCAAGCTATCATTCGAACGGCTTCTATGCGGCCACGCCAAACTATTTCACGACCAGCCACTCAAACGGCACTCTGACCGCATCTTCTACGGGCAATGGCGTTTATGCCTATGGCACAGGCAGCCTGTTTCCAACCGCAACCTACAATTCAACCAACTATTGGGTCGACGTTCTTTATCAAACAGCGACTCAAAACGCTGCCCCCGTCGCTGCCAACGACTCCGGGATCTCAGGTGTTGCAAATACCCAATTGACGATCCTCGCCTCGGCATTGCTCGCCAACGACAGCGACCCCGATGGCGACGCGATTTCCGTCACCGGTGTCGGCAACGCGCTGCACGGAACGGTGTCCTTCGACAGCCAGTCGAATATGATCACCTTCACGCCGGCAACCGGATACACCGGAGCTGCCAGCTTCTCGTACACGATCACCGATGCGAAGGGCGCAACGGCCACTGCTCAGGCATCCCTCACGATCTCCGGCCAAGGCCCCGAAGAGAACGTCTTTGCCGCAGGCACAACCCCTGCAATCGTCTCGGTCAACGACAACAGCCCCGTCAATCTCGGCATGAAGTTCCAGTCAGATGCGGCTGGCTGGATTACCGGTATTCGCTTCTACAAAAGCGCCGAGAATACCGGCTCTCACACAGGCTACCTCTGGACGGCAAGCGGTACTCTTCTTGCAAGCGCGACCTTCACCAACGAGAGCTCAAGTGGTTGGCAGTCGGTCAACCTGGCTCAACAGGTGGCGATCGATGCCAACACCACTTATGTCGTGTCCTACAGCACCAACGGCAATTATTCGGCGACGGGCAACTACTTCAGCAACAGCACGACCAACGGCAATCTGCAGGCCATGTCTTCGGCGCTAAGTGGCGGCAACGGTCTCTATGCATACGGCTCCAGCGGGCTGTTCCCGACAAGCACATTCAACAGCACGAATTATTACGTCGACGTCGCATTCAAGCAGCAGCTCGCAGCGTAGCGGCGAGTGGGGAGAGTGTACATGACAGGTGGCGACAAGCGCCTCCCAGTATCGGTTTTGGCGGGTTTCCTCGGCGCAGGAAAAACAACCATCCTCAACCATGTCTTGCGTAACCGGGAAGGACGCCGGGTCGCCGTGATCGTCAATGACATGAGCGAGATCAACATCGATGCCGAGCTCGTTCGTGATGGCGGCGCCAACCTGTCGCGCACCAATGAAACCCTGGTGGAACTCACCAACGGATGCATCTGTTGCACCCTTCGTGACGACCTGTTGACCGAGGTCCGCCGTCTCGCCGCCGACGGTCGCTTCGACTATCTGTTGATCGAAGGCACCGGCATTGCCGAACCGCTGCCAATTGCGGCTACGTTTTCTTTCCGTGACGAGAACGGCCTTGCGCTCTGTGACGTGGCGCGGCTGGATACCATGGTCTCGGTGGTCGATGCGGCAAACCTGCTTGCAAATTATTCGAGCGCCGATTTCCTGAGCGATCGCGGCGAAACTCGCGACACCGATGACAAACGAACGCTTGTAGACCTGCTCGTAGAGCAGATCGAATTTGCCGATGTCGTCGTGATCAACAAGGTTTCCGAAGTTGCCGCCGAAACCCGGACGGCCGTTCGCCGGATCGTCGCGGCCCTCAATCCGGATGCGCGTGTCATCGAAACCGACTTCGGTGCGCTTCCCCTGTCGACCATTCTCGATACCGGCCTCTTCAGCGAGGCCAAATCGGCCCGCCACCCGTACTGGCATAAGGAGCTCTACGGATGGGGAGACCACGTCCCCGAGACCGAGGAATACGGGATTTCGAGCTTCGTCTATCGCGCACGCCGTCCTTTCGACCCCGCCGCGCTCGACCGCTTTCTCGCGCAGCAGTGGCCGGGCCTCATTCGCGCCAAGGGACATTTTTGGCTGGCGACGCGGCCGAACGAGATCGGGCTCCTTTCGATTGCCGGTACACAGCGACGCATGGATACCAAGGGCTTCTGGTGGGCAAGCGTGTCAAAGGCGCATTGGCCACGCTATCCGCAGTTCCGCCAATTGCTCGACCGCCATTGGGATCTGGTCTTCGGCGATCGCCGCCAGGAACTGGTGTTCATCGGCGCCGGGCTTGACCAGCAAGGGATCAGCACAGCGCTCGACGACTGCCTTTTCGGGGAAGAGACCCACTTTGACCCGGAACTCGGCAGACAGCTTGCCGACCCCTTCCCTGCCTGGCAGCAGGCGCACCATCACCATCAATGAGCACGTTCCAAACGAGGAGATCGACAATGAGCAACGAACTTTATGCCGACGGTATCGGCGAGATCACGGTAACCGGCACGATCGTCCGCATCGACCTGATGTCGCTGTCGGCCACCGAACGGGATGCCAGCAACAATCCGAAACCGGTCTTCCGGCAGAGGATCATCATGCCCGTCGATGCGTTCGCGAATGCAGTCGACCTGATGCAGAAGGCATTGGGCGGACTGGTCGAGGCCGGCGCCGTGCGGCGCGTCAACGACCCCAATCAGAAGGCTGAGATCATCCCTCCTTCCGGTGCCTCGGGCAACGCGTCGCCGAACTTCAACTGACGAACCATCAACGCAGACACCCGGGTGGGCCATGAGTACGTTTTTGCACACCAACCTACATTGCCTTGCTCTCGTGGCACGCCACCATGGCGTTGACCTGTCACCCGAGCGCCTGCAACACGATTACGCAGTCAATGACCAACCCGTCGCGCTTCGACAATTGTTGCGCATGGCCAAAGATGCCGGGCTGCGCGCCCGGCATATCAGCCTCAGCTGGACTTCGCTTCTTGGGCTCGGCGAAGCCTTTCCTGTGCTGGCGGAGCTCGAGAACGGCAACTGGGTCGTGATTGCCGGGCCTGCAATGGGCGAAGAGGAGCCGATGATCAGGGTCCTCGATCCCCTGGCCGAGCGCCCCGACTTCATTCACCTGAGCGAAGAGCAATTCACCCGATCCTGGCGGGGATCCGTCGTGATGATGAAGCGGAACTACGGCCTTAACGATGCCGATCAGCCATTCGGTTTCCGCTGGTTCATTCCCGAAATCATCAAGCAGCGCAGTTTCTTCCGCGACGTTGCGCTTGCCGCCATCGTCCTTTATGGCCTCGGTCTGATGACGCCAATCTTCTTCCAGCTCGTCATCGACAAGGTGCTGGTGCATCAAAGCTATGCAACGCTCACGGTCCTGACGATTGGCATCGCCATTGCCCTTGTCTTCGATGCCGCCTTCAGCTTCCTGCGGCGCTACCTGCTGCTCTATGCCACGAACCGGATCGATATCCGCATCGCGACACGCACGTTCGGGCATCTGCTCAATCTTCCAATCGCCTTGTTCGAACAGGCGTCAGCTGGGGTCCTTGTCAAGCACATGCAACAGACGGGAAGGATCCGCGAGTTTCTGACGGGTCGCCTGTTTCTGACCCTCCTCGATGGCGTGTCGCTCCTGGTCTTCATTCCGATCCTGCTTCTCTACAGCGTCAAGCTCACCCTGGTCGTCATTGGCTTTGCAGCACTCGTCGGCCTGGTCGTCGCGCTGCTGGTCGGACCCTTCCAACGTCGCCTCCAGGCCCTCTACAAGGCCGAGGGCGACCGACAAGCACTGCTTGTGGAAACTGTGCACGGGATGCGCACCGTCAAGTCGCTGGCGCTTGAACCCCGCCAGCGCCGTGCCTGGGATGATTATTCCGCGCAATCGATTTCCGTTCGTTTCCGGGTCGACAAGATCTCGACCGTCGCCCAATCGATGACCGGGCTCCTCGAAAAGCTGATGAGCGTTGCGATCATCGGGCTCGGCGCTCTCGACGTCTTCAGCGGCGCGATGACGATTGGCGCATTGGTCGCATTCAACATGCTGGCCGGTCGCGTGTCTGGCCCGCTTGTCCAGATCGTGACGATGGTTCACGAGTACCAGGAAGTTGCGCTTTCGGTGCGGATGCTGGGTGAGATCATGAACCAGCGCCCGGAACAGGCTGGCCGCGGGCGCGGCATTCGCCCGCACCTCCGAGGCAACATCCAGTTCGACAAGGTGACGTTCCGCTACGGACCAGATGGCCCGCCGGCACTCGACGATGTCTCCTTCAACATTCCTGCCGGCTCCGTCTTCGGCGTCGTTGGCAAGAGCGGTTCCGGCAAGACGACGATCACGCGACTGATCCAGGGTCTCTATCAGAACCAGCAGGGTATTGTGCGGATGGACGGCTATGACAGCCGCGAAATCGACCTGGTGCATCTCAGGACGAGCACGGGCGTCGTGCTGCAGGATAACTTCCTCTTCCGCGGCACGGTGCGCGAAAACATCGCCGCTGCCAAGCCGGACGCAAGCATCGAGGAGATCATGGAAGTGGCGCGCATTGCCGGGGCAGAAGAGTTTATCGAGAGGCTTCCCCGCGGTTTCGACACGATGCTGGAGGAGAACGCCTCGAACCTCTCCGGTGGTCAGAAGCAGCGGCTCGCCATCGCTCGGGCGCTGATCACAGATCCGAAACTCCTAATCCTTGACGAGGCGACCAGCGCGCTCGATCCCGACAGCGAGACGATCATCCGTCAGAACCTCAGCCAGATCGCGGCCGGACGCACGGTTGTCATCGTTTCGCACCGGCTGTCGACGCTGGTCGACGCGGACGCCATCCTCGTCGTCGAACGCGGCAAGATCGCCGATATCGGCAGGCATGATCAACTGGTCACACGCTGCATGACATACCGTCACCTGTGGTCCCAGCAGATGAGGCAGGTAGCATGAACGCGCGCGCTGAAAAACCAAGAGAGAACCTTCCAGTTCCAGCACCCGCCCCGGTCACTCAACCGGCGCTCAGGCGCTCGCTGCCAGCCGCGATTGCAGAGTTCCAGTCCGATGCCGTTGAGTTGGAGGAGCGCGCTCCGCCAAGGGTTGCCCGCATGACCCTCTATGGCATCACCGCATTGATCACGGTGGCCATTGTCTGGGCGTCCGTGTCATCGATCGACGAGGTCGTCGTTGCGCCCGGCAAACTGATCACGACGCAGCCGACCATCGTCGTGCAGCCTCTCGAAACCTCGATCATCAGGACGATCAATGTCACGGCCGGAGAGATCGTGAAGAAGGGCCAGGTGCTGGCGACCTTCGATGCGACATTCAGCCAATCTGACGTCGATCAGCAGCGCGCCAAATTCATGGCACTCGACGCGCAGGTGAGGCGACTTGAGGCGGAGCTTGACGGGACGGATTACGCCAAGGCCGCGGGATCCACGCGGGACGAACTGCTGCAGATGCAGTTGTTCGACCAGCGTCGCGCCTACCGCGCCGCCCAGCTTCAAAACTATGATCAGCAGATCGCTGCACAGTCAGCGACGATCGCGTCGAGCAGAAGCCAGGAGGAGGTTCTGACGAACCGACGCGACACGCTGTCCCAGATCGAAGACGCCCGGGAGCGGCTTTACAACAAGGAGAGCGGATCACTGATCACATTGCTCGGCTCGCGCGACGCGCGCCTGGATGTGGAGACAACATTAACCGCCGTCCAGGGCCGGGCAGACGAGGCCGAGCATACCCTCGCCAAGCTCAGAGCTGACAGGCAGGCTTTCATCGAAGACTTCCGGCGCGCGGCCATGGAGCAACTCGTCGATCTGCGCAGTCAGCGCGATACTGCCTCCGAGGAAGTGAAGAAGATGGAGCTGCGGCGGGACATGGTGGCGATGACGGCGCCCGCCGATGCGGTCGTGCTTGATCTCGCCGCGCGCTCGGTCGGCTCCGTGGTGCGTGAGGCGGAGCCGATCGTCACCCTCGTTCCGCTCAATGTGCCGATTGAGGCGGAGGTCTCGGTCAATACCCGCGACATCGGTCGTATCACGACCGGCAAGGAAGCTCGCATCAAGTTCGATGCCTATCCGTTCCAAAAGTTCGGAACCGCATCTGGAACAGTCAGGACCGTGAGCCGCGACGCCTTCACGCCAACACAGCAGGAGGCTGCGACCCAAACTGCGGCTCCCTACTTCAAGGCCCGCATCCCGCTGGCAGATCCAAGGTTGAAAGGGTCGGACGAACCCGTCCGCCTGCTTCCAGGCATGACGGTGTCAGCCGAGATCATGGTCGGGCGCCGCACGGTCATCTCCTACTTCCTCTATCCCATCCTGCGCGGGCTCGACAGCGCAATCCGGGAGCCGTGATATGCGCTGGCATGGGAAAATGAAAAACCATCAACACTGATCGGCGCTTGCCGTCTGCGCCTTCGTCCACGACGAGGGTGCAAACGGTCGTCGCAATATGATAGTCGCAGTTCCACCACCCAAGGAGGAACCGGTGACGGCAGCGGCGAATTCGGCACATGCAGAAGCAAGTGGGTTGATAAAGCGGATTCTCGAGGAAACCCCGCTGAAGGCCGCGGGTTTCATCGTGACGATCTACGGCGATGTCGTAGAGCCGCGCGGCGGCATTGCCTGGATCGGAAATTTGATCGAGACCTGCGCAGGCGTCGGCATCAGCGAAACGCTGGTGCGCACCGCCGTCTCCCGCCTCGTTGCTGCCGGTCAATTGTCAGGGGAAAGGGAAGGTCGACGTAGTTACTACCGCTTGTCAGAATCGGCAGGAAGCGAATTCGCCGCTGCGGCACGCGTACTGTTCGGCGCACCCGAGGACGACGGATGGCAATTCGTCCACGTCACTGGGGAAGCAGTCGAAGATGCAATGCAGATGCTAAAGCGATCCGGTCACGCGCGCATCAACAACCGCTTGGCCGTCGGCCCCGCGCATGTGATGGCAACAGCAGTTGCAGGCCTCGTATTCCGGGCGAATTCGCCGGACGACCCGAAGGCGCTGAGGGATTTCGCGTCCCAGTATTGGGATCTGTCGGCGCACGAAGAAGCCTATAAGGTGTTCCTGGCGCAGTTTGACGGCCTTTCCACTCTCAACGTGCCGCCAGCCACAGCGCTGACAATGCGCCTGCTCCTCGTCCATCGCTTCCGCACCGTTCACCTGCATGACCCGAGATTGCCGGTCTCGGCACTCCCGGACAACTGGCCAGGGGGCGCGGCAAGGCGGTTGTTCGCGAAGCTTTACCGACACCTTTCCACCAAGGCCGACGCTTATGTCGCCGAAAGGTTCGTCACGGCATCCGGTTCGCTGCCGGCGTGGACCGAAGGGACGGACCATCGGCTCGACATGCTGGAAGGCAGTGAGCGGTAAGCCATGAGGTTTTGTGAGCACTTGCGCCGCCACGGTCGTCCCCTGGCGGCGCGGGTGAAGCGAAATGCGGACGCGCGGCTCGCATCATTCGGGAACCGCGCGACAAACCCGGATGTCGGAAGATATAAGCCTGAATAAAACCCCGACCGGGAAGCCCGGTCGGGGAGGCGCGCTCGACCCCTCAAGAGACGCCGTTGAAGTCGCTGGCCGTCAGGTTGTAGTTGCCCTTCAGCATCAGCACGAAGTCGGCATCGGTGTTGCTGTCGACATTGCCGTGGATCACCGTGAACTCGTCGCCGTTCAGCACCTCGTGCGTCACCACCACCTGGCCGGCCGCCGTCAGCGCACCACCAGAGGCCAGCGAGAAGTGCTGCACCCCATCCATCCCGCTGTTGGCGTCGATCGCCGCAAAGTCGATCTTGTCGCCGGGCTGGAAGCCGTGGATCACGTCGCCGTCGGCAGCCCCTGCCGACAGGAAGCGGAAGGTGTCGTTGCCGAGCCCGCCGTCCATGACGTTGACCGCAGCCGTGGCCGTGATCGTGTCGTGGCCGGAACCGGTGATGACGTTCTCGAAGCCGTAGACCACATCCGTCCCGGTGCTGCCGCCCGACACCTGGCCACGCTGCATGAAGCCGTTGCCAAGGTCGACCGTCAGGTTCGCCGTCGCCACCGCATAGTCCAGCGTGTCGTTGCCATAGCCGCCCCAGTACTGGTCGTCGCCGTCACCGGCCGAGGCGATCACCGTGTCGTCGCCGTCACCAGCCCAGACCTGATCCTCGCCGGCCCCGCCCTCGATGAAGTCGTTGCCCGCTTCGCCATGGATCATGTCCTTGCCGGCATTGCCGAACAGCATGTCGTCGCCGGCCCCGCCATGCAGCTCGTCATCGCCGGCTCCACCAGTGACACTGTCGTTGCCGTCGCCGGCCGTCACCACATCGTCGCCGTCCTCGCCGCGCAGGATGTCATTGCCCGCATCGCCGGCAACGATATCCCCACCACCACCGGCAAGGATCGTATCGGCACCAGCCGCCCCAATCAGAACATCCCCAGCAACAGTCCCGATCAATGTCCGAGCCGCAACAGGAAGCGGATCCGTGCCGCCGTCACCGGAGCCATCGTCATCGCCGCCGCCCTGGTTTTGGCCATCATCGTCACCGCCACCGTTGCCGCCACCGTCGCCACCACCGGTCTGGCCATCATCGCCACCACCGGTCTGGCCATCATCGCCCCCGCCGGTCTGGCCATCGTCGCCACCGCCGGTCTGGCCATCATCGCCACCACCGGTCTGGCCATCGTCGCCACCGCCGGTCTGGCCATCATCGCCACCACCGGTCTGGCCATCATCGCCACCACCAGTCTGGCCATCATCGCCCCCACCGGTTTGACCATCATCGCCACCACCCTGATTATCCTGCTGGTTGGTTCCGAAGATGTCTTCGGGCAGGCCAGTCAGCCCGGTGTTGCGTGCAATGATCGCGGCAAAGCCCTGTTCTTCAACGATGTCGTAGAAGTCGAGGTTTTCCACGCGGTCGAGGTAGTAGAGGCGATCGCCTTCCTGAATGCGGTCCAGTTGTTCGTGCAGGATGACCCAGAATGTCTGCCCGACGACACCGCCGTTGATGTGCTTCTCGGCAAGGCCGCCGACGAATAAGTCGACACGGTCTATGCCCTTGACGACGCCAGTGCCATCCGGCTGCATCGCGACGTCAATATTGGGATTGATCTGCTTGAATTTCGCAATGTCGCCCGCCTGCAGTACGAGGTCCGGATAGGCTTGGCGGAACTGGTTGATGACAGTGTCCGACAGGCCGTTGCGGGTCTGGAAGTCCTCCCAGGACGTATAAGGGTTGAGGTCGCCGGCGAAGCCGACAGCCTCGTGCACATAGGGATCGGTCGATGCCAGGAGATCCGCGCGGATCTGGTTCATCGAGCCGAGGCCCACATCCCATTCGCGGGCAACGTCGAAGGCGAACACGTCAGCGCTGCTGCGGACAAGATCGTTGCGCACAGCATCAACGAGGTTGACATCGACTTCTTCTGCCGGCTGCACGACGCCACCGGCAAGGATGCCGTTGATTCCGAGCTGTTCATAACCCGGTTGTGGCACGTAGCCGGGAGGCAACGGGGCAGTGAACGCGCTGACGTCATTCGTCGGATTGAGGAAGGCGTCGAACAGTGCAACCTGGGTCGGATGGCCTTGCGCATCCATAACGGTCAGGTTCTGGCCGATCAGCGAGTGGCCGAAGCGATAGGCCGCCGTCGCGAATTCGTGCGACACGCGGGCATCGACGTCGGGGTTGTACTCGTTGAAGCCATGCTCGCCGTCACCCTTCATCCCACCGAGCAGCTTGTCGGCAAACTCGGTATAGACGACACGCTGGTATTCGGCCTCGTTGATCACCTTGGCGGCCTGGAAGAGTTCCTCGGCCGTACCGGCGAAACCAGCCTCCAGCAACCCGGCCACATGGAAGTTATGGTTGCGTGCCCAGATGGTATGGATCGCCGTCAGGGCAACGTTCTCGTTGGCCCGTCCATCGCCGGCCACATAGTGATCGAGCAGGCTGATGAAGGGGTTTGTGTCGAGCAGCAGTGCAAAACCGCTGCCCATGAAGTTCTTCGTCATCTGCGGCAGCATCGTCTCATCGATGTGTCCGGTAGCATCCACCAGACCGGCGAAGTAGTCGCGGAAGGCAATATGGCCACCCGGCAACGAAGCTGCCGTAAAGACCGTGTTGTTGGCCCAGTGATGCATGATCAGTTCACGCAGGTTGGGCAGCAGGTTGAAGTCCGGGTTGGATGGATCGGGTGCACCGGCCAAGAGCCGACCGCTGAACCCACCATGACCGTCGCCTTCCCTGAGGAACTGACCGACGAGCTCATCGGAGCCGTAAGCCTGGTTCTGGTCGGCAAAGGGCGAGGTCTTGTTGAGGTTCTCCGGAATGCCGTTGGCATCGAAGCCGGAGACCGTTCCGCGGGTCAGATCCGCCGGATTGTCGGTACCAGGCGTATGTCCGGCACCTGCTGCACCGATCTGGATCGTGCCGTTGCCACCCTTCGGCAGGAAGTCGAGTCCATGGTCGAAATACTGGCCAAACGCCATGAACAGGCTGTTGGCGTGTTCGGCACTGGTCGGCAGGTTTGGTTCCTGGGTGCCGAGCGCATTGCTGATCGCACGCGGATCCAGCCCGTTGAAAAGCGGGTTGATATCCCGGTTGTGGATGGTGTCGTTGTAATCCCCGAAATGCGCACCCGTGAGACGGATGAAGGGCTGATCGGCAGATCCATAGTCGGCATGCGCGCGATTGTTGCCGGTGCCTTCGAGGTCACGAATGCCGACCGCGTCATTGTCTTCGCCGCCCGGAAGGCCGTTCACCAGGTTCTTCAGGGCCGTGAGATCGCTGGCCGTCAGATGGAAGGCGCCACTGCCTCCGGGATTGTCGTTGCCGCCGCCTCCACCATTGCCGCCGCCACCGTTTCCACCGGTGTCGCCGCCGCTGCCGGAGCCGGAACCGGAGCCGGCCTCAAAGGTCGGCGTGCCGGCGCTGGCAAAGGTGACCGAGTGCGTGCCGTTCGACATCGTGGTCATGCCATTGGCCGTCGTCGATGTGTAATCAGCCAGGGTCGAACCTGGTGCAAGCTTAATCACGTCCTGCGGACGCAGAGTGCCGACGATGGTGTCATGGCCGCCGTTCGAGGTGAACACGATCCGGTGTGCTGACGTCAGCGAACTGATGTCCACTGTATCGTCACCGGCCGAGCCGTCGATTGTGATGGTGCTGGTAAGCAATGTGGTCGGAGCGAAATTGCCGATGACCTGGAACGTATCGCCACCACCACCGCCGGTGATCTGGATCTCCTCGATATTCGCAAGTTCCGCGACGACCACATCATTGCGCGTGATCACGATCTGGGTCGCTGCCGCAATCGTGATGCCGGCCGCGATTGCATCGGCGCTGGCATAGACCTTGAAGTTCTCGGTAGTCGCGTCGCCCACGATCTGGACGGTATCGGTGTCGCGACCGCCGTCGATAATGTCACGTCCGTCGGTGGAGCCAACGATGATCAGGTCATTTCCGCGATCCCCAAGGATCGTGTCATTGCCCGGACCGCCATTGATGATGTCGTCACCACGGCCGCCGTCGATCGTGTCGTCCCCAGCACCGCCATTGAGAATGTCGTTGTCGCGATCGCCGAGGATGGTATCGTCGCCGTCGCCTCCGTCGACAGTATCGGCCCCGCGGCCTGCGTCGATCGTATCACTGCCGCCAAGGCCAAGGATGATATCATCGCCTCGGTCGCCGGTGATCGTGTCTGCAAACGCTGTGCCTGTGAGTGTGTCAGCAGCACGCGTGCCGACCAGGGTCACGCCAACACCAGGTATTGGCGGCAGCGCCGAATAGATCTGCTCCAACGTCCCATGGCCGTCCTGGTAGAGGGCACGCACACGCAGGTTAAGCCCTGCCTCCCCGTCAGTCACCGTGAAGCTCGTGCCATGGGCACGCTCCACCTCGCCGGCACCGAAGGTAAGGATGTCCTCGTAGACGCCGGATCCGGGAACCGTCTCGACCTGCCAGAAATAGTCGACTGGTCCGGTGATTGTCCCGGTCGGATTGGTGGCGCTCACATTGTCGGCATCCGTGATTCCAGCAAACGACACCGTCAATACCGTACCGGCAGCAGCCGTCTCGACAGGTGTTACACCGTCGAGGATCGACATCACGCCGGAAGGCGCAGCATTCGTAACGCCGGGAGCCGCATTCGGGAGCAAGACCGAGCCATCGGAGAACTGCAGCCGCTCGATGTTCGTCAACCGGTCGGTGCCGTCGGTGCCGACATTGTCCGTCACCGTCGTCAGACCACCGACCGTCGTGATCGTGTAGTTCGCCTGCCTGCCCGAGAAAACCGCCGTGTCAAAGGCGGCCGTGCCGGTCTTGATCTCACGCACGATGTTCAACTGGCCAGGGCTCCACGTGCCATCCAGCATCCTCGCCTGGAATTCCAGATCGGCCATGCTGTCGAAGGAGGCAATTTCCGGGCCGGTGTGGTTGGTGTCGCCTGCCGCGTAGACGGCGATGCGGACGTTCAGCCACTTGTCGCCGTCGATGACGTCGTCGCCGCCGCGACCCTCGATGATGTCACTTCCGTCACCGCCAAGGATGATATTGCCGCCGTCGTAGAAAGTCTTGTGTGCCCCGGGCGCGAGATCGGCCGCGTAGGCTGTATCGAGCAGCTCCTGCAAACCGTTGATCAGCGCGATGTTGGTCAGCACGCTGCCCGTTGCGCCTTCTGTGGGCAGGGCTGCAGCGTCGACGTCGTTGCCGTGCAGCACGTCGCCAAAATGCGAGCCGGAGATGCCTTCGACTATATCGAAACGGATCAGCGGCGTTTGCGAACCCGGCATCTGGGGCGAGTCGAAGAAGCGATCCGAGATGTCGATGTAGACGCCGCGTTCGTTGTCCTTGAAGTCGGCCCAGTCGTAGCCGGAGCCGCCGATGTAGCGGTCACCGAAGCCGGTCTTGCCGACCATGATGTCGTCGCCGCCTTCGGCATTGAACTTGTCGTTTTCACCGTCGCCGATGAAGACGTCGTTGCCGATGATCGGGTCGTTGCCAAGCGGGTCGAAATTGTCGCCAGGCGCTCCGTCCGACGTTCCTTTCTCGATCCAGTCATCACCCTCATTGCCCATATCCTGTTCGTTGGCCTTGCTGCCCAGGATGAAGTCGTTGCCCTGGCCGCCAATTGCTTCCGAGGCGTCCTCTCCGGTGATGATGAAGTCGCTGCCGAAGCCGCCGATGATCAGGTTGACGCCGTTGCCGCCCTGGATCACGTCGTCGCCGTCGCCACCCTGGATGTTGTCGTCGCCGCCGATGTCGGTGATGATGTCGTTCCCGTCACCGCCGCGAAGCTGGTCGTTGCCGTAGCCGCCTTCAATGCGGTCGTTACCTCCGTCGCCATAAACGGTGTCGTCGCCGGCACCCGAGATCAGTATGTCGTTGCCACTCGGATTGGCGAGGCTGCCAGGGTTGGTGCCGCCAAGCACGATGTGGTCTTCGCCGGTATACTTGATGTAGTTGCTGTCAGGCCCGGCAGTGTCGGGATTGTCGCGAACGACCAGCGGATTGAGATCCGTGCCTCCTTCTGTCGGGTCAGCGCGACCGTCCGCGCCAAGCCCGGTGAACTGTTTGGTCGGATCGACCTCGAGTGTCCAGGTCGGCGTCGAAAAGACAAGTGCCGACAGGTGCGTCGCGCTTGTGTTAGCCATGATGAGCTTGGCGAACGAATTCCCCTCCAGCTCGGCGTTGAAGGCCAGGCCCGCGGTGCGTTCCAGATAATAGAAGCGGTCGCCGTCCTGCAGCTTTTCGAGCTGGTTCTCGAAGATGAAGTTGAAGGTCGAACCGAGCATGCCCCCGAACGGGTTCTTCTCCTCGGCAAGGCCGCCGATCCACAGATCGATGGCGTCGAGACCTGTGGTGGTCACGCCGTTAGCGAGGCTCGCCCAGGTACCGGTGGAGTTGAGGAAGTCGAGCCGGTCGGCAGGTTCGCCAGCTCCGCCGAGCACGAGGAGTGTAGCTGCCGCGCGCTTGGCCGCCGTTGTCGTGGCAGTGGTGATCGAGTCGTGCGTGCCGTAGGCGGCAATGAAATTGATCACCGATTCCGCGTGCTTCAGGTGCTGCACCAGGTCGGCCCAGCTCGTGTACGGCTTAAGGTCGGAGTTTCCGGTCTGCCGGTAGATGTCGCGGCGAACGGCATTCAGCGAGGGAATGCCGACATCGCGGCCACGCGCGATGTTGATCGCCGGCAAGTCGAGGGGCAAACCAAGCAGATTGTTGCGAAGCGCTTCGGTCACGAACTCGTCGATCTCGTTGCCGACCTGGCGGGTGACGCCGCGTACGATAGCGCTGGTTGCATCCTCCGGAGTGGTCCCGCTCGCGGCGAAAGCCAGCGGGTTCAGGAAGGCTGCGATCAGGCCGGTCTGCTGATTGCCGGCTTCGGTCGGGTTTCCATCGCCCACAACGTTGAAATTCTCATCGTAGCGGTCGACCGTCTCGGTCAGCATCGAATGGCCGAAACGATAGACGGTATGGGCGAACTCGGCCACGATCGACGGGTCGAGGTCGGCGTCATAGACCTGCGTCGGGGCGAAGAACAGGTCGACATTCGGCTGAATGGTGCGCGCGAACTCCTCGAACACCAGATGCTGGTACTGCATCTCGGTGCCGAATTTGGCTGCCTGGAACAGGCGTTCGCCGTCCCACTGCAGGGCCGCTATCTCTGTAGGTGTCGTCGGGAAGGCAGCTGGTCCGGTACCTTCAACCAGCCATTCCTTGAGGAAGTCGAGGTTGTTGGCCGCGAGGACCGTTTCCTTGGTCTGGTCGACCAGCCGGTTGTGTTCGTGGTGGAAGATCGAGTGCACGGCGGTGAGGCCGATGTTCTCGTTCACGCGTCCGTCGCCGGCGATGTAATGGGCGTCGAGCAGTTCGTTGTCGTAAGCAAGGTTGTTGCCTCCCGGTCCGACGGGAACGGCATTTCCGGTATCCGTATCGGCATCGGGCGCGAGAACACCGGCATTGAACACCGGCACGGCGTTATGCGCGATATCGTTGAGGAAGGCGTGGCCGGTGCGCACGGCATTGGCAAGCGAGATCGGCGCAAGAGGATTACCCTCGACAAGGACGTCGTCACTCGTCCCGCCGATGCCGTCAGCCCCCTTCATCACGACCTGCGGGAAGCCATTCGGCCCGCGAATGAAATTGCCGTAGGCGTCGGTGGCCAGCAGAGGCACGTTGTCGAAGTCTGCATCGGTGAGATTGATGCCAAGGATGTCGTTCGCCTGTGCCTTGACAACCTTCCAGGTCGCCATGCCGCCGATCTCGCGATCATCACCGCCGCCGAAGTGACCATCCGCGCCGAGATCCCAGTTGGTGATCAGCTTGCCGGTGGCGTGCGCCCCGGTACCGTCCAGACTGTAGGCACGCAGGAATACCTGGTGCGATGGATGCGAGGAATAGGTCTGGTTCTGGTCGACAAATGGCGTCGTAGTGTTGGTGCCAGCGTGGGTATTGTCGGCGGATTCGTCAACGGCGGTCGCCGGGTTGTCGAGCAGGATGCCGTCTGGGCCTGCTTGCGTCGCCCGCGTCACCACCATGAAGTTCGAATTGCCGCCGGGGACATAAAGCGGATCGTCCGGCTGCAGGGGAATGTAGATGGTGCCGTTCCCCCCCTTGGTGACGAGGTCAAGTCCGTGGTCGAAGAACTGACCAAAGAACGTGAACCAGGAATTGAAAGGTGCCGAGAGGCCTACGTCAGGCGCGACCGCGTCGATCTTGAATACGTCTTTGTCATCAGCCGTGCCGAAGAGACCGTCGATTCCCGGGCTTTTGACGATCGAGACGCCGTCTTTCAGGACGTCGTCATTACCCGGTGCGCCGAAGTCAAGTTGGCCGTTGAGGCCCGGATCGAACGCGGCAGCGTAGGCCGCCGGGTTGTTGGCGGTCTGGTCAACGACGAGATTGCTGATCGTGCGCGGATCCGAATCGACGACACTGATCGATGAATTGTAGTTGGTGTTGGTGACGGGCGGCGGCCCGCCTGGTCCCAGGCTGAATGGACTTTCATCCTGCTCGTCCAGGAAGTTCGGTGGTACCACCCGCGGGAACGTGTTGTCGGCCGCCCCGAATTCGCTCTGGTCGATACCGTTGAGGTGCACGAGGTTGTTGTTTGAGCCGTCGACAGCACGCAGCCCAAGCGGCGAGCGAACGTTCGGGATCAGTGACAGGAGGCTCGCACCGTGCGCGTGGGCTTCGGCAATCTTGATCTGATCAAGAATGAACTGCAGGTCGGAGACCGCCATATGAATGCCGGCGCCGCCGGCGGTGACTTCGTTGAGCGGAGCTGCGACGGTCGGCGGGACGACAGGTGCAGCGGCGATCGCTGCAGTCGGTGCCGAGAAGACCGTTTCCGTCACACCATGGGCGTCCTGGTAGTAGGCCTTGACACGGATAGGCAAGCCAACAAGGTCTGGCGTCACGCGGAAGTTGACGCCATCCGCGCTCAGGAAAGCAAGGTCGCCCGCTGGCAGGAGGATGATGTCTTCAAAGACGCCATCGCCATTGCGATCGACTTGCCAGTAGTAGGAGACGGACTCGGTGATTGCCCCAGAATCGGGATTGTCTCCATCGGTCACGCCGGCAATCGACACCTCAAGCAACTGGCCGGCTGTCGGTGTGCCGTCTGCGGCATGCGTTGTAGCATCGCGAATCTCAAGCAATCCAACCGGTTCCGCGTTGAGGCCGGGTACGACGACCTGGGCCTCATCCGCGAATTGCAGCCGCTCGATATGGGTCAGCGTATCCGTGCCATCGCGGGCAACCACACTGTCGGCGACCGTTACGATGTCGTCGCTGAAGTCTGCCGTTCCCCTGTCGTCGATGGTGACGGTATAGTCGGCCCTGTTGCCCGAGAAGACGGCCGTGTCGAAGGCGTTTCCGCCGGTCGAGCTGCCATCCATGATCTCGCGGATCGCATGCAATTGGCCCGGATTGTAGGTGCCCGCCAGCATGAACGGCATCAACTGGACCATGTTGTCGAATGAGGCAATCGGCGTGCCGGTGTGATTTATGTCATCGGCCGCATAGACGCCGATACGCACGTTCAGCCACTTGTCGCCATCGATCAGATCGTCGCCGCCGCGGCCCTCGATGATGTCGCTGCCGTCACCACCGAGGATGATGTTGCCGGTCGCAAATCCCGTCGTCGACAGCCCGGCACCCCCGAGCAGCGCGTCGAGTTGGTCGATGAGTGCAACGTTGGTCAGTGCGCCTCCGGTGGCGCCTCCATGGTTGACGATCGTGACGGCGTCAACGTCGTCGCCGCGCAGTACGTCGGCATACCTCGAACCTGACAGGCCTTCCACCTCCGCGAAACGGTCGAGGATCGAAGCAGGCGAAGCGCCGATGGGCTGGAAAGCGCCGATGTTGGTCGCCGGTGCGCCGTGTGGTTGCGCCAACGCAGCCAGCGTCAGGTCAACGGTCACGCCGAAGCGGTCATTCAGATAGGTGACCCAGTCGAAGCCCGACATCCCGTCCATCTTGTCCTGGGCGTCGCTGCCGGTGAAGATATCGTCGCCGCCTTCGCCGATCATTTCGTCGAAGCCGCCGCCACCGATGAAGATGTCGTTGCCGATCACGTCGTCGGCCAGCACAGGCGAGAAGTTGTCGCCGGGCGCTCCGTCCTGAGTACCCATTTCGATCCAGTCGTCGCCTTCATTGCCGGTCGGCGGCAGATTGGTCTTGGCACCGAGGATGAAGTCGTCGCCGGTGCCGCCGAACGTCGTCGAGATGTCTTCCGTGGTGATGATGAAGTCCTGGCCGTCACCGCCGAGGATCAGGTTGCCAAGAACCGACATGCTGCCGACGACAATGACGTCGTTGCCGGCGCCGCCTTCAATGCGATTGTCGCCAAACGAGTCGGACAGGATGTCGTCGCCGTCGCCGCCGAGAATTGTGTCGTTACCCGCGCCCCCCTCGAGCCTGTCATTGCCGCCATCGCCATAAAGAGTGTCGTCGCCTTCGCTCGAGATGATGATGTCATCGCCAGCCGTACCACCGAGAACGACATGGTCCTCGCCCGTGTAGTGGAGATAGTTCGTGTCCACTCCACCCGTCGCCGGATTGTCGCGAATAACAAGAGGAACAACTTCGATGCCATTGATCTCGAGACCGCCGGTCGGATCCGCGCGGCCATCGGCACCGAGCCCGGTGTGCTGCCGTGTTTGGTCGACTTCGAGCGTGAAGGCAGGTGTTGTGAAGATCGCGTTCGGCAGATGCGTCGCGTCGCTATTCAGCATCACCAGCTTGGCAAAGGAGTTGTTTTCCAGCTCAGTGCCGAAATGCATGCCAGCCGTGCGCGACAGATAGTAGAAGCGGTCCCCGTTCTGCAGCGATTCAAGCTGGGTCTCGAAGACGAAGTTGAAGGTCGAGCCGAGCATGCCGCCAAACGGCATTTTTTCTTCCGCAAGGCCGCCGATCCAGAAATCGACGTCGTTGAGGCCGCCAAGCGAGCCACCGGCATAGGCGCCGGTGGCGTTGAGGAAATCTAAGCGGTCGCCCGGAGCTCCGGCTCCGCCAAGGACGATCGCGGTCGCAATCGCGCGCTTGTCGACCAATGTCGTCGCGCTGGTGATCAACGGATGCGTGCCATAGGCCGCGATGAAGTTGATCAGCGACTCCGCGTGCTTGAGATGATCGGCAAAGTCGGCCCAGCTGATATAAGGCTTGAGCTGGCTGTCGCCGGTCATGGCGAAGAATTCGGCCCGCGCGTTGTTGAACGAGGGAATGCCGGTGTCACGGCCGCGCGCGATATTCAGCGCCGGCAGGTCGAGCGGCAGGCCAAGCAGGTTGTTGCGCAATGCCTCGGTGACGAATTCGTCGATCTCGTTGCCAACCTGGCGGGTTACACCGCGAACGATCGCGCCGGTCGCCTGTTCGGGCGTCAGGCCACTATTGGCATAGGCAAGCGGATTGAGGAACGCCGCGATCAGGCCGAGTTGCGGGTCGCCACCGACGGTATTGAAGTTTGGATCCAGGCGATCGACCGTCTCGGTCAGCATAGAATGGCCAAAGCGGTAGACCGTATGTGCGAACTCGGCAAGAATCGCCGGGTTGATCGTGGTATCGTAGCCGTTCGGCGCTAGAAATTCATCGACCTGAGGCTGGACTGTGCGAGCGAACTCCTCGAACACAAGATGTTGATACTGCATCTCCGTGCCGAATCTCGCAGCCTGGAATAGGCGTTCGCCATTCCACTGCAGGGCGGCGATCTCTTCCGATGTAGTCGGGAAGGTGTCTGGCCCTGTATCGGGAATCAGCCATTGCTTGAGAAACGCAAGATCGCCGGATGTCAGCACCGTGTCCTTGGTCTGCTCGACCAGCCGGTTATGCTCGGAGTGGAACACAGCGTGCACGGCGGTAAGGCCAATGTTCTCGTTCACACGGCCGTCGCCGGCGATGTAGTGCGCGTCGAGAAGCTCATTGTCGTATTGGCCGGCAGCAAGCGGGCCGGTGTTGACGATGTTGTCCGCATCCGGGGTCTTGCCGGTGGGATCGGCATTGTGCGCGATGTCGTTCAGGAAGGCATGGCCGGTGCGGGCCGCGCCGGCGAGGCTGATCGGCGCGGCCAGGTTGCCCTCGGTGAAGGAACCGTCGGTCATCATGACCAGCGGCATCCCGTTCGGCCCCTTGATGAAATTCCCATAGGCATCGACAGCCAGAACCGGCACATTGCCGACATCAGCATCGGTGAGATTGATGCCGAGGATGTCGCGAGCCTGTGCCTTCACCACGGCCCAGGTTGCCATGCCACCGATCTCGACATCGTCGCCGGTCCCGAACAGGCCGTCCGCCCCGAGATTGCGGTTGGTAATAAGTTCGCCAGTCGCCACGGGATCGCCATTGGCATTCAGCTCATAGGCGCGCAGGAATACCTGGTGCGAGGGGTTCGAGGCGTAGGTCTGGCTCTGATCGACGAAGGGTGAAGTCGTGTTGGTCGCGTCCAGTCCGCCCGCAGCTCGTTGCAGGACCATGAAATTAAGAGCGCCAGGCGCCGTGCTGAAAAGAGGATCATCCGGTTTCAACGGGATGAAGACAACTTCGGTCTGGCTCTGGCTCTTGGTCACCAGATCGAGTCCATGGTCGAAGAACTGGCCGAAGAAGGTCATCCAGGCGTTGAACGGCGCCGACAGGCCTGCATCAGCGGTGACGTTCGGGATGAAGTTGACTGGAGTGTCGTCAGCTGTACCGAACAGACCGTCCAGCCCGGGGCTCATGACGACGCTTGATCCGGGCGTCTGGGCGGCTGCGGCCTGAGCTGCCGGGTTGTTGTCCGTCTGATCGACGATCAGGTTGCTGATCGTGCGCGGCTCGGAATCCACAACCGTCGTTCCCGGTGTCGCATAGCTCGTGCCGCTCTCCGCGGCCTGAAAGGATGGGTCGGTAAGGCGCGGGAAAGCCAGATCTGCGGCGCCGAATTCGGGATGAACCAGATTGTTGAAAGATCCGTCGACGGTCCGGAGGCCCAGGGGCACCTCGGCGTTTGGCAGGATGTCGGTGAGGCTCTCGCCGTTAGCATTGCGCTCCGCAATAATGATTTGCTGCAGGATGAAATCCAGATCTGAACGAATGAATTGTACCATAACACCCTCCCCAAAGTTGCCCTTCGCCCTGGACAAAGCTTCGCCCTTCGCACAAACGAAGTGCGCTGCGGGCTGCTTACGTCGCCGAAGCTATGGCCGAGACAGTTGGTCGGTCCTCAAGGACCACCCTTCGATGATTATGCAGTTCCAGGGGTCAGTGCACGAGGGGACTAGGTCGCATAATCATCTGGACAACCGTCCAGCCATCGACGGCACTATGGTCGCTCTTTGTCGAGACTTTGGTCTGAGACCAAGGCCGCTTTTTCGGCGATAGTGACTATCCGCCAGAAGCCGCACTCCTATTGAGAGGGAAGCGATTTGGCACTGAGGTCGGAGACCGTCCGGTTCAGATCAACGACACACACTGGCCTAGCGAACAGGGTTTGGGAGAGGGAGGCGGCTGTCGTGACCGCAATTCGGGCCCCTCTTGTTGCAGCTTTCGGGCCTACGCTTTGGCAACCCCGCGCCAGTGATTGCCTTCCCTCAACCAAGGCGAGCGGGGACTGCCAATGACATTGACGAGCTACATTCGAATGGGAGTGCCGTCGGAAGGTACAGTTAGCAAAATGGTGATCGAAACGCCGACGTCGTGGCCAATGAGGCAGAATCAATGCGGCAACGACACGGGACCGCGTCTCAACGTCCTCGAAAACAAGGCCACGGCTTCCCGCGCAGTCGCGCTATGGCCTGGCGGACGGTGCCGAAGACCGCGAACTGGCCCGAGGGTCGCTGCAAGGCTCGACACGCTCGCAGCAGCGAGGATGGATCCCCCTACACTGCACGCCTTTTTTGACCGAAGGTGTTTAACTTCTTCGTCGTCGACTTCGCCTCTATGGATTCCGCACCGGTCTAGTAGCCGTATTGTTCCTGGCTATAGGCACTCTTGTTTAACACAACACCGAGCACGTTTGTCTTTTCACGCAGGCTCTGCTCGCAGATATCGACTTCACTGACCGTGCTCTGTTCGGATGCGGCAACAAGAATGACCCCGTCCACGTTCGGAAGAAAGGCGAGCACATCGTCGGTAGAGAGCATCGGGGGCAAATCATACAGGATGACGTCTGGTTTCATTTCCTGACGCATCTCTTCGAGGGACTTTGCGGCCGCGGCGCTTTGAAGGAGCTCGGCCGAAAATTGCACTGGATGCCGGTTTGGTCCGATTGCCAGGTTGTCTCCGTAACGGAAGAATGTCTCTCGCAAACCCGCATCGCCCTTCAAGAAGCTCTCGATAGAGCCTGAACTTCTGATCGAGAGCGTTTTGCCGATCTGCGGGCGCCTGAGGTCAAGGTCAATCAGGACCGTCCGGCAATCCTTTTGATTGGCGAGGCTGAAGGCAAGATTCAGCCCAATGCAGGTCTTGCCACAGGCCGGCGTGGGAGATGTTATCGCAACCGAGGTCCAGTTGTTTTGTTTGAGGATACGCAACAGCTTCGTGCGCATCATGTCGAAAGCGGCGTGGGCCGAAGACGATCGATTCAAGGTGATGATGCGATTATTGGCGGCTGCCTCATGGTCAACGACCAGCGGAGAAAGCCCTTCCCATGCCCCCCTTACAATTCCGAGCGGCTCGGACATGACAAGACTGCGATCGTCCATCTCGGAAATTCCTCTACTACGCGACGATCTGCCAACAGATTCCATTACCTGTCCTCGATCCCTACGTCGAACCATGACGTTACTCGGTTTTTAATTTGACATTAACGCACGTCATCCGTGCCTCATTCTCTGTCAGCGGAACATTCGCGTGACGCTGTTGAGCTTTCGTTTCAAGGGCGGCGTTCGATTTTCGTAAGGTGTGGGGATGAATGGGATCACCGCTAACGGCTGTGCCTCAAGCATCTGGACGAGTTCACTTGGCCGGCGGATCGTCTTGTTCAAAAATTCAAGCAGCGCAATGATTGCAAAACTCAATGCGAGCCCCGCAGCAAAACCAGCAAATACGATAAAGCGACGCTTCGATCGCATCGGTTCCAGCGGTGCCGTGGCTTCCTCTAGAAGCGAGAAGCGTCCACCATCCGACCGTGTCTCGATCTGCTTGCCGAGCGATGCCTCCGCCCGCTTGGCGATCGCCGTGTTGTACAGGGTTTGCGTGTTCGCGAGTGTGCGTTCCAGGGCATTCAATCGGATATCAGTTGCCGGCGTAGCAACGATGGATTGATTGAGGGCCGCTATCCTTGCTGTAATTTGCACTTTTTCCTTATCGATGGCGTCTATGCGCCTGTCGACGTCGGACAGCTGAAGGTCCAACCCAGATTGAGCCTTTGAATCCCCGTTCCCTTGCTTCTCTGGAACGACCTTCGCTCGCAAGGCGGCGATACGAGCTCTCAATGAAATGATGTTGGGGCTTGTCTCTGCAAATACCGTCAGCTGATCGGAGAGCGCCTTGTTAAGATCGAGCAACATCTGTTGTTCGGCAGTCAGCGGTTCCCCGGTCGGGTACTTCCCGGTCACCATGTAGGTTTCGACCAGAAGACTGCGCCTGGTGCGCAAGTCCGATTGCTCCCTATCAAGAGATATCAACCGCTCCTGCAATCCACTCTGCTCGGTACGGCGAAATGTGAGGCTTTCAGGCAGCGTGTCCCTGTTGTCATTCTTGAATTTCAGGAGATCCGCCTCGATGTGATTGAGTTCACCGTCGAGCCTCTTCACTTCCTCATCGAAAAACTGCAGCGTGTTGCCGGCACTGTCGTTTCTTTGCTTCTGATTGCTGGTCAGGATGGACGTTGCGAGTTCATTTGCGACATTTGCCGCCAGGGTCGCGCTGCCGGCCTCGAAGCCGATCGTGAAGACAGATGCTCCATCGGCGCTGCTGACCTCGCCTTGCTCAAAAATGATCCTCGAGCGAAGATTCTTAACAAGAGAATCGACCGGAGGCTGTTCCTTTTCACCGGCATAGATATTCAGTTTGGCCGCCAGTTTTACGAGATTGTCACGTGTTGTCAGTTGCTGCTTGATGATCTGCAATTGGCCAAGTGAACTTATGGGAACGGTCGATTGGACCAGAGCCACTGGAATCTGCGGTGCCTCGACAAGGATCTTCGCAGCCGACATGTAGCTGCGTGGCATGAGGGTAGCGATTGACAGAGCGATCAGCGTGGTCGCAGTCACGCATACGAGGATATAGGGCAGCCTCCGTCGCAGAATGGAAAGATAGAAACCAACATCAATGTCACCCATTGCGAATTCATCCGAACTTGAGAACCAGAGCGGCGTAGTTTGACCGACATCTTCATTCAGTTTTCGGGGCGACGATAGTTCATCTATAGTGGAGACGTTGCCTGGTGCCCGCTAGTCCATTTGGGTGATGCCATATGAAAACCAAGTCGATTGCGTCAAACCTTGCGAACAACCTTTCGTCTTGGTTCCTCCCCGAACGGGGTTAAACTGTAAGCATTATTGGTTATACGTGCGCACTTGCACATTGAATGCTGGGAAAACTAATATAACGCCAGATCATGTTGCTTTACATCGACCCGTTTGATGTCCGGCGAGTATCTTGAGTATTGTAGACAATCCGGAACCTAGCTGATGCAAGAACAGCAACGTCGGGTACGCAGCAGCAAGTTTCTCAGCGGGATCTCGCGGGCCATCACGTTCGCCGTGGCCGCTTCTTTTCTGACCGGGGTCTGCTCAGCTGTTGCGAGCCCTCTTTTTCCAAATACGAAAATCCGTCTAACGCTCGTGCAGTGGATGCCGACCAAGGGCAGTTACGAGCAATGGGCAACCGTCGGTGGCGAGTATACCGTGTCGGAGGAAGGGACCATTTCTGTTCCACTCCTCGGTCCGATTTCGGTTGACCAGCTGGACGAGGTGAGCCTGGCATCTTTCATAGCAAAGCGGCTAAAGGAAAAGATCGGACTGGTAGATGAACCCGCCGCCACCGTCGAAGTCTTGAAGTACCCACCCATCTATGTCGTTGGCGATGTCGAGAAGCCTGGCGAGTATGATTTCCACGGCGGGATCACCGTCCTTCAGGCCTTGGCAATGGGCGGGGGCCAGCGTCGCGCTGCCAGCAACTTACAGAGCTCCACCGATGTTACAAAAATGGTTGGAGACCTGAAGGAGATCGATAATTCGATCGTCCGAAGTACAGTGAAGATCGCCCGCCTCAAGGCCGAATTGGCCGGGGAGAAGTCTTTTCAAGCTCCAAAGGAGAACTCTGACGCAACGGCCTATCCGGATGCCATCTACACGCAGGAGCAAACGATTTTTTCCGCCAGAGCCAACGAACTTTCCAGACAGTCCAAATCTCTTGGTGCCCTGCGCGACCTCCTGTCAGAGGAGATAAAAGTTCTCGAGGAAAAGACCAAAAGCACGGATCTCAATATTGCGTCGATACAACAACAACTTGAAAGCACGATCGCCCTCATCGAGAAAGGTGCCATTGTCGCAACCCGTCAAGCAGACGTCGAGCGTGTCATGAGAGGTTATCAGAACGATCGCCTCGATCTGACCGTTGCAATCATGCGTGCGCGCCAAAGCATAAGCCAGACGACGCGGGATCTGGAAGGACTCTACGACAAGAGACAAACGCAAATCGCGTCCGATTTGCAGTCGGAGCAGGCAACGATAAGTCAGCTCCGATTGAAGAAAGAGACCACGCAGAAATTGTTGACGGAGGCCTTGTCGTCAAGCAGCGCCATTCAATCAAGCGAACCACCGAGGCTTCAGTTCACGATTGTCCGACCTGCCAAGAGTGAAAAGAGCGCTGAGATAGACGCATCTGAGACGTCAACGATGGCGCCCGGCGACGTGCTAAAGGTGACCTTGCGCGCGGAGTTGCAACCATTAGCGTCAAATTCGTCAGACGAAGGTGAGGTCACTGCGCCGACCCCGGGTCAATAATCCATCTGCGGTAACAACGAAATCCTGGCGAACTCGATCAAATCTGGACGAATGTTTATGACCCTCCCTGTTGGCGACGGTAACAGAAGTTACATCCAGATCATCAGATCAACCGTCCTCATTGGCGGATCATCCGTTATAAATGTGGTGTTCTCGATCCTTCGTAACAAAGCGATGGCGCTGCTCCTTGGGCCTGAAGGCATCGGCGTGATGGCACTCTACAACTCGATCGTGGACATGTCCCAGACCGTTGCTGGAATGGGGATCAATGCAAGCGGCGTTCGCCAGATCGCCGCTATCAATAAGCAAGACACTCTCCGAGTAGCAGAGGTCGTAACCGTTTTAAGACGCGTCTCGCTGCTTCTCGGGCTCCTAGGAGCGGTGTTGCTGCTGCCATTTTCCGGACTCGTGGCACAATTGACCTTTGGGGACCGACAACACACCGCCGGCGTGATGATCCTCTCGCTCGCCATCTTCTTCCAGGTAGCAGCCGGTGGCCGCACGGCACTCATGCAGGGGACACGTGATATCCCCGGTCTCGCCTGGATGAGCGTTCTTGGAGGTCTGTTCAGCCTGGTGATCGGAGTGCCATTTGTCTATTTTCTCGGAAAGCCAGGCATTGCGATTTCGCTGGCGGCAGCGGCCTGCGCAAGTTTTGTCGCTTCCTGGTGGTTCAGCCGCCGGATCGATATCCCGAGCATTTCTCTTACGGCGCGTCGGGCGTACCAGGAAACAGCGGCGTTGTTCAAGCTGGGCATCGTCTTCATGGCAAGCGGTTTCCTGACGATGGGCAGCGCATACGCGATCCGGTTAATCGTGGCGTCAGAGGACGGATTGCACGCAGCCGGCCTGTATCAAGCGGCATGGTCTCTGGGCGGCCTCTACGCAGGCTTCATCTTGCAGGCCATGGGAACGGACTTCTACCCCCGGCTGACGGCGGTCTCCAGTGATAACGTTGAGTGTAACCGCCTCGTCAACGAGCAAACTGAAATCAGCATCATGTTGGCTGGCCCAGGTCTCATCGCAACACTGACCCTTGCCCCGGCGGTGATGGCATTGTTCTATTCCTCCGAATTTCGGGATGCGGTCGACATTCTCCGTTGGATCTGCCTCGGAATGATGCTTCGAATTGTCGCTTGGCCGATTGGATTCATCATCCTGGCGAAAGGTGCCAAAGGGATATTTTTCTGGTCGGAAGTTGCTGCCACCGTTGTCCACGTCGGCATCGCATGGCTGTGCGTGCCGGTACTGGGACCTGCGGGCGCCGGCCTCGCATTCTTCTGCCTTTATGTCTGGCACACCGGTCTGGTGTATTACGTCGCGCGACGGTATACCGAGTTTCGCTGGTCACTCGCCAATCGTAGACTAATACTTGCCTATCTTCCTATCGCGACAACGGTTTTCGGGGCTTTTCAGCTTCTGCCGCTCTGGGAAGCGACGGCCGTAGGACTGGCCATCACGACGGTTGTGGGTTTCTTTTCCCTGAGGACACTCGCCAGCCTGCTGCCAGAACACGTCTTTCCGAGAATGATCCGTCCCCTCCTCGTTCCTCGCGGCGGCTAATGCACCACACTCCTCTTGTTCCGTCGGCGACAGGCGATTGGTACCTGTTGACCGTGCCATGCGGCACAAACCGGCCACGTGTGAGGCTAACACGTTGGGAGGAGCAGAAGCTGCATTCAGGCGACGGACAAGTGCGTTTCATGCCTCGGCAGGGTTCCCAAGGCTGGTATACACAATTTTCGTTGGTGAAGTGGTGCGCTACTTAGACAGCAATGGGGTGACCAGTTGGCAAGAGAGGCCAAGGGAAGAACCTTCGACGAAATCCGATCCACGCAGCCCCTCGGCGAACGAGCCACGACGCTGCTTCCCCAGATGTCCCTTGGCAGGGATTGAGGGAATTTCTGGGTTGTCTACCGTCGCTGTGACGTAAATCCCCGGTGGAAGTCAACGACAAGAAGCTTGTCGCAGCGCCGATCCCACCACGTCTCCAAGCTCGCGGCGAGGTGCCTGCAATATTGGTCGATGATGTCGTGGTTCGCTTTCGACGAAGGTCTTAGCGCTCGTCGCCTGCCGCGCATGACACTGCAGGAATTGGCGCGCAGAGTGCGCAAGGGACGTCACAAGCCGCTACGCACCGGTTTCGTGGACGCGTGCTCTCAGCTGCGACCAATGCCTGCCCGTTCTCTTCTAAGGGATGGCCGGCGGATCAACCCGCCCGTTCAACCATCTGGAACGAATAAAGCGACGCCTTGATAGCATCGACGACAGACGTCAACTCGATGTCCGTCATCTGCGCGTACAGGGGAAGTATGATGCAATGTTCCTGCGCTGCGGTGCTCTCTTTCAGGCTCGCGGCAACGCGAGACAGCCCAGGCTCGGCATAGGCTTCTTCCAGATGGATATTCATGATCCCGCGCCTGGTCGATACGCCGCGATCAAGCAGTTCCTGCATGATATCCCGCTGATCGAGATATCCAGACAGACTGACGCAGAAGCTCTGCCAGTTGCTCCGCGCCCAGGCTGGTTCAACTGGCGGCATGACATTGGCTGTTGAGCGAAGTTGTTCGGTATACTGGCGCGCAATTTCGCGCCGTCGTGCGACGATGCCCGGAAGGCGTTTGAGTTGTTCGCGACCGACCGCGGCCTGCATATCGGTCATCCGGTAGTTGTACCCCAACTCAGGGTAGGATTCGAAAATAACCTGTCTGGACCCATGCCGTACCGCGTCCGTGACACTCATCCCATGCTGACGCCAGAGACGAAATTTCCGGTCGTACTCCGGGTTGGCGGTCGTCAGCATGCCGCCATCGCCCGTGGTCACGACCTTTCGGGGATGGAAGGAAAAACAGGCAATGTCGCCGTGCGGCTTCCCAATCTTTTCCCAGCGTCCCTTCCAGAGAATCTCACTGCCTGTTGCGCAAGCGGCGTCCTCGATCACAGGGATTCCATGCCTCGATGCAATGGCAACGATGCGATGTAGGTCGCAGGGCATTCCAAGCTGGTGGACGCAGATGATGGCTCTTGTACGAGGCGTTATGGCAGCCTCGATAAGATCCGGATCGATATTATAGCCGTCCTTTTCGATATCGACAAAGACAGGCATAGCGCCACAGTAGCGGATTGCATTTGCGGTGGCGATGAATGTGTGGCTGACGGTGATGACTTCGTCACCGGCCTCAACGCCGACAGCCCTTAGGGCAAGATGGAGTGCCGTCGTACAATTGGAAACCGCGCATGCGTGTTGCGCGCCAACATAGTCTGCGAACTCCTGCTCGAACGCTGCCACTTCTGGGCCTTGCGTTACCCACCCCGACAAAATGACACGGCGGACAGCTTCAACCTCCTGCTCGTCCAGGACAGGCTTGGCAACCGGGATCTGGCTCATGCAGCTTCTCCTGCAGTCAGGGTTTTCTCCTGGCGCCACCATTCAACGAGATCCCGCAGGCCCTCTTCCATGGTCACCTCAGATCGGAAGCCGAGCATCGTCTCCGCCTTCTCGGTGGAAGCCAGACGCCGCGGCACGGCGTTGACCTTGCGCGCCGGCCCGAACTGCGGCTCCAGGGACGAGCCCATGACCTTGGTCAGCAGAGCCGCAAGCTCTCGAAGGCTCGTCTCGGTGCCACTCGCCACGTTGAACACCTCATCGCTTACGTCGGACTTTGCGGCAAGGAGGTTGGCCCGTGCGATGTCATGCACATGCACGAAATCCATTGTCTGTGTACCATCGCCAAGGATGATCGGCGGCAAACCGCCAGCAATGCGTTCCATCCAACGGATCAGGACTTCGGTATAGGCGCCGTAGACGTCCATGCGCGGACCGTAGACGTTGAAGTAGCGAAGCGCGACGTAACGCAGGCCATACATGTCCGTAAAGCTGCGCAGCAGCCCTTCGTTGAAAGCCTTCGCAGCCCCGTAGATCGTCCTGTTATTATAGGGGTGATGTGTCTCGGTGGTGGGGAAGATGTCCGCCAACCCGAGCACGGAGGCGGATGAGGCCGCGACCACTTTCGAAACTCCTGCCTGCACCGCCGCTTCGAGCACATCAAATGTCCCGCCTGCAAGGACATCGAATGCTAGTCGGGGCTCCTCCGCGCACTGTGTAATTCGGATAGCTGCCTGGTGAAAGACAACGTCGATGCCCTGGCTGACCTCTTTGAGAAGCGCCCGGTCCCGGATGTCACCCTCGACTATGGTTACAGGAGCCATCGCGATGGCATCAGCGAGATTTTCACGCCGGCCGCGAACGAAATTGTCCAGGATCAGGATTTCCCGCGGCTCCTCGCGAGCGACGAGATCTGCAATGTGCGAGCCGATAAGACCCGCGCCGCCGGTGATCAATATTCTCTTGTCTTTCATACTCAACACTCCGAATTTGTTTCGCTCGAATCCTGTTCCGCTCGCCAGCGGAGAAATTTCGCGGGAACGCCGGCCACCACAGAAAAGGGAGCGACATCATCGACAACGACCGCGCCCGCGCCAACAATCGCACCCTTGCCGATGGTCACGCCGGGAAGAATGGTCGCATTCGTGCCAATGTCTGCCCATGCGCCGACACGGACCGGCTTTATCTCGAGATCGGTCCGAATGATCGGCATGTCGACCGGTATCGCCGTATGGCTTGAGCCGAGTACCTTCGCGCCGGGTCCCCATCCGACGTGATCTTCAAGGACGAGATCACGCGCATCGAAGTAGGCTTGGGGCCCGATCCAGACGTTGTTGCCAATCCGGCAAGTGCCGTCAAAGCGTCCCTGGATGTAGGCCTGTGCGCCAACAAACACGCCGTCGCCAATTTCGAAGGTTTCGGGATGCTTGAAACCGGCACCACTTCCGACTTGCAAACCGCTGCCGCATTCGCGCGCAAGGCTCTTCCAGATTGCCCTGCGCATGAAACTGTCGACAAAACCGTCACCAGTCGCAAAGCGCGCGTAGAGTTCCACAAGCCCTGCCCTACCATAGGACTGCTTCAGTTCCTCGGCCAATTGGACGACATAGTCGGGATCTAATGCCGTTTTCTGACGGCCGTGAACGGCAAGGACAAGGCGCGCACCGGTGATGGAATCAACTGACATAGGCATCCTGCTCCACGACGGCAGCAATTCGTTCGACCTGCTTCAATGTCAGCTCCGGATAGATTGGCAGCGAAAGGACTTCGCGGGCTGCAGCTTCCGATACAGGAAGATCTCCCGGCTGATACCCAAGGTCCAGATGAGCTTTCTGCAGGTGCACCGGGATTGGATAGTGAAGGCCCGAATGGATGCCCTCTGACCGGAGTGTTTGTTGAAGCTGCTCGCGATTACCGGTGCGTACGGCGTAAACGTGGTACACGTGACGACGGTCGATTGCCGCAACTGGGGTCCGCACCGACCGCGATTGAGCCAGAAGAGCGGAGTAATGCTCGGCGCGCACGCGGCGTGCTTCTGTCCATGCCTCGAGATGCCGGAGCTTAATGCGAAGTATCGCTCCCTGTATTTCATCCATGCGATAATTGAAGCCCTTGAGGGTGTGATGATATCGCTGTTCCTGGCCCCAGTCCCTCAGCATTCTGATTTTCCTGGCATGCGCGTCGTTGTTGGTGACGACGATGCCCCCTTCGCCACAGGCCCCAAGGTTCTTGCCTGGGTAAAAACTGAAGCAGCCCGAGGCACCGATGCTTCCGGCGCGCCGTCCCTTGTATTCGGCACCGTGAGCCTGGCACGCGTCCTCAATGACCGGAATTCCGTATCTGTCAGCAATCTCCTTGATTGCGTCCATGTCGGCCATCTGTCCATAAAGATGGACAGGCATGATAGCTTTCGTTCGCGAGGTAATAGCGGCTTCCAGCTTGGCCGGGTCCATGGTGAGTGTGACTGGATCGACGTCCACAAAGACCGGACGAGCGCCGGTATAGCAGACTGCGGACGCCGTCGCGACGAATGTGAAGGCGACGGTGATGACTTCGTCTCCTGGACCAACGTCAGCGGCGAGCAGCGCGAGATGCAATGCGCTTGTACCGGTGTTCACAGCGATGGCATGACTGGCATCGCAATAGGTCGCGAATTCCTCTTCGAAACGAGCGACTTCCACGCCGAGAACGTAGTGACCCGATGCGAGAACGCGCAGCACGGCGGGTTCAACCTCATCCTTGATCGATGCGTACTGGGCCTGTAGATCGAGAAGCGGAATCATGCAATTAGCCTCGCCTGTTCGAGCTCGATAACGCGCCCACGTTGAGCGAGCGACTGTGTGGCGGCTTCGAGGATGCGGACAACCCGAAGTCCTGCGTGGCCATCCGCGATTGGTTGGCTGTTGGTGACAACGCAGTCCACAAACTGCTTGAGCTCGCGGCCGAGCGCCTCTGTCATATCGAGTTGGGGCGCATACATGTCGCCGGTCCGATATCCGACGCGCATGTCATAGACCTTTTCACCGTCAGTCTGCGGGTTACCGTTGAGAGTAATGCCCTTGTCGTAGACCTTGATCTTCTCGCTCGGCTCAAGGTCGTCATAGACGATCATCTTGCTACTGCCCCCGATCAGCGTGCGACGCACTTTGACCGGCGCCAACCAGTTGACATGGATATGCGCGATTAGCTTGCTCTCGAAGAAGAGCGTCAGGTAGGCAATGTTCTCAGGCTCGCCCGCAACATGTCCCATGCCCGTCGCTGAGACCGCCACCGGTTTTTCAGGCAGGACGTAATCCATGATAGACAGGTCGTGGACGGCGAGATCCCAGATGACGCTGACATCATGCTGGAAAAGGCCGAGGTTCACGCGCACCGAGTCATAGTAATAAATGTCTCCGAGACCATTCTCGATGATTTCACGCATCTTGCGAACTGCACCCGTATGAATAAACGTGTGGTCCACTGCGAGAATAAGCCGTCTTCGCGCGGCCTCTTCAACCATCCGCCGAGCTTCCTCGGAAGTCGAAGCCATCGGCTTTTCAACAAAGACATGCTTGCCTGCCATCAGGGCTTTCATAGCCAGCATGTAGTGAGCCGATACCGGCGTCGCGATCGCGACCGCGTCCACGCGGGGATCGCGCAACACCTCGTCAAAATCGTCTGTAATCTGGACCGTTGGGTAGCGCAGCTGGACGCCGGCGAGGCGATCCTTCTTGAGATCGCACACCCAGATAAGCTTTGCGCCGGGTGTCTCTGCAAGATTTCGAACCAGGTTCGGTCCCCAATACCCGTAACCGACGACGGCAACCCCAATCATCTTGCTCTCCCGGATGAAATGACTTCGACTGGCGCATCTTTTGCGCGACCGATGATTCTCGCTGGCACTCCAGCAACAATTGCGTAGGCAGGCACATCCTTGGTAACGACGGCGCCAGCGCCAATCTGCGCGCCTTCACCAATGGTTATGCCGGCAACGATAGTCGCGTTGCTACCGATTGAGGCGTAACGCTTCACAACCGTCGGCACGACCGACCAATCCGCATCGGACTGAAGAGAGCCATCCACGTTCACTGCGCGTGGATGCAGATCGTTGGTGAACATCACGCCGTGACCAACGAAGACTCCGTCCTCGATGGTCACGCCTTCGCAAATGAAAGAGTGGCTGGAGATTTTGCAGTTCTCCGCGATTGTTGCATTCTTCTGGATCTCGACGAAGGTTCCGATGCGTGAACCGCGCCCGATCGTGCAGCCGTACAAATTGACGAGATCTGGATGATGAATAACGACGCCGTCACCCAACGTAACGCTTGGTGCAATCATGTCGTGACGCTTCCCCTTGCTTCCTACTCAGTACGTGGAGGGAGGAGGTGACTGCGATCGCGCCGGAACCGTGCCCTCTCTTTTTTCAGAGAACAACTTTGTCGCTTGTCAGTAAATGGAACAAAAATCGGTAATTATGCTACCAAAAAGTCGTAGCACTTAGCCGGCGGATCATTCCTATAACTACTACAGTGCAAGACGTAATTGCATAGATGAAATATATCTGAGTATAATATGTTTCCATTCTTAAATATCGTGTTTTCTGAAGTGCGGAAGTGGAGTCAAACTTGCGTCTAATCGTGTATCCGCATGATCTTTCCATTGGGGGCAGTCAGATCAACGCAATTGACCTGGCAGCTGGTGTGGCAGAGCGGGGCCACGAAGTACTGGTCTACGGCGTGCCTGGCCCACTTGTGGATTACATTCGCGAGAAAGGACTACGGTTTTTACCGGCTCACGGCCTGCGATATCGGCCAGCTCCAACTCGCATTGTTGAACTAGCTACGATAGCGCGTCGAGAACGCGTAGACCTTATTCATACCTACGAATGGTCAACCTGTCTCGACGGCTATTTTGGCGCGTCGCTGGCACTAAATGTCCCGCTTTTGTGCACCGTCTTAAGCATGCAGGTCATGCCATATGTGCCCCCGTCTGTTCCGCTAATCATGGGTACTGCGGAACTTGGCGAAGAGGCGCGTAGAGGACATCGCGCTGATGTGTGGGTCCTCGAGCCACCCATCGACGTTGTTCGTGACAACCCGACGATCAATGGTGACGGCTTTCGACGCAAGCACAATGTGAAAGACGACGAGTTCCTTGTGGTAAGCGTTTCACGACTAGCGTTGGATCTCAAGTTGGACGCATTGGTCAGGGGTATCGATGCAGTGGACACAATCGCCGATTCCCAGCCAATTAAGCTGATCCTCGTCGGCGACGGCCCGGCCCGCAATGCTCTGCAAAAGCGGGCGGACGATGTCAATCGCCGTCACGGACGCACAGTGATTATCCTCACAGGAGCAGATTTGGATCCGCGACAAGCCTATGCGGCGGCAGACCTTGTCATCGGGATGGGAAGTTCTGCCTTACGGGCACTTGCTATCGGACGCCCGCTCGTTGTTCAGGGAGAACAGGCGTTCTCGGAGTTGTTCAGTCCCGAGACTTCCGAACTGTTCATGAGGCAGGGGTTCTACGGTTTGGCCGACAATGCCCGTGGAACGGATCGTCTTGCAGCGCAAATTCGATGTGTCATGGATCAGCCCAGCAGACGAGCGGATCTTGGTCGGTTTGGTCGACATTTTGTAGATGAGCGATTTTCCTTAGAGCGGGCTGTGGCCTTCCAGCTTGAAATCTACAGACGCGTCTTAGAACGCCGCGCCTCCCCGAAGCTACGAGAGGCTGTGCGCGCGGCTTATCTGGCCGCCGCATTGGAAGTAGCCAATCACAATCCGCTGCGTAAGCGCCGCAATCGTAGGCGCGAAAAGGGCCTGCTTGCCGCCGCCACGACCGGCAATTGGCCTCCCATTTTGCAAGACTAACGTTGCCGCGGCACGGGCGGTGGTTGCCGACATTGCGTCATCGATTCTTTCGGTCGGATATGCGTCGATGGGGAATGGAAACCTTGTTCACGCGCGCAATCTCAATACCGTCCTACATGACCTAAATCGCAGACCAATTGTTTCTCCGCCTAACATCGCGGCAGCGAGCGAATTTGATTGAACTTTGACTGGCTCCGATGATCAGGGAAAGTGAGCACGGAAACTCGTCGGGAGAGTTTCCTTTCCGCCCATACGAATGAGCGGGGAAGAAGACCGATCAGCACGATACATGGCGCGCTCAACGCCCTGACAAAGTAACTGCGCGTCTAAGGGCGGCTTGACGTTTCGCTGCGTTAAACAGCCTCCCTCGCGCCCTATGTATCCGCTTCTCTGTTCCACCCCTCAACAAGTGGGGAGGCTTTTCCGGACAGTGTTAGAGCCAGCATCTTTCTGGCTCGATAGAGGCGCACCCGCGTCAGCCAGGCGAAAGCGATAACCCGGCTTCTGACCCCGGCGATCCGCCCGGAGGTCAATACGTTTCGAACTTCCACAAGGGGTGAAGCCGCGACCAAAATCGTCAACGCTAGCCAGCGCATCAACGAGGACTTGCCGCTGCGCACATCGCCGAAGGCATGGGCAACGTGACGGTCCCACCGGCGCGCCAGCTCGGAGAACGACGTGCAGGAGGGAGTGAGAACCCGTGCCTCCTCCAGAAAGGCGATGCGGTAGCCCTTTGCTGCCGCCCTTTTCCCCCACTCGGTATCCTCCATCGTCATGATGCCCCCGAAAGGACCGACCGCGTGGAACACACTCCTTCGAACTGCCATGTTTCCGGTGGCGGTGTAACTATGCTTCTCGACGTAAAGGCGTGCGCGATAGCTGAATAACTCCTCATACGCTTCTATGCCCGTGGGCGACGATGCATCCTTCCGCAAAATGCCAATATCCCCCCCGACAATATCCACGCCAGGCGTCGCCTCCATAAACGAGACAATCGCCTTTGCCCAACCCGGCTGCACGACGCAATCTGCGTCGATAAATGCGATCAGATCGGAGGTCGCAAGTGACGCGCCGAGATTGCGGGCCGGTCCTGGGCCGGGGATACGTTCACGCACCAGGCGGACGTCGCTTACTCCGCTACAAGCATTAAAGGGCATTTCGTGCGAGCCGTTGTCGACGACAATGATCTCTATTCGGCCGGCAGACGCTCGCTGGAGATCCAGCGCTGCAAGACAAGCTCTGAGATTCTCCGGCTCATTAAGATGAGGGATCACCACACTTAGTTGGAAATTATAACCCATGACGGCTCCCGTCAGCATGGCAGTCTCGCTGGCGGCCAAGCCTATGCGACGACGCGCCTCTAAATCAGTACCGAGAGTCTGGCATCGGAGGCTGTGGATTAGGAAGCCTTGCCTGCCGCCAACTTTGGAGGAAACCTGCCTACGCCTTTCGATGATCGGTCGACCAGTCCACCCTCATCTGATCGTGCGGGTAGCCGGCGCGACGGATCGCTAAACCGCTCTCGGTTACAGGCACATGACTGCGCTGCTCGTTCCGCGTTGGGGCGATCCGACGGGCGCGCGTGCATCATTTTCCTACCGAATAGGACCTTATCCATAGGTGGCAGATGGTCGCCGAAGGGATTATCCGAACCTGCCGCGCGGACCGGGTGCAACGCCCATTGGGGAACTATACACCCGCCCGCGATCGCCTGATCATGTGCCAATACGACCGAGAGCGGGCGGGCCTCAGAAAGACGCTGCGACCTGCTCACTTTTCACGAAAAGAAGGAAAAGTTTATGCGGAAAATTTTGATCGTGTATGGCACACGCCCTGAAGCCATTAAAATGGCGCCGCTAATAGATGCCCTTGGCCGCTCTGCCTTCTGCCGCCCCATCGTGGCCGTAACCGGTCAGCATCGCGAGATGCTTGATCAGGTGAACCGTCTTTTCGGAATCGAGCCTCACCACGACCTCAACATCATTACCCAATCCCAGACGCTCGAAACGATCACCTCCCGTGTACTTACGGGTGTATCCGCGGTGATCGATGCGGAGCGGCCGGACGCACTTCTGGTTCAGGGTGACACGACTTCCTGTTTTGCAGCAGGCCTTGCTTCCTTCTATCAAAGAATTCCGCTCATCCATCTCGAGGCAGGCTTGCGGTCTGGGGATGACACCAATCCCTTCCCGGAAGAGATTAACCGTCGCCTGACCACTCGGCTTGCCACGCTTCACCTCGCGCCGACCAGGGTGTCGAAGCAAAACCTCCTCAACGATGGCGTGCCCGAAAACGAGATTGTGGTCACCGGCAACACCGTGATCGATGCTCTCCTTCAGGTGTCGGGACGAAACACCCCCATCGAAAACGGCGACTTTGGACTCAAGCGAACCGTTCTCATCACTACCCATCGACGCGAATCCTGGGGCGAGCCCATGAAACGCACTGCAGGCGCCATCGCCCGCCTTGCCCGAATGTTTCCAACCGTCAACTTCCTCCTGCCTGCACACCTTAACCCGGCCGTGCGATCTGTCCTTCTGCCACCGCTCGAAGGCCTCGGCAACGTCACGGTCACGCAGCCTCTCGACTACTCCGACTTTGTTCGGGCGATGCGCGATTGCTCTATCGTTTTGACTGACAGCGGTGGCGTGCAGGAGGAAGCGCCTTCTCTCGGCAAGCCGGTACTGGTGATGCGCGACACGACGGAGCGGCCAGAAGCCGTCGAGGCTGGCACGGTTCGTCTGGTAGGGACGGACGAAGACGCAATCGTTACCAATGTCGCGACCCTGCTGACGAACCGGAGCGCGTATCAATCAATGGCCCGGGCGGTCAACCCCTATGGCGACGGACGCGCATCAGAGCGTGCGGTGTGCGCCATCGAACATTTCTTTGGCCACGCCGAGCGGCCAGTGGAATTCGGCGCGATGCTGCCCGCTCTACGCTCCCGCAGGCGAAGAACGCCAGCCGCAGCACAGCAAATCCCTGCTAATCGGCCTTTTGGAGAACCGCTAACCGCCTAGCCATTTACAAAAGACAGCAGACTCCGACACTGTCGCTGTGACCAATTAAGTTTCAACGCCTTGACGTCCACACAGCCATGGCTGGCTTCGACGGCGTTGGATCAACCCGAACTCCGCCACGTGTCCATGGAAGTCGATCGGATCGCCGCGTGTTTTGTCGACTGGCGTGATCCGCACGCTTGTTTGGCAGAGCGTACCGTGATGGAGGATGTCGATCATCGGGACAAGCTACGCACGACCCAATGCTATGCTTCTGTCGAAAAATTGTTCGCGTTGTTTGCAGGCAAGTCCACGTTGAATAGTCTGCACATGCGCCCGCTGGCGAGCCGATGTGCCACCTTAGCATCGGGCCCCAAGAGGCTAGCAATTGTAGGCCTTCACCTGTTCCCTGGGGGCCCAATACCAAACCGCCTGGCGACATCGTCCGCGACCTCGACAACCCGCATAGCTCATTGCACGGCGATCAGGACTAAAGATCTTGTTACTGCTATTTGCTGCTCTGCCCGCCAAGCTGCTGCTCCACCATCGATTCCAGCGCCGGCGCGGTCAAGAATCGTCGGGCAGATCCGCGAGGCTTGCCCGACGTGCGACGCGATGGCAAGCTCAACTGGTTCGCATGCTGAAGCAGGTCCGTATTTGGGAGATGGTCATTCGCGGGCGGTCACGCCACGTCGAGACACGATTGCTTGCCATATACGCCGGCGGCGGCATGGAAGCCCGCAGCATCACATTTACTCCGACCGCAAGCGCCAGATGATGCGCGCGATCAGCTGAGGCTGTGGTTTGCCTTGCTGGGCTGCTGTCAGGATCTCTTCGTCCGCATCGGTTGGCGGCACTCGCCCCTATTGGCGCCATGCGCCACGCGTGTCGTAGACGACTTTGCCTCCAAGCCGAGTATGGCGGATCGTTTTGAATGGATCGTGCTCGACCAGGAGCACCACGATGTCCGCGTTTTCGACAGCCGAATGTGCTCCCTCGAGACGCAAGTTGTCACGGCCGGACAACTCCTTGGGAAGCTTGTCAACATAGGGATCAGCCACAATCACCTCCACCTCGGGAAGAGACTTTGCGATAAGATCGACCACCTCGATGGCGGGGCTCTCTCGGACATCGTCCACATTGGCCTTGAAGGTAAGGCCCAGACAGGCGATCTTCGGTGAACGGAACCTTTGGGCTTTTTCTACAACCTGACCCGCTACATGATGCGGCCGCTGGTCGTTCACTTCTCGCGCTGTCCGTATAAGTCGGGCCTGCTCGGGCGCTGCACCAACAATGAACCAGGGATCGACTGGAATGCAATGTCCACCGACGCCGGGCCCCGGATTAAGGATGTTGACCCTCGGGTGCCTGTTGGCGAGCCGGATAACCTCCCAGGCATCGATATGCAATGTTTCGCAAACAAGCGAAATCTCGTTTGCAAATGCAAGGTTCACGTCCCTGTAGGCGTTCTCGACCAGCTTCGCCATTTCGGCGCTTGCGGCATCCGTCAGCAGGATTTCGCCCTGCGCGAACAGACGGTATATCGAAGCCGCCTTTTCGGCGCATTTGGGCGTGAGACCACCAACGACCCGATCGTTCGTGACAATCTCAATCATGATGCGGCCCGGCAGCACACGCTCGGGGCAATGTGCGATGTAGACGTCCGCGCCGTTCTCGCCGTCAAGCGGCATCCTTAGATCCGGCCGGAGCGCCGAAATCCATCTGCATACCTGCTCGGTCGTCCCGGGGGGTGAGGTAGACTCCAGCACGACGATGTTTCCGACTTTGAGCCGAGAGGCGATCTGTTCCGCCGCCGCTTTGACGAAAGACAAGTTTGCCGAGCGATCCTCGTTGAAGGGAGTGGGTACGGCAATGATAAAGGCGTCGGCCTCTGGGAGTTCAGAGGTGGCGGTCAGTCGACCCATCGCCACGGCGCCGCTCACAGCCACGGCGAGATCGGGTTCGGTGAATGGCACCTCTCCCCGCGATACGGCCGCGACGATCGCCGGGTTTATGTCCACGCCGACGACATCGACGCCCCGGGTGGCGATTGCCACAGCAGTCGGCAGGCCGATGTAGCCCAATCCCAGGATTGCCAGCCGGCCCTTGAAAACTTCGCTCATAAACCCCTACCCCTTTAAAACACCAATGTCGCTAGAGTCCGTATTAGCTGTGCCGAAAGGCGCGGGCCGGACGAATGGCCTCCACGGCCGTCAATTGAATGAAGCGTGTATTTGTCGACAGATAACGCCACCAGAGGCGCCGTGGCTCCAGCAACACGCGATAGGCCCATTCCATGCCGACCTTCTGCCACCCGAGCGGTGCGCGACGCGTGAGGCCCGCCATCACGTCAAAGGAACCGCCCACGCCATGCAGAATCGGGACACCGAGAGAGGCGGCATGAGTGGCAAGAAAGATCTCCTTCAGCGGCGAAGTCATGCCGATGAACAATATGTCAGCGGCGGAGTCGCGAATTCCCGCGGCGATTTCGGCCGACTCGCCCGCTCCGAAATACCCGTTACGGCTGAATACGATTCTCGCTTCAGGGAAACGTTCGGCGATGACCTTTTCCAACTTGCTGAGTACTTCGGGCCGCGCGCCGAGAAGCGCGATGGAGCGTTCCTCATCGTTGGCCAGCCGGAGCAACCGCTGGAATATGTCGATCCCGGCCACCCGCTCGGGAAGCGGGCGCCGAAAGAGCTTGCTCGCCCAAACCACTGACTGGCCGTCAGCAAGCAGAAGGTCACATTCAATCAGGGAATCCCTCAGTTGCGTGTCCTTGCGAAGATTGACGATCTTGGCTGCGTTAACGACGCCGAGCATCAGTCGACTGCGCGTGTTGAGTGCCGCGCGGCACTTGTCGATGACCTCGTCCATGCGCATTGCGTCTAGATACATTCCGAATAAGAGTTGCCGACTGCCCGACATTCAGCCCTCCCGAGCCTTTTGGTTGTTTTCGGTGCTTGCTTCCAACGCAAGCTGGGTGATGACATCGCTTGAAAGCCAAGCGTAGAGCAGCCAGCCCAACTCGTAGGGGCGGCACTCGTGGTCGACACGGATCGGCGGAAAGATGTAATTGACGAGTTTCGGAGACCATAAGGCCGGGAAAACGGCAGTCGTCATCGCGGCCGCCCCGCGAACGGCCTTGCCCGGCTCGCGCCGTGCCACTTTCCGCCAGATCACCCCTCGTTCGGCATCTATCAGCTCCGCAGACGTTTCCGGATGTTCATAGATCCAGTGGAGACCCTTGACGATCGCCGAGAGACGGTCCTTGCCGCCGGCTTGATGGAGTTCATGCAGGACCATGGGCGCCATCGCATGCTGGTGCACGCTGTAGACGGGATAGCCTTCCGTGACCTGGCCCGTCCGCGCATCATAATGCCACCACCACTGTCCTTGCGGGCCTTGATGAGCGCATATTGTCTCCGCACAGGTTTCCGCGATCGTGAGCGCTTCCCTATTGTTCGTCACGACGTGAAAGCGCGCCAGCGCCTGGATCGGATAAACCTGGTCGGCGAAGGACCCGATATGACCGCGCAGCCAACCGGCTGAGGTGGACGGCAGCACGTGCGGAAAGATCCCCGAGCCCGACCAACCCGAGAGAAGCTTCCTGCGGGCCAGATGCGCCACCTCAATTGCCGGTCCCCATCCCCACGCCGCGACAGCGGCTGTTAAGGCCCAGGAGCACGCGACCGTCGCGATGGGAACGTCGGCCGCGAGGTAGTCCCGGAGCTTGAGAAAGAGAGCGGAGGGCCGGTCGCCGGAGATCTCGACTGTTGCCCATGTCGCGACCGCCAACGCACCGATGTCCTGCGACGACTCGGCACGCTGCGCGGTCATCTTGGCGAGATCTGCAGCATTGCCGAAACCGAGCACTTGCCGCTGAACCTCGTCGCTCACGCGCGAAAGGCCGAGTGCGACCATCGCTGCATAGCGAATGCTTTCCCCTTCCAGCCGCGTGTTCCACCCTGATGTCGAATGCTGACCGCGCAATGTGTGCCCGAAAATGCCGTTGCGGTGCATGGCCGGCAAACCAGCTAAAGCAAGCTGCAGAAGCGGATCCAGCCTGCTGCTGGCTGATAAGGATGTGGCGGCGAGCGCCTGCAAGCGCATGTCCGCGGCATTGATGCCGCCGGCTGCATGGCGCTCTGCGAACCCTCCGGGCATTCCCCCGTTCGACCCTCGGCTATCATGAACATCATTGGCCATAGAAAACCCTGAACGATAGAAGTGGACAACCGAACGGTTTCTCCGCCTCAATGCGCGAAACGCCAGCTGCAATAAAATCATATTAGAAAATTCGATCGCCCTAACCACCGCTCTCAAAGACTTACGGAATGCCGCAAGTGAGTAGGGTCGAAACCGATGAATGCACCAATTGGAGGTGCTATACTAAACGGGTATGCGACCTAATCCTCATGGCAAAGGCTTAAAGCCGTAGTCCCGATCGGGTGAGGACTATCTTCTCATTCGCCAATAGGATGATCTTTTCTAAAGCCCGACTAGCCTTTCAGGATGACGGCGCCTGTCTGCGTCTCGTATCCCTACCTCTCTCGACAGTCTTTCATCAGAGGCCATCTTTGGACAATGTGGCGGCATCCTACCCGCAGCCAAATCGCAACGAAAGTGAGAAAAGGCAAATGGATGCGATGTCGAAAAAGGTCCCGCTTGGTGCTGAACCATGCTTCAGCACCAATGCGGGGATTGCTCTCGTAGTCGTCACCTACAACAGCGCCGGAGTTCTACCGGGAATGCTCGATTCTCTTGCGAGCGGCCTTGAAGGCACAGATCGATATGAGATTATTATCGTCGACAATGCTTCTCACGACGATTCCGTCGCCTTGGCGCAGGCGCATCCAATCGGCGCGACGGTGATAGAAACGGGTAAAAATGCCGGCTATGCAGGTGGGATCAACGTTGCTGTCGCGACAATTGCCCCAGAGATCGATGTCCTGGTCCTCAATCCGGATATTCGGTTGCAGGCGGGCTGTGTTCGCACTCTCTCCCGGCGGCTTTCGGATGATGCGATCGGCGTAGTTGCCCCGAAACTCCTCAACGATGATGGAACAGTTGCCCATTCAGTGAGGCGCGAGCCGTCTCTCCTCACGATCTGGTCGGACGCACTCCTCGGAACGAAGCTGGCAGCCAAACTCGGTCTCGGCGAAATCGTTGCTTCACCCGATCTTTACAGACGCGGCGGCGCAGTCGACTGGGCGACCGGTGCAGCCCTGGCGATTTCAGCCAAGGCGCGCAAAACAGTCGGCTCCTGGGACGAAACCTTCTTTCTCTACAGCGAGGAGGTCGACTACATGGAAAGGGTGCGGAGTGCCGGAATGGAGGTCGCGTATGTGGCCGATGCCTGCGTAGCACATTCCGGCGGCGAGTATCACCAGAACGCCTATCTTTCAGGGCTTATGACGTCCAATCGCATACGCTACTTCCGTCGGCATCACAGTGCCTTCGCCACCTTGTTTTTCCGCCTCGGCATCATCGTCGGCGAGACGATGCGCATGACGCTTGGCCCCGGACATCGGGCAGCCTTATACGCCGCACTCTTCTCGGCCGCGGGGCCTCAAAGCGCGCCGGCGCGTTGAGACGCGTTGATAAGATCGGCGTAAATTGCGTCCATCCGGTCGAGCTTTGCCGACCAGAGTGCAGTCTGGCCCACATGCGCGTAGGCAGCCGCCCCCATCCTGTTTCGCAGATCTTGATCCACGGTCAGTTTTCGGATGGCCGCAGCGATATCAATAGCCAGAGCATCCGGTGTCGTGACCTGAAGCTTAATCGCACAGCCGGAAGACACGGCACTTCCCGGCCCGCCGCGATCGACGACGATCAACGGCAATGAGAACGCCATAGCCTCCAACGCCACGTTCCCGCCCGGTTCTCGATAGCTCGGAAAGACGAAGATATCGGCCTTACGGTAAAGCTCCGGCAACTCTTCCTTCCGCCGCCAGCCGTGCAACCGCACACGGTCGCCTAGATGGAGTTCGGCGATGAGCCGTTCGCACTCAGACCGCTCCGGACCTTCTCCGACGATATCGAGCTCAACAGGCAAATCGCGAATCAAGTTCATGGAGCGAATGATGTCGCGCGCGCCCTTGGTTCGCACGAGGCGGCCGACATAGATCAGCTTTATCGGATTAGGTCGCGCTGATCTGTCGATGGGCGCCGGGATGCCGTCAAGGCCGGTCTCGCTCATCACCTCGAAACGTTGCAACGGAATCCCGGCAAGTTGTTCACGTACATAGCTGGCGATGCCGAGGACACAATCGGCGCTTTGGAAGCTGGCGCGCAACATTGGGTCCCAGCGTAACCGCATACGGTCCAGATGCCGAAGCTTCATGAACCAAGGGCTGGACGCCTCGTCCGCAGCAAAGCCCGCTGGCGTTGACAAACCGCCACCAACCGGACCGATGATCAGCGGCAGCCCCAGCTTCGCCGCAGGTGACGGGTAGCGCATGGCAACCGGGACTGGTTGATGAACGATGTCGAAGCGTTCTCCCCTCTCTAGCGCTGAGATCAGCCATCGGCGGGCCCTGATGTAGAAGGGCACGTAGCCTGGTTTCATGAGACTGTTCAATCGCTCCGCTCGGCCAAGCAATGGCGGCTCCTGCCACTCGATGACCCTTATGCCGGTCATTTGCTCGCTGGCGGGCCTGGCTCCGCGTTTGAAATACGTCAGCAGTGTTACATCGTGACGCTCGGAAAGCCTTCGCGCCCATTGAGACGCCACCCATGCCTCGCCAACATCTTCCCCGTTGCACGTTGGCGCTACAAGCACAATCTTCGCCACGTCATTTATTCCCTTGCTTAACCGTCGAGATCCCTTCAACGAGGATTTAGTAAAGCAGTATGGATGCGGGCTTGATCAGAGACAATGCCACCTTTGGTGTGGTCTATGTACGCCCTCTTTCCATCACCCTGTGCCGAGACAGCAGTTCCTCTAAAGGATAGGGCATAGTCCGCTTTGGTCTGTCTTTTCGACAGATTCGAGATTGTATAATCATGACACTATCGAAGCGATGAAAGAGTATGCGCCCGGAGGGCCACGATGACTGCTGAGGTTTCCGTCATACTACCTACCTACAATCGGACGCACAGCCTCCCAGCAGCTATCGCAAGTGTTCTTTCACAATCCTATACCAACTTCGAGCTGATCATCGTTGACGATGGTTCGCGAGAAGATGTGGAAGGGGTCATCAAGGCGATCGACGACCCCCGGCTGCGCTATGTACGCCGGTCGATCAATGGGGGGGCAGCGGCCGCCCGCAACACCGGGCTTATGGAAGCCAAAGGACGTTTCATTGCCTTCCAGGACAGTGACGATCTCTGGCTGCCCGGAAAGCTCATGAAACAGGTAACACTGCTCTCGGGTATGCCGCATCATGTTGGCGCCCTCACGGGCGCAAAGATCGTTTACGGCCGGGACGCCCGCTTCAACTATGGCCCAGGACGCGTCGCATACGCACCGCAACCAGAAACATGCCTGCGCGTGGACGAAGATCAACTGAGCCATCTCCTGACGGAAAACCGAATTAGTGTGCAGAACGCACTTTTTCGGCGTGACTGCCTGCCGTACACCGCTTGGTTTGATAGCTGCGCTCGCGCCAACGAGGATTGGGAATTCGCGATCAGGCTCGTCCAACACACGACGGTTTACGAGGATATCGAGCCGGTCGTTCTTGGCTTTGCTTCAGCAGACAGCATTTCCTCCAATCCGCGCAAGCAGATGATCGGTATGCTCCGTATCTTGCGAAAGCATAGGGCGGTCCTGTCGCTTCGGAAAAACCAGCGGTCGTGGATGCTCATCGATCTTGCCATCACGTTCTACAAAGTCGGCAAGCCCAGGTGGGCCATGAAGTTCCTGCTGGCCGGTCTCAAGGATCATCCGGCTCATAGCCTTTTACTCGGAACAGGTTTCTTGAGAAGGGCTTGCAGGACGACAACGCGGCGGGTCCAATCCTTGCTAGTGTGGTCGTAGGTCACAACGCGACGCGGGATCAGGCAAAGGAGATTCCATGTCAACGCACAGTCCTTTTTCGGGGGTGGGAAACTCGCTCGACGTGGTTCTGATAAACGCGGTGGCGATTGGATCGCGGACCTGGCGCTCCAAGTGCCCTCCTAATCCTTAGTGTGTAGTGCGCTAGAGATCTGCGACCGTGATATCAAAGTGAAATATCAGCAATCCAGACTGCGGTTTATTATGAGGGCTTCAGCCAGAACAAGGGTAAATACGGACACCGCCATCCTTGAGGACGGCCCTGCCCCCCTTTCGCGCCAAACGCTTCGCCGGCGAGAGACTGCCGCTGCGCCCACCACCCGGCTGGCATTGGCCGTTAAGGCTTTCATCATTTGTGCATTCCTTCCTTGGCTATGGCAGATCGGCTCCGTCTGGATTTCTCCGTACCGGCTTGTGTTGATTCTTGCTGCGGTGCCCTGCATCTTCATGTGGTTGACCGGTCGAGCAGGCACCATTCGCGCCGCCGACATTTCCATATGCTTTTATTGTCTGTGGTGTTTCATCAGCCTGTCCGTCGTGCATGGCGTAGATGCTGCCCTTCAGCCCGCCGGAACGATGACCGTCGAAACCGCCGGAGCCTATTTTTTGGGACGGTGCTTCATCCGTACGCCCGAGCAGTTCCATGCGATGTCCCGCCTGCTATTCTGGATCATCGTCATGATCTTTCCCCTCGCGATCATTGAGTCCGTGTCGAACACGAACATATCGCTGGATGTCTTTTCGAAACTTTTCCCGACTCACGTCGTTGCGGAAAACATTCCGCGCTGGGGGTTGCGGCGCGTGCAAAGCGTCTTCGAACACCCGATACTGTTCGGCGTAACCTGCGGCGCCATCCTCGCCCTCGTCCACCTCGTTGTATGCGAGAAAGCGTCACCCGTGCAGCGCTGGGGTGCGACCGCAGTTGTGCTCGTGACCGCAGCTCTTTCGCTATCTTCAGGCCCGATAACCGCCCTTATGGTTCAGATTCTCATCTTGTTCTGGGACCGGGTTTTCAACGCTTATCCGAAGCGCTGGCGCGTGCTCTGGATCCTTCTCCTTGCAATGTACGGGATGATCTCGCTGGTCTCCAACCAGTCGGTCCCAGAATTTCTAATGACCCATTTCACCTTTGATGCGGCCTCGGCTAACTATCGTACCCTGATATGGCACTTCGGATCCGGTTCAGCCCTCAATCATCCGCTCTTCGGGGTGGGCTTCAACAGATGGGACCGACCGGAATGGATGCCAAACAGCATCGACATGTTCTGGCTTTATCATGCCGTCCTGTTCGGCATCCCTGCCGGTCTGCTGATGATATTGGCCTTCTTCATGATGGTCATTCCGGTTGCTTTCAAGCGCGGTCTCGAGCCACAGCTCGTCCAGTATCGCACGGCCTATCTGGCTGTCATGAGCGGTTATTTCCTCGTTGGTTGGACTGTGCATTTCTGGAACGCCACCTACGTGCTTTTCTTGTTTTTCCTGGGAAGCGGCAGCTGGCTTCTCGATGCCGGCAACCAGCATCGCAAAGCAAGCCGCGACGGGCCTGGCGCCATTCCGAACCGTCGACCTTCCGGCCGCCTGTCATCACGCCCGTACGCAACCGAGTCGGGCGGCCTTTTGTAGGCACCGTCGACTGGCGTTGACTTTACCTATCGAAACGGAACAGGGAGGAATGGGACGGCTTGAGCTTGTCGATAGCGGCCGGTGGCGACGGTTCGGCAACGAGATGAAGTACAGATTGTCGCGGCGATCTCTTCGGAACTTGGCTCGCGTGTGACACAGGCACAGTCACAGGGATTTTGCGTTCGCGGTCATGAATGGCGGCGGCATAGGGTCATTGCCGAATGCCGGCCATTGAGGCTGTCAGCACGGATGGGTCCTGTGCCCGTGGACCGCGATGTCGACATGGCCGCCGCCCTCTATACACTCCGTCCCCAGGTTGCGCAGCGTTGCCTACTCGGCGCGGCGTGCGAGCATGCGGCCGAGTTTGACTGAGGTCAGCTGTCGAATTTTCCGAATCGCCCGATTCGGAGATGCCATTGCGTTACGCGCTATCCTCGCCCTGTCGCGCCAATCGCCATAGCGATTTATTGGAAGCGATAGCAATTCCGGCCACGTTTGTTGGATCCCCTGCACTATGAGGCCGTTGTTGCGTCTGAGGGATGGTGGCACAGACAGCATCGCCATATAGATATCTCTTGAAACAAGCGGGTTCACCTCGACTATCCGCGGCGCAGCGTACGACTGCGAGAAAGCCCAGCAACTCATACGGAGTTCCATATAGGCAAGATCTAACAGGAAGAGGCTGTCATAGTGCCTGAGCGGTTCGAGCCAACGCTGCACCTCCTTAAGTAACAAAGGATGCTGCGGAAGCTTCAGCCTCGACACGATGCCAGGCGCATCAATGGCTATTCCTTGTTCTGAATTCAACCAAAGGAAGCCGCGGCCTATCTCGCCGCCGAGGCCTCCGATGAATATCCTGCCGTTCAGTGGCTCTACGCTTGGATGCATCGTCATATTGGAGCCGGTGATGCAATGGCCGACGCGCATCTGCCAAGCTCTCGCTCCATTCGCGTCCGCTTCTACATATTCGAGCAGGCGATGCTTCAAGTCGAAGCGCCTTGCTAGTTCCCTCGAGCGCGTGACGTCCAGTTCCGCACCCGGGGCCTTGACTGTGACGAAGTCAATATCTCCGGCAAAACTACGGCAACAGCCGAGAAGAAGCCGCGTCTCGTTGCCCGCTGTAAGAGCCATTGTCCCAAGTCCGGTCCGCTGGATTGCCCGTATTGTGCGTTCGACTTTATCCACTATCAAGGCGACCGGTTCTGAGAGATTCTTGGCTTCCTCAATCTTGCCGGCAGGCCAATGCCGCACCGTCTGCATAGTTTCCATATCAAGATAGTGGTTGCACATTAGGCGTCTGATGCCGGTATGTGCAGTCAGTCCTGCTGGAAACCAGCCATCCTCATCAACGGTCAATCCTCGATACAGCTCGTTATCGAACCGTTGGCGGTAGGCTGCTGGGTCGAGAAGCAAAGCGGTCGTGGCGGCTGCAGTTTTGGTTTGAGGGTCGTAAACCAGGGAATTGCTGCCGTTCGCATCGAGATAGATACGTTGCGCAGAGGTTGTATCGAGTACGAAGACAAAACTGCCCGCTAGCCGGTAGATCTGTTCCTCAACCCACTGGTCGATATCGTTGATCTGATCCAGTGAATCGTCCAACCGTATGGAGGACGTGAGAATTTCCTCCGCGTCGGTATCGATGACGGTTCCTAGAAAAAGTCCTATTGAGCGGCCGGAAGCATCCAGCACCTCAACCCTGTTCAGTGGTTCAAAGACGTCAACGCATAGCGTTTCTAGACAGTGGCGCGTGGCACTCGCAGCCGTCGGGCAGTCGCCCCGCGAAACAATGAACTGTCCTTGGAAATCAGGGAGGGGAAACATGTGGCTGGTTCCAATCATCATTTTGCTAGTCAGCTTGACTTCCTATTTTGCTTTGGACTGGGAACTACTCGCCGCTCAAGGGGCGAAGATCCTCGTCCCAGGCATTGCCGGCCCAGTCACTGCGGTTGGTTGGAGCGAACGTCGCGATCTGACCGTAAATTCCGCAATGGCCATTGTGGCCGTAGATTTTTGAAAAACGGTTGCCAATGATCCGGATGTGGCCACTACTGGGCGCGAATGCCCCGGATTCGCCACCGTACACGCAGTAGGAACCGCCCGAAACAAGATTGCGTGTAATCGTCACGTTGCGCGCCGGGGCGAAATCCGAATAGACAACGATCGGAGCTGAAACGCCCTCCTGAGAAAGCAGAACCGTATTGTGGTCGAAGATAACATCGGTCGCTCCGCCATGATTGGAGATGCCCGAATGATGGTCGCCCGCCTTGTGGCCAAGATCGCGCACGAAATTTCCCTGTACTAGGCCCTCGCGCTCGATCGTAATACCGTTGGACACGTTCCAGATATTGTTTCCGCGAACGATCAGGCCCCTTGCACTGCCATAAACATCGCTTACGCCGCGGCTAGCCCGCTGATCTGCCGCGCCATCGCATCCCAGGAGATTATTCTCGATACGCGCGTCGTCGGCGTCATAGCCATCTGCGGGGCGACCGGCACGGACGGCAACGATGGAATCTGTGTCGCACGCGACTATCTTACTGTCACGCAGTGTGACATTCGGTGCGTCGATGACGACCTGTCCATGCACTTCGACGGCTTCGATCGTTGCTCCCGGCCCCGTGACGCGTAGCCTGCCCATGTTCGGCTCCCACGCCCATCCTGGGCCTGACGACACATCTTGCGGCACCCGTCGGAGGACGGTTCCGCGTGCAGGCCCGGTATTAGTCTCATCGGGATAGCCGCATACAGATGGGCGCTCGGCGCAATGCGTCTGTTCGGGGGCGGGCAGGCATGGTGACGAGCCGCCGCACACGTCATCTTTGCCCTCGGCAAGGGAGGCGCCAGACGCTGATAAAGTGGCCGACATAAGCATGGCAATGCTCCCCCACGCAGCATTGCGCAGCCTGACCGGTCGGAAGATGTTCCATGACGATCGGCTCAACCTCGGTCTGTTCGTCGGACAGCTGCCAATGGCATCGGCTCTACGCGATTTGCGCGCCAGAAATCCGATGACGCGATGGCCGAATCTGACTGCCTTCATTGCCCGGTTCTCCGCTCTATTAACCTTGCGACGGCTCGGTCACTGCCTTCGCAATTGTTGCTGTAGGGTCCTCCCCAATCAACCTCTACCAAGGACTCTAGGTGACGACTTTTGTGATAGTCACCGGCGCATCGACATGCTCTCTAGCGAACCGTTGTTTTTAGAGATCGCACCCATCACTGTCCTTAAAAAGGAGATGAAAGCTTTCTCCAGTGGCAATTCTGTTTGAGAGGCGGCGCCTAGTTCCTCTTCGTAAAATAGATCAATTTATATTGTTTTGTTCAATATATCCGCTGCTACGCAATTTGACCTAGAGCACGTCTGCAAGATGAACAAAAGTAAAACGCGTACGCAGGCGCGCCATTATAAAGTCTCGTCGTAACCGGAACCAATTTGTCATGCCGGATAGGCACACCGACGCCTGGTCGGGCAAAGACCCGACGCGCGGCCGAGAAGGCGCTTACTGCAACGCGAACAAGCAGCGACCATCGACGGTCGAGGCCATCGGCGACAAGCCAGTTATGTTGCCCGTCTGCGCCTCCGAACAGTTCAGGAGCTAGCCGGCCATATCACAAACACGCTACACCGGATTTGTGTTTGCGACGACGCGAGCTATATCCGTTTCGAGCCCCTTTCAAATTGCCGCATTGAGATCTATTGCTTTGCTCCCTATAAGCATTCGCGTCAGCGAAGGAGAGGCGGTTGCAGGCACGAAAGGCGATGATCATGCTATGGATGTTGCGCATGACCTGCGCAATCGCCCTGCTGCTTGTCAGCTTCGCCCATCAAACGCCATCCCTTGCAAAAGAGGCGTTCGCTCCTGCCGAGTTTGCAGAATATATCCTTCCTGACGGCACGCTTCCCGTTATCTGCATAGCGCACAAGGCAACCGGGATGGACAAGCATACGGCGCAGCAATTGCATGGCTGTGAAGCTTGCCGGATTGCCGCCTCGGTTCTATTGCCGGTTCCTGACAATGATCGCAGCAAACATCTTCCTGCCGCGACCCTTGCTTTGTGGCATTATGACGTTGAAGTGTCTTTCAGACGGATCATATCGCCAAACACTGGGCCCAGGGCACCACCCGGTCCGCCCGCATTTGCTTGAACCGGCAAATCGGCTCATCCGCAATGCCTGGCACAATAGGCGCCGATTTGCGCTGCGGATATCCGTTCGGCCATTGGTAGATCGAACCGCATCCAATTTCCATCTCACAAGGGGCGTTTTTCTTCCGACCGTCGCTTTCCGTCGTTGCGAGGAATCCCTCTGCTAGGAACACATTTTGAAAAAGCTGATCATTCTCATAACAAGCCTGTCTTTTGCCGGCCTGTTTGCTGCAGTCGCTACCGCCAATGACGTCAAGGTGGGCGCCATCGATATCGGACACCCCCGTGCGCGGGCCATGGTGCCCGGTGCAAAGGTGGGTGGCGGTTACCTTGAGCTTACCAACACCGGTTCTATCGATGACAGGCTTGTCAGCATTACATCCGAACGCGCGGCAACGGCGGAGGTCCACCAGATGAGCGTCGCCAATGGAGTGATGACAATGCGGCCGGTTGTTGACGGATTGACGATACCAGCCGGCAAAACGGTAGAACTCAAGCCGGGCGGTTTTCACGTCATGTTCATGGATGTTGCTAAGCCTTTCAAGGAGGGCGAAACGATCAAGGCGACCCTGACCTTCGAAAAGGCCGGTTCCGTCGACGTAGAATTCACTGTCGGAAACGCTGGAGGTGTAAAGTCGACTTCTCCGGACGGTCATCACGATATGGGCGGAATGGATATGTCAAAGCCGCAATAGCGTGCTTGTCGGCGAGTTTCAAAATGTCTCAGCAAGGGGAATTTCAATGACCCATTCTCGTTTCACAGCCCTGTTGCTCGTAGCGCTTCTCTTCACTGCAGGCCGCGCTTTGGCACACGCCCATTTGACTGACAGCCTCCCCGCCGACAAGGCAACCGTCGCGGCAGCGCCCGCGGAAATCGATTTGCATTTTTCCGAGGAACTCAACATCAATTTCTCGGGCGCAAAGGTCACCGGCCCCGGCAAGGCATCTGTCAAAACAGGCGATCCTGTTCTCGTCGACGAAGGCAAGACGCTAAAGGTCCCACTTTCGGAGCGGCTAGGTCCAGGGGCCTACTCGGTGGACTGGCATGTTCTTTCGACGGACGGACACAAATCAAACGGCAATTATAGCTTCACGGTCAAGCCGTGACTCCCGACTCTGCGCTCATCCTGTGCCGCTTTTCCCTTTATGGCTCTGCCATGTTCTTGTGGGGAGCGTCCGCGTACCTCGGCTGGTTCGTTCCATCGGGATTGTCTGCACAGGTGGGCCAGCAGTTGCACACCTGGTATCGGCTCGCACTGTTCCTGGTCATCATCACGACCGCCCTGACGCTTCCGCTGCAGGCTGCCACGATTGGCGAGGGGTGGGCCGACGCGTTTCAGCCGGAGATGCTTAAGTCTATCCTAGGCGAGACCAACGTTGGCCAGGCCTGGATTGGCCAGGCCTGCGCGACCGTCTTTCTGCTCCTGTCGTTCGTGGTGCCATTTGTCGGGCGACGCGCGGTAGCCGTCGGTGCAGCACTGCTTTTGATCAGCACGACGATGACCGGTCACGCCGCCATGAACAGTGGCTGGCTACGACCCCTGCACCGCATCAACGACGGTCTTCATCTCCTGTCGGGAGGCGCCTGGATCGGTGCGCTTCCCGCCATCGTGGTTATCCTTCCTAAACTTCGTGAATCAATGTGGCAGCAGGACGCTCGTCTTGCATTGACACGGTTTTCGACAGCGGGACATGTGGCCGTCGGGCTGGTGATCACAACAGGTATCGCCAACACCATCCTTGTCGTCAAAGCCCCTCCATTGGACTGGCAGATAGACTATCAACGTCTCCTCGGTATCAAGATCTTTATCGTCTGCCTTCTGGTCGGGATCGCGATCAACAATCGCTATATCCTTGTTCCGAGGCTCGGCCGGAGCGCGACGCTGGGATGGTTGACGTGGGCCACCATTGCGGAAATCGCTTTCGGCTTCCTTGTCCTTGGCCTTGTTGCCGTCTTCGGCACGTTGCAACCGACGTGAGCTTCTCGAGAGACCTACGTCAAATGACGGTGGCAGCACTTTTTTTTAGCTTTATCCTTGCCGTTCACCGTGCCATTTTTCCCGGCAAAGCTGCATTGATAGGGGACACAATGTTTTCAAAAACGAAAAGATTCAGCATTGCACTCGCGGCTTGCGTTCTTGTTCCCTCGCTTGCCCTCGCCCATCCAGGCGACGGCCAAACGATCGGTTTTTTTCATGGCTTCGTTCATCCGGTGACGGGACTTGACCATGTGCTCGCGATGGTCCTGGTCGGCATCCTCGCATGGCAGCTCGGCGGTCGTGCGCTATTCACCGTCCCGACCGGTTTTGTGTCGTTGATGGCTCTCGGCGGCGCACTTGGAGCAGCGAAGATCTCCGTGCCCTTTGTTGAAACCGGCATCGCCCTGTCCGTCATCGTGCTTGGTGCCGCTATTGCAATCGGAGTACGGACGCCGGTTGCCGTCGCGACGGGCGTCGTTGGTCTATTTGCAGTCTTTCATGGACATGCGCATGGCCTTGAGATGCCCGAAGCGGATGGCAGGATCGCCTATGCAGCCGGGTTTTTGGTGGCAACCGCAACACTGCACGGCCTTGGGATCCTGGTGGGCTGGCTAGTAGGCAAGGCAACCGAGCGCCACGGGAAGATTGTCACCCGCGCGGGCGGAAGTATTGCAGCACTGGCCGGTTTCGGCCTGCTCACCGGAATTATCTGACAATTTGGCGACAATGATCCCGGCCAATCCGAGCTCTATACCACGCGGCGCGCCTCGAGTGCCTCCTGTAGGGACCTCTGCACGATTGACGGTGTCGCCGGTTTTTTGACGACTCCGAGCGCGCCGCGGACACGACCCTCGACCATCTCGGGATTTCCCGTCATGAACACAACCGTAACGCCATACTCGTCGACAAGACGCTGACCAATATCAGGCCCCGTCGCGCCGTCTGCAAGATTAACGTCCACAAACGCAATGTCGGCCTTAGGCGCAAGCGATAGAGCCTGCTCGGTGTCTCGCGCGAGACCAACCACATCGAGGCCCATTTCCGTAACGGTCGCTTCCAGATCAAGCGCGATCAGGAACTCGTCTTCCACGATCATGACTTTGCGTGCGCCGTCTTCGGTGAACTTGTTTTCCACACGGCCGAACATAAGTGCCCCTTTAAACTCAAAACATCCACATCCACTTGACCGCCTTGGGCAGGCCTTTCGGAAACGGGACGAGGGCGAAATGGTTCCGGAATGCAGAGCTGTTGGTGCAAAACCGGTCGGAATTGACGAATTCCGGCTATGCATGCTCGCGGTCCGTGGGGTGTCTCTCAGACAGCGTTTTGCCAGTGTTGACAACTGGATAGAGAGTGCCGAGAGTGCAGGCCTGATCAGCGCCAGCATCTTGGGGGACCTATGTTTGTACGCGCGTTTTTTGCCGTCGCCGCGACCCTTATCTCGGTCAGCTCACCGGCAGCAGCTGCCGAGACCACACGTACCATACAGACGATACAGGATGCCGATTACTTCGGCTTCGACCTGCGCACGGAACAGAACCTCACCCTGGATCAGTGCAAGTCGTCCTGCATAGGCGACAAGTCCTGCAAAGCCTTCACCTACAATCCGAAGGTGAAATGGTGCTTCCTGAAATCCGACTTCAAGACGATGAACCCCTTCCCCGGCGCCATCGCTGGCAAGATCGTCGAGACTTCGGCCGCTAAGAAGGAACCGGATATTGGTGCCGCTCCCCGCCTCACCTTCCTGTCCGGCGACGTTATCCAGCAGGCCCGCGACGACAAGTCCAATCTTGAAGTGGCTGACGATCAGCAGAGCCAGAGTGCCGACAGCCTGATCGCCAATGGTCGCCTCGACCTGACATCAGGCAACGCCATCGACGCCGTGAAATCCTTTCGAAGTGCGCTCGCTCTCTCCGCTGATGATGCCGCCCTGTGGCTGGAGACGGCCCGCGCGGCTGACAGCTTCGTCAAGACCGACGACAACAATGGCAGCGACCTCTACGGACAGGCCGTCCTTGCCGCCGTCAACGGCTATGAGCTGACGCGGACGACGACGAGCCGTGCGGAGGCGCTGGCCGTCCTTGCCGCCGCCCTCGACAAGAACGCAAATTATCGCGCCGCACTCAACGCCTACAAGGCGAGCCTGGCACTGGTCGGCTCGAAGGATGTCCAGGCGGCGTTCCTGCAGCTGAAGGCGGCTCAAGGGTTTCGCATGACCGAGCACACTGTCGATGCCGACGGTGCAAACCCTCGCGCCTGTGCGACATTCTCCGAAACGCTGGTCAAGACGATCGACTACACCGCCTTCGTGACCTTGAACGGCGCCGCGCCCAAGGCTCTCGAGACCAATGACAAGCAGATCTGCATCGAGGGGCTGGCACACGGAGAGAACTACAAGATCGCCTTTCGTACTGGCCTTCCGTCTTCCGTGGACGAGGTCCTGGAGGCGCCGGTCAGCCTCGATATCTATGTCAAGGATCGCACGGCAAGCGTGCGCTTCACGGGGGACAGTTTCGTCCTGCCTTCGACCGTTCGTCGCGGGATCCCGATCGTTTCGGTCAACATGGCTTCCGCCAATCTCAAGCTCTATCGCATTGGCGATCGCGGTATCGCGCCGCTTTTGACGAGCTCGCAGTTCCTGACACAGCTCGATGGCTATAGCGCGCAGCGGATCGAGGACGAAAGCGGCGAACTGGTCTGGCAAGGCTCGATCGACGTCGCCAATGATCTCAACAAGGATGTCGTCACCAGCTTCCCGGTGGACGAGGCGCTGCCAGAGCGCAAACCGGGCGTCTATGTTCTGACGGCAACGGCGCCAAATGCCCCGAACCAGGACTGGAATGCCCAGGCGACGCAATGGTTTGTCGTTTCCGATATCGGCATCACGACTTATGCAGGTACGGATGGCCTCAATGTTTTCACCCGCTCGCTGGCCTCGGCAAAACCGATCGCTGGGGTCCAGCTGCAGCTTCTGGCGAAGAACAATGAGGTGCTCGGCACCGCGACCACGGACGAGAACGGCCGCGCAAAGTTCACCGCGGGTCTGATGCGTGCGACAGCTGCCCTGACGCCTGCTGTTATCACCGCCAGAAAAAATGATGCAGATTACGTCTTCCTCGACATGACCCGAGCGGGATTTGACCTCTCCGATCGGGGCGTCACAGGGCGCGCGTCTCCTGGCGCAATCGACGTCTTGAGTTGGACCGAGCGCGGCATCTACCGCGCCGGCGAGACGGTCCATGCCGCTGCTCTTGCCCGCGATACCGATGGCAAGGCGATCGAGAATCTGCCACTGACCTTCATCTTCCTGCGCCCCGATGGTGTCGAGGACCGCCGGATCGTCAGCCAGACCAGCAACGTCGGCGGCTATGCCATTGACCTGCCCGTTCAGGAAAGCGCCATGCGCGGTACCTGGACGATGAACATTCATACCGACCCAAAGGGCTCGCCGATCGCGACAAGAACCTTCCTTGTCGATGATTTCGTGCCCGATCGCACCGACATGGAGATCAGGACCGATGCAAAAATAATCGGTCCGGAGACCTCCGCGACAATCAACATCAGCGGCAAGTATCTCTACGGCGCGCCAGCGGCGGGTCTGTCGCTCGAAGGCGATGTCGTGATCAAGCCGACCCGCCAGGCGAAGGCCTTCCCCGGCTACTTCTTTGGCCTCGCCGACGAGGAAGCAGCCGAAGACACACGCCAGACCATAGAAGGTCTGCCCGACCTCGACGACAACGGCGAAGCCATCACCGAGTTGACTGTCGGCGATCTGCCGGGGACGACGCAACTTCTGAGCGCCACCGTCTACATCAGGATGCAGGAAGCCGGTGGTCGCGCCATCGAGCGGTCGCTTGTTCTTCCCGTCAAGAACCAGGGCCCAATGATCGGCATCAAGCCGGAATTCTCGGGCGACCTTGGCGAAAATTCGATCGCGAACTTCACGGTTATCGGCCTCGATGCGGATGGTCAGAAGCAGGCGATGAGTGGGCTGCGCTGGAAGCTCTATAGGCTGAACCGGGACTATCAATGGTACCGCGACGGTACAGCCTGGAAGTACGAGCCGATCTATACTGCCGAGCAGGTTTCCAACGGCAATGTCGATGCGTCTCTTGATGGTGCGAAAATATCGTCTGCAGTCGCCTGGGGGCGCTACCGCCTTGAGGTCGAAAGCACCGAGACCGATGGCCCTGTGACGAGCGTGGAATTCGACGCAGGCTGGTTCGTCCAGGCGACATCGACGGAAACGCCCGACGGCCTTGAGATCGCACTCGACAAGGACAGCTACAAGATTGGTGAGACGGCCAAGCTGAAGGTCTCGTCGCGCTACGCCGGCGAATTGATGATCGCCGCAGGAACGGAAAATCTCGTGGCCGTGCAGAACGCTTCAATCGGCGAGAAGGGCGGCGAAGTCGATATCCCCATCACCTCCGACTGGGGTGCCGGTGCCTACGTGACCGCCACGCTTTTTCGCCCGGGTGATGCGCAGGAAAGCCACATGCCGATGCGCTCGATCGGCGTGAAATGGCTAAAGGTTGATCCGGCGGAGCGTGCGCTTCAGGTCGCGATCAATGCGCCTGAAAAGATGCTGCCGCGCTCGTCCTTGCCAATCACCCTTGCCGTTGCCGGTGCCAAGGCCAGCGAGGACACTTATGTGACCGTTGCCGCGGTCGATGTCGGTATTCTCAATCTGACCCGCTACGAACCGCCCAACCCAGAAGACTGGTATTTTGGCCAGCGGCAGCTTGGGCTTGAGATCCGTGATCTCTACGGACGGCTGATCGACGGTTCGCTCGGCGCTACCGGCAAGCTGAGGACAGGCGGGGACGGAGGTGCCGTGGCACTTCAGGGAAGCCCGCCGACGCAAAAGCTTGTCGCCTTCTTCTCCGGCCCCGTGAAACTCGATGCCGATGGCAAGGCAACCGTCAACTTCGAAATTCCGCAGTTCAACGGCACGGCCCGCGTCATGGCGGTCGCCTGGTCGAAAGCCGGCGTTGGCCACGCAACGAAGGACGTCGTCATCCGCGATCCGGTCGTGGTGACGGCGAGCCTCCCGCGCTTCCTGGCGCCTGGAGATACGTCCGAACTTCGGCTCGATATTGCCAATACGGATGCGCCAGCAGGCGATTTCAAGCTGACTGTTGCCGGTAATGAGGCTGTGGGGGTCAATCAGCCCGCCCAGACGATCCATCTGGAGGCGGGAGCCAAATCAGCCGTCACGCTGGCTGTCGTCGGCAAGCAGCCGGGCAATGGCAGCGTTTCGATCAATCTTGTTGACATGGCCGGGCTGCCGCTGGATCAGACGGTCGACGTCCCTGTCCGACCGGCCGTCCTGCCGATCACCGAACGCCGTGTGCTCGCGCTCAATCCCGCCACCAAGCTGACCGTCGACAAGGCATTGCTGGCAGACAGCGTATTGCCGGGCGCCTCCGTCAGCGTCAGCGTCACACGTTCTGCCGCCTTCGACATTCCGGCTTTGCTGATGTCCCTCGACCGCTATCCGTTCGGTTGCGCCGAGCAGACGACCAGCCGGGCCTTGCCACTCCTATATCTGAGCGAGCTGGCAGGACAGGCTGGCCTGGACGATGATGCGGATGTCAAGAAACGGGTACAGGATGCGATCTACCGCGTGCTTTCCTATCAGGCTTCGGCGGGAAGTTTTGGCTTGTGGGGACCGGATAGCGGCGACCTCTGGCTCGATTCCTATGTCACCGACTTCCTGACCCGCGCACGCGAGCAGAGATATGATGTCCCCGAGCGTGCTTTCGCACAGGCACTTGAGAACCTTCAGAACGCGCTGAGCTACGACGTCAATGTCAAGGATCAGGGCGACCAGATCGCCTATGCGCTCTATGTTCTTGCCCGCAACAAGAAAGCCGCGATCAGCGACCTGCGCTACTATGCCGACACTGCCATCAACGACTTCCCGACGCCACTAGCCAAGGCTCATATTGCTGCGGCACTGGCCCTCTACGGCGATGCGATCCGTTCGAAAAACATCTTCGTCGACGCCCTGCAGATGTCTGAGCAGTCGATGGTAACGCGCGTCAACCTTTCGAGGACGGATTACGGCTCGATCCTGCGGGATGGGGCTGCAATCCTGGCGCTTGCCGCCGAGAGCCGTCCTGTTCCACCCGTGGTTCCGGAACTGGCGAAAGCAGTCGCCAAGGAATGGAACCGCAGCAAGTACACAAGCACGCAGGAACAAGCCTGGATGCTGCTTGCCGCGCGGGCCATCCAGGGCGGTGATGATTCGATCAAGATCGATGTCAACGGCGCGTTGCACAATGGCGCCTACATGGCAAAGATGACAGGCGACGCCTTGCTCGGCAACAGCCTTGCGCTCATCAACCAAACCGGCGAACCCCTATCGGCTGTCGTGACGACGGTTGCAGCCCCCGTCGTGCCGCCGCCCGCGGGTGGTGATGGCTTTGCCATCGAACGTAACTACTACACGATGGATGGCGAGGAGGCGAATGTCACCGGGGCCACGCAGAACGAACGCTATGTCGTTGTCCTGCACATCACGGAAAGCAACAACTGGCCGTCGCGGATCGTCGTGACGGACCTGCTGCCTGCCGGCTTCCAGATCGACAATCCGAGCCTGGTCGACAGCGCCCAACTGACGAACTTCGACTGGATCGGCGAGGTGACGGCTGCCCATACCGAATTCCGCAATGACCGCTTCGTGGCCGCATTCAATCGGTCGGCGGACGACAATCGTGAGATCAATGTCGCCTATGTCGTGCGTGCCGTGACCCCCGGCACCTACGATCATCCGGCGGCCGTGGTCGAGGACATGTATCGGCCGCAGCTGTCTGCGCGTACAGCAACCGGCAAGATGGAGGTCACCGCAGCGTCGAAATGAGGCTTGGAAGAAAGCTTGCGATCGGAAGCGCTGCCGGCATCGTCCTTGCCGGTGCCGGACTGGTTTTGCTCGATGCCGCCGACCGGACCTATCCGCCGCCTCTCACGACGGCGGACATGGTCTCGGCCGAAGTGCTCGACCAGGACGGTCAGCTGCTGCGCGCCTTCGCAATTCCCGGGGGCCTCTGGCGTCTGAAGACGACCGTGGCCGACGTCGATCCGCGGTTTCTCAAGATGCTGGTCGCCTATGAGGACCGGCGGTTCTACACCCATGCGGGCATCGACCTGCAGGCCATCGGACGTGCCGCTCTCCAACTCGTCACCCATGGCCGCATCGTCTCAGGTGCATCGACGCTGTCAATGCAGGTCGCCCGGCTCATCGAGCCGCGGCAGGGCCGCTCGCTGTCGGCGAAACTCCTGCAAATGGCGCGCGCCATCCAGATTGAGCGGCGGCTTTCCAAGGAACAGATCCTCAATCTCTATCTGACGCATGCGCCTTATGGCGGGAATCTCGAGGGAGTGCGCGCCGCAAGCCTTGCTTACTTTGGCAAGGAGCCGCGACGGCTGACTGTTGCGCAGGCCGCTCTCCTTGTCGCGCTGCCACAGCTGCCGGAAAGGCGCCGGCCGGACCGCAATCTGGTGGCAGCCGAAACGGCTCGCAAACGGGTGCTGGAGCGCGTCGCCGTTGCCGACGTTGTCGGCGAAGGTGAGACGGCGCGTGCGGACGTCGTCCCCGTGCCATCGGGACGCATGCAGCTCCCGGCGCTTGCGGCCCATGTTGGCGAAGCAGCACGACGCACGGATCCAATGGCGCTGCGATACCAGACAACCCTGAAGAAACAGGTGCAGGCCGGATTGGAAGCCGTCGCCCGCGCCTCCGCCCCGAGACTCGGCCCGAAACTGTCGATTGCCATGGTCATGGCCGATGCGCAGACCGGCGACATCGTCGGTGAGGTTGGCTCGGCCGACTATTTCGACGCCAGTCGGTCTGGCTGGATCGACATGACGCGCTTCAGCCGTTCGCCGGGCTCCACCCTGAAGCCATTCATCTACGGCCTCGCCTTCGAGGAAGGTCTTGTCAGCCAGGAGACGATCATCGAGGATCGCCCCGCCGATTTTTTCGGCTACCGGCCGCGCAATTTCGACATGAGCTATCAGGGCGATGTCACGGTGCGCGAAGCGCTGCAATTGTCGCTGAACGTTCCGACGGTCAAGTTGCTCGATTCCATCAATCCGGCCAAGCTGCTGATCCGCTTTCGCCGTGCCGAGGTGCGGCCACTGTTGCCACCGAACGAAACACCTGGCCTCGCAATCGGGCTCGGGGGCCTCGGCATCACGCTGAAGGATCTGGTGCAGCTTTACACCGCCCTCGCAAACCGCGGCCAGCCAGTCCGCATCGGCGATGGCGTCAACGACCAGCCGGGCAAGATCGATGGCGAGGGCATGCTGGATCCGGTGGCCACCTGGAATGTCGCCGACGTCCTCTCGGGCGTCATTCCGCCGGCTGGCGCTCACAAACGCGGCATCGCGTACAAGACGGGCACCAGCTACGGCTATCGTGATGCCTGGTCCGTCGGATATGATGGCCGTTACGTGCTCGGCGTCTGGGTCGGTCGACCCGACAATGGTGCCGTGCCGGGCTTGACGGGCTACGGAACTGCTGCCCCCATCCTGTTTGAAGCCTTTGCAAAATCAGGAATTGCGACGACGCCCCTTCCCCGCCCGCCCTCGGGAGCGGTTCGCATTGCCCAGGCCGACCTGCCGATCAGCCAACGGCGCTTTGCCATCAATCCGGGTGGCCTCCTTGCGATATCGGGCCGCGAGCAGGCACCGCAGATCGTGTATCCGCCCGAGGGGGCGCACGTTGATCTTGGGGCACGGCGCGGAGATGGCTCGCCGCTGATGCTGAAGCTGCAGGGCGGGCGGGCACCCTTCCGGTGGTTAGCCAATGGCAAGCCGCTGCCGGATGTGTCGAAGCGGCGGACCAACCAGTGGATCCCGGACGGTGCCGGCTATTCAAAACTCACCGTGATCGACTCCATGGGTCGGGCAGCAAGTGTCGGCGTCTATATCGAGTGAGAAGGGTCGCCCCTGGATCAACCAGGGGCCAGATTTCGGTGTCGGAGGCAGGATGAAATCCCCTGCTCTGGACGTGACACCTCCAACTAGCGACTGAACGGGTGAAGTCGGCGTAGACGGTTGGCTGCATAGCCAAAAGCGACACCGATCGTTGCACCGAGAGCCTTCACGGCAGCATCGTCGAGCCTGGCATGACGGCTGGCGGACAAATATTGCAGCAGTTCCATTGCCGCTGCCCCTGCTATCACGAGGATCGCGCAGGTTAGAAATTGGCGAGGATAAGCCATGACGAAAAGCCCGGCCATCAGCGTGAAGGCAAGGGCCCGATCATAATTGACCGGCATCACGTCATGCGGTCTCATCCCGATCGGTGAAACGGTCACGAACACAATAGCGCCAAGCCACAGCCACGCTGCTGTCTTTATCAGTCGATCCATCGGCGCACGATAACCGACAGGACCTGCGGCCTCCAGTCAGTCGAATTGCTGAAACCATTTTTGGGCGAGAATGACCGATATTTCACCGCTCCGTCTGATTTTCTATTTTTATTCAATACCTTGGCCGCGCTGTCGCCGCGGTAAGCCGAAGGAGGTACGTGTCACGAAAAAGTGTTCTGGCTATATTAGACCGACCTTAATCGGTTGATTGTTGGAATCGTCTGGGTCCCCTTGTTTGCGTTCTGTTTCCCACCTGCGTCATGACCGGCACACGGCCCCCAAAGAGGTGAGCATGAACGAAAACGACGAACCGCTGTGGGAGCTTGATGAAGAGCTCTCGACATTGACGATCAGCTTTCCGACGGATCCACCGGTCGCACTCGTTCTCGACGCGGCAGCTGTTTCGGAACTCATCGAGGGTGCCGGCCAGGTCAGGGCGAAGATGGCGACGCCCCATTCCGAGGATTGGCAGGCAGGTCAAATGGTCGACGCCGTCCTCGATCCACGGTGGTATTCGGAGCCCGACGCCTTGCTGGAAGAATCGCTCCTCCACATTCGCGATCCCCGCTATGGCTGGTTGCACTATGCCCTTCCCCGCGAGTCTGCCAAGGCCCTGGGAAAGCTTCTTCTCCGCCAGGCAAAAGGCGGCCTTGAGGACGACGGACGACAGCGGTCGAACTGAACTTTTTCACGCGCAAAGGTGAGGCATGCTACCGCTTTTGCCTGACGTGCAATCAACGCCTGGTCGTGCTTTTATACTCTGGCAAGAGGGATATTTGTTTCGGGTATCATTTCAGTACCTGCTAAATTGTTTTGACGACGGACTGTGGCCTGCCTCCGGCGGGCCACTTATTTTTTCTGAAGCGTTCCTGCTGTGATTTTTGCTCGACATGCCCCTTGACCTTCCAATGGCTGAAAGGTCTATAAAACCTGTCTGGGCAAACCTCGACCTTACCCCTGTCGCCCCCTTTCGCGCGCTCCATGAGCGAAGCCTTCTTTTTTTTCTGGCTGCGGGAATAAATCGGCGCGGGCATCCGTATACTCAATCATGGAACGGAAAGAACGCTCATTCGATGTCATTGGCCAGCTCGCAGCGCTTCGCCGCTACGCGCGCTCGCTCGTGCGCAATTCGGATGACGCCGAAGATCTTGTTCATGACGCACTGGTGCGGGCCTATGAAAAAAAGCAGAGCTTCCGTCGCGGCGGCAATCTCCGCACCTGGCTGCTTTCGATCATGCATAACGCCCATATCGACCGGGTGCGCCAGAACCGCTCGCTTGCCCGCAGGCACGACGAGGCAGCGGTTGAAGCGGACCAGTCGATAGAAGCCGGCCAGGAACACGCCGTGCGCCTGCAGCAAGTGCGAGACGCCTTCTTCAAGCTTCAGGAGGAACAGCGCGAGGCCCTTCACCTGGTGGCCATCGAGGACCTGTCCTACCAGGAAGCGGCCGCTGCCCTCGGAATTCCGATCGGCACGTTGATGTCGCGTATTTCGCGCGCCCGTGCCCAGCTGCGGGAATTCGAGGAAAAGACACCCCGTGCGCCCCATTTGAGACTGATCGGAGGGAACGGCAATGAAGGCAATTGATCCTATCATCGACGCTGATCTCGACGCCTATGTCGACGGACAACTCGATGTGGCAAGACGCATCCAGGTCGAGACGTTCCTCTCCGAAAACCCCGCCATCGCGGCAAAGGTCATGGCAGATCTCAGCATGCGCGGGGAATTGCGCCTGGCACTTGCCAGCGGAAGCGCCTTTGGCCGTCCGGAGACGCGCGACGCGGCGAGACGCCTGGAGCGTGAACTTGCCTATGGCCGGATCCTGCACTCGGTGCAGCGGATCGCAGCCGTTGGTATCCTGGTGGCGGCCGGGTGGATCGCCCACACCTCCTTCGGTGCCTTCACCGCAACCGAGGTCGCCGCCTCGGTTCCCGCGCCCGCCTATGTCGAGGATGCGGTGCGCGCCTATCAGACCGCCCTGCTTCGCCAGTCCGTCCCGTCACAGACGGTGGCAAGCTACAGGCCGGAGGACATTCGCGCCGCAACGGCGATCGTCATGCCGCAACTGCCTGATGATTGGGCGATCGCCGACGTGCAGATATTCCCGTCCGAGTTCGGGCCGAGCGTCGAGATGGCCATCAAGACTGCCCAAGGCAAACCGCTCTCGCTGTTTGCCGTTCGGCCCGGTGGATTTGCCGTACAGCCTGTCCACCATGTCGCACTTCATCGCGCGGAAGCCGCCTACTGGCAGATCGGCGACGTCGCCTATGCGCTCGTTGCCGGCGACCGTGACATCAATCTGGATGCGGCAGCCGACAAGCTCGCCCGCACCCTCTACTAGCTAGTTCAACCGAGGAGATCAGTATGAACCCGACCAATCCGCGTTTTGGCTACGGCTCGGCCGCTGGCTCGCAGGCGCTGTTCGATGAGGGACTGCGCCAGCATATGCTGCGCGTCTACAACTACATGGGCCTTGGCCTCGTCATCACAGGTATCGTCGCACTCGTCGTTGGTAGCACGCCGGCGCTCTACGTGCCGATCTTCCAGTCCCCGCTGAAGTGGGTCGTGATGCTTGCGCCGCTCGCATTTGTCTTCTTCTTCTCCTTCAAGATCCAGACGATGTCGGCGAGCGCCGCACAGATGACCTTCTGGGCGTTCTGTGCAGTCATGGGCCTGTCGCTCGCATCGGTCTTCCTGGTATTCACCGGCACCAGCATCGCACGGACATTCTTCATCGCTGCAACCATGTTTGGTGCGACGAGCCTCTATGGATACGCAACCAAGAAGGATCTGTCCCGCTTTGGCTCGTTCCTGATGATGGGCCTGATCGGCGTGATCATCGCGAGCATCGTGAACATCTTCCTCGGCTCGAGCGCCCTCCAGTTCGCGATCTCCGTCATCGGCATCCTCGTCTTCGTCGGCCTGACGGCTTACGACACGCAGAACATCAAGGAACAGTACTCCGAAAACTACGATCAGGAATCGAACCAGAAGCTTGCCGTCTTCGGCGCGCTCTCGCTCTACCTGAACTTCGTCAACATCTTCCAGCTCCTCCTCAATTTCACGGGCGAGCGGGAATAAAGGGACAAGCGCTTCTGGGGGCAATGGAAGCGCTTCTGCGCCCGGTTCGCACTTCTGTGACAGGATGCGCGGACCGGGTGCTCACCTGGAAAAACGGCCGGGCTTCAAACCTGGCCGTTTTTTTGTCTTTTGATCAGATGATGCCCCAGGCGCGATAGCGCCCTCGCCCGGTGATTTCGCGGATCCCGATGTCGTTCAGAAGATTGAGGGCCCCGCGGCTGGTCACCCGCAACTCGCGCGCCACCATTGCCGACGACACCATTGGTCGTGACAGGACAAAATCGGCAAGCTGCGGCAGGCTGCTGTTCGAACGGCGGTCCCTGAAGCGGACTTCCATCTGTGTGCGCGCCAGAACCAGACGATCCATTTCCTTCAGGCCGGCGGTAGCGCTTTCCACCATCGCTTCCAGAAATGCCTGCAGCCTGGTCAGCCGATCACGCGACCTTCGTCTTTCGTGCCGTATCATCTTCAGGCCGGCATAGAAGGCAAAGAGATGCGAGGTAACCTTGCCGCGGGAGCGCAGGTAGCTCGAGACAAGCAGGCCGCCAAGCCAGTGCTGGCGACGCAGCGGCTCGATCCGCTCCCAGGCCTCGAAAATCACGGCTGCACCCAATGTGACGGGCAGCGCGTCGGCAATGGCAACAGTCTTGCGCCAGGCGCGCAGCCGCGCCGCTTCATCCCATTCCTCGTCGTCGAACAGGCCGAGCGGATCATCAATTCGCTTTTCGCGGGCCTCATCACGCGGTTCGGCTTGCGCCGGTGCAGCGGTGTTCCTATGGCTGTCCAGCAGCCTTTGTGAGCGCTCCAGGATGGCATCGATCTCTGCCAGCTCGGCGGAAAGCGCGTCGTCCTCGTCGTCCGCCTCCGCCTCGCCTGAGACCGGCTCGTCGAACTTTAGCGCTTCACCCCCACCCTCCCCTTCCACGCCACCGGCAAGGACGGCGAGACCGGCTGGACTCAAGGCCCAGTCAGGTGCGGCGAACCAGACTCGCCTTCGCAAACGCAGAACCGCGTGCGCGATCGTCAGCTCATGGCTCGGCGTGCGTGAATCCATATGGGCGTCGTGCAGCACCAGGTCCTCGACGTGAACGAGCTCCCCCGCCACCCAGAGAGCCCCAACGGCATCGAAGAAGTGCCGGCGTTCACCAAAACCGTCGGAAACGGATTCACGCGCGGCGCGCTCGTCCAGCCTCGCCAGACTGTCCTCGGCCTGAACGACGGCCGGCAACAGGCTGATCAGCAGCGGACTGTCGATTTCATAGCGCATTGTTAGCTTTTTCTATTTCCTCGCAACGGAACTCAAATCACGCTTAACTTCACTCATGGATGACATGATTTGGCGGCGCTTGAACAGAGCCTTTCAGGGGGAAAAGGCAACGGCAGTGGATAAACCACTGATCTGGTCGGTTGAAGCTACTTCGCGCTCTTGAACGCGTCGTAGAGTTCATCGAGCCGGCCAGAGAGGTAGTCGCCGAAATCAGCCGCATCGCCGGTCTTCAGCGCAATCGTGAAGGAATCTCCGGTCTTGCGGATGCGCCCCCTGATCTTGCTGTCCTGAGGTGTCCATTCGAACTCCGTCGCATCCTGCTTTTCCAACTTCCTTGCGAGCTCTGCGACCACCAGATCAAAGCGACGATCCGTGCCCTCGCTGGTGAACTGCTCCGACGCAAGCAACGTCCGCAGCCTCGAGGCTGTCGCACTTGTCCAGCCTTGCGCCAGCGCAAGCCATTTGCGGCGTCCGGCGGCGGGAGCAGCGCCGATGGCGACGATGACGTCCATCGGAATGGTCTTGGCGACCGAGATGAGCTTCGACAGTTCCGTCTTGTCGGTCGACAAGGCCTTCATGATGACGGGTCGCTCGAACCCCTTGCTCTCGAGATTGAATGCAAAGACGGCGCGCTCGACATAGGAGAGGTTGCGCCGCGCGGAGTTCTCGATCCCTTGTGCGATGACGACATCGACATCGTCGAGCTTTCGGATGATGGCCTGGACCTTTCGCCCGAGCAGTCGGACGGCCTGAAGTCGACGGTGGCCATAGACCACCTGGTAGCGCTGGTCGTCGTCAGGATGCACCCGAACCAGGATGGGCACCTCCTGGCCATTTTCCCCGATCGAACGGACCAGCTCGTCGTCGAGGTCCCGGGGCATGTCGGCCAGTCGGTCCCGGACAAAGGACATGTCGATGGCATCGGGTTCGAGCTCCACAACGCGCTCGCCGGATAGCAGGGCCTCCTGCATTGCCCGGCTTTCCTCCTCCATCCGTCCGAGCGTCAATGCCATCGAACGGACCGGGCCAGCCGGCCCACGGGTGGAAGCGTCGTCATCCAGGTTGGCCGCGGCCAACTCCTGCGCCGTATCGTCGAACAGTCCCTTCAGTCGATCGCGTCTGCTCATGAGCGGCCCCACGCCTTGTGAATTCCTGCCAGCACTTCGCCATTCGCCGCGTTGACGGATTCCAGTGCCCGGTCATAGGTCGAGCGTCGTACCTGGCCGCGCTCGATCTCATAGAGGGACTGCTTGGTCAGCCCGGCATCGGCAATTGCCGTTGACTTCAGGATGGTCGCCGTCAGCACGTCTTCCCCGAAGAGATTGCGCAGCAGTGCGACGATCTGAGACTGCGGTGCGTCGAATGGCTCGTGGCGGGTGACGACGTATTTGATGAAGTCGTGCTGCAGGTCGCCGCCAGCCTTTCTAACCACCGACAGCAGGTCTGACGTCATCAGCAGGAATTGCGACATGGAGGCGACGTCGACCATCTGTGGATGCACCGTGATCAGCAGCGAGGTCGCGGCACAGACGGCGCCAAGTGTCAGGTAGCCGAGCTGCGGAGGGCAATCGATGACAACGATGTCGTAGTCAGCCTCGACCTCCGATATGGCGACGCCCACGCGCCGAAAGAAAAGCTCTCCGGATCGCTGGCGGTCGCCAAGGGCACGCGGCGTCTCATGCTCGAACTCCATGAGCTCGAGATTGCCGGGGACGAGATCCAGGCCGTCGAAATAGGTTTTCCGCACAATGTCCTTCAGTGAACGGCGGCTGCTGTCATAGCGAATGGCTCCGTAGAGCGTATCGCCATCGGCAAGGTCGAATTCCGGCTGCACGCCAAGCATGGACGACAGCGACGCCTGCGGGTCGAGGTCGATCGCCAGGACCCGGTAGCCATTCAACGCCAGATACTGGGCAAGGTAGAGCGTCGTAGTCGTCTTGGCCGAGCCACCCTTGAAGTTCGTCACAGCCAGCGTCTGCAGTTTTTCGCCGGGGCGCCTCTGCGGCAGATAGGACAGGGCATCCTTCGGCTTGATGCGCGCCATGTGATTTCGCAGCTCATTGATTTGCGCCAGTGTGTAGGATCGGCGGCCATTGATGGCGATATCCGGCTGCGGCCCCTTGCCGTCGAGTGAAAGCTGCCGGAGATAGCCATCGGAAACACCGATCATCTGTGCCGCCTCACCCGAGGTGAATGTGCGCAGGGTCTTCTGCGACAGGGGCGGAAAGAGCTTCTCACGCAGAAGCTTCAGTTGACGCGAGAGCTGACTGGCGTGCCGCTCGATGCGCACGTCGGTTGTCGATACGCTAATGTTGTCCAAAACACCCGATCCCTATCAATGCGCTTTTTTATCAACATCGCGCTAAAAAGCGTATCGAAGATGCCATGATTCGCGAATCGCAACAATACGATCAGGCCTCAGCATGCGAGTTGGCCGCGGCCAACTTTTCTCCTCCTCCCTTGCCGTTGCCCTGGCAATCGGCCAGAAGGACCTGGTTCAGCAAAGGAAGGCGCCGTGCGACATATCGTGATCATCGGCATAGGAACGGGTAACCCCGAGCATGTGACGGTACAGGCGATCAACGCCATGAACCGTGCCCATACGATCTTCATCCCCACCAAGGGAGCCGCAAAGGACGGGCTTGCCGCAGTCCGTCGCGAGATCTGCAGCCGCTACCTCACCAATGGCACCACCGCCATCGTGGAATTTGCCGTGCCCCAACGGCTCACCACAGGGCAGACCTATCTGGAGAGCGTTGACGACTGGCACGGAGCCCTCGCCGAGGTCTACACCAAACTGATCGCGGCGTTGCCACAAACCGCTGTCGGCGCATTTCTAGTCTGGGGCGATCCCAGTCTCTACGACAGCACGATCCGCATTCTCGAGCGCGCCTACTCGCTCCAGACGGTCGAATTCGATGTCTCCGTCATTCCGGGGATCACCAGCATGCAGGCGCTCGCGGCCAGCCATCGCATCCCCCTCAACCTTGTCGGCAAGCCAGTCGAAATCACCACCGGCCGCCGCCTCGCCCAGTTCGGAAACCAGGCGGACACCACGGTTGTCATGCTCGACGGCGAGCTTGCCTTCTCGAAGATCGACGATCCGGAGGCCGAAATCTTCTGGGGCGCCTACCTCGGAACCCCCGACGAAATCACCCATGCCGGGCGACTGGCGGATGTCGCAGACGACATTGTCAGGTCCAGGGCAGACGCGCGTGCACGCCACGGCTGGATCATGGACATCTATCTGTTGCGCAAGGGGCAGGACTTCGACGATCTTTGACCAGATCCCGGTTTTGCTCCACGGTCCGATCATGTAAGGACGTGGCCGAGGCAATATGATGATGACGACGCACCGACAGCTGGAGGAAGAAAGCCCCGGGAATGCGCACCCGCATGGGATCCGGCGCGGCGCCTGCCCCACGCTTTTCGAGCCGATGCAAACCGGCGATGGTCTGCTCGCTCGTTTGAGGCCAGTTGCAGGAACCCTTTCGTTGAGGCAGTTCTCGCTCCTGGCCGAAGCGGCTGAACGCCTTGGAAACGGTCTTCTGGAAATCACCTCACGCGGCAGCCTGCAGGTGCGCGGCCTTCGCGGGGAAACCGCCACCCAATTTGCAAACGAGGCCGAAGCTGCGGGCCTTCTGATCCCCGGTGGTCCGGCGATCGAGCTGTCGCCACTTCATGGGCTCGCGCCACAAGAAATCGGAAATCCCGCTCCGGTCGAGACGATGCTGAGGGCAAGGCTTTCTGCGCAGCTCGCCTCACCCCTAATCGCCCCGAAACTCTCTGTTCTGCTCGACGGCGGCGGTGGCGACGGGATCTCACCCCTGTTCGCCGATATCAGGATTATGGCAGTCTCGCCGGACAACTGGCAACTTGCCATCGACGGCAATGGCAAGACCGCGATCCCGCTTCTGACAGGCGATGCCGAGGCCTGCGTGCGTGCTGTCGCCGATCTTCTTGACCTGCTGATCTCTCTTGGTCGCCACAGGCGATGTCGCGACATTCCACGGCTGACGCTTCAGTCGATGTTCCCGTTGATGCCTGCCCAGCATCTTGTCGACCGGGATAGATCCGACATATCCCTGACAGGCTGCTTTCCGCTTGCCGACGGGTCGCTCGCTGTCGGTCTCAGGCCACGCTTTGGACAGATCCGGGCCGATCAGCTGCTTGCCTTCTTTAGCCGTGCGGAGGCGATCGGTGCCGGCGAGGTCAGGCTCGCCCCCGGTCGGGTCCTGCTCCTCACCGGCCTTCGGGCTGACGCAGCCCTGGCGATTGCCGGCTCCGCTGCAGATCACGGTCTTTCTGCCGACAGCCATGACCCCTCCTCCCACATTGCTGCTTGCGCGGGTGCCGGCGCCTGCGCCTGCGGCCATTACAGTACAAGGACGCTCGCCGAAGCGATCGTTGCGACGTCGGCCGATCTCCTCGATGGCTCCATGGTCGTCCATTTCTCCGGCTGCGCCAAAGGATGCGCCCTTCGTTCGCGCGCCCTCACCCTTGTCGGCTCCGAAGACGGCTATCGCCTGATGCTTGATGGCACCCCGCTCGACGCCCCGGACGCACAGATCGCTAGCGGCGGCGCCGAATCCGCTATAGAGAACATCGCTCGCTTCATCAAAAACGAGAGACGTGCTGGCGAATCGGCTAGGTCCTGCCTTTCAAGGGCAGGAAAGGCTGCCGTCATCCGGGCGTTGCGACAGGAATAGACATGCCAGACTACGACTACATTAAGAGTGGCGACACCATCTACGAGCGATCATTCGCAATCATTCGCAGTGAAGCCGACCTGTCGCGGTTCTCGACAGAGGAGGCCGATGTTGCCGTTCGCATGATTCACGCATGCGGCCTTGTCCAGGCTGCCGACAGCTTCCTGTTCTCGCCTGGCGTGGTAAAGGCTGCACGCATGGCCCTTCAGGACGGGGCGCCGATCTTTTGCGACGCCGAAATGGTTGCCCATGGCATCACCCGCACCCGCCTGCCCGCCCACAACGATGTGATCTGCACATTGCATGATCCACGAACGCCAGGCCTTGCGAACCAGACCGGTAACACGCGTTCAGCCGCCGCACTCCACCTCTGGCTGGACCGCCTCGCAGGCAGCGTTGTGGCGATCGGCAATGCTCCAACGGCCCTGTTCCACCTCCTCGAATTGCTGCGAGACGGCGCGCCTAAGCCGGCTGCGATCATCGGCATGCCCGTTGGTTTTGTCGGTGCCGCGGAATCGAAGGATGCACTTGCCGATAACGCCTACGGCGTGCCCTTTGCAATCGTACGTGGTCGCCTCGGCGGCAGCGCCATGACTGCCGCTGCCATCAACGCTCTGGCGAGGCCTGGCCTATGACCGGTACTGGCCGTCTCATCGGTGTCGGAACCGGACCGGGAGATCCCGAACTTCTGACCGTCAAGGCCATCAAGGCGATCGATGCCGCCAAGGTCGTTGCCTATTTTGCCAAGCGGGGCAGGGGCGGCAACGGCAAGGCCATCGTCGAGCACCTGCTTGGCGACAAGATCCTGCTGCCTCTCTATTATCCGGTCACGACCGAGATCGAGACCTCGCACGAGTCCTACCGCAACCAGATCACGTCCTTCTATGACGAGTCGGCCGCCGCGGTCGCCGATCATCTCGACGTCGGTCGGACCGTTGCCGTCCTTAGCGAGGGCGACCCGCTGTTTTACGGCTCCTACATGCATCTCCACGTCCGCCTCGCGAGCCGCTACCCGACAGAGGTCATACCCGGCATCAGCGCCATGTCCGGATGCTGGTCGCTTGCCGGCCTGCCGATCGTGCAGGGGGACGACGTGCTATCCGTACTGCCTGGTACAATGGAGGAGGGGGAGCTGCGGCGCAGGCTTTCTGACACCCAGGCGGCGGTGATCATGAAGGTCGGACGGAACCTTCCGAAGATCCGCCGTGCGTTGGAGGCGTCCGGGCGCCTTCCGGACGCGGTCTACGTTGAACGCGGGACGATGGCCAATGCGGCAATGACGAAACTGGCAGACCGGCCCGACGGCGAAGCGCCGTATTTTTCGCTGGTGCTGGTGCCGGGTTGGGAAGCACGGCGATGACGGGCAAGCTTTTCGTAATCGGCACGGGCCCGGGCAACCCCGAGCAGATGACACCGGAATCGCGCGCTGCCGTTTCGGAGGCAACGGATTTCTATGGCTATGGTCCCTATCTCGATCGACTTGAACTGAGGCCGGACCAGCGTCGGCGCGCATCGGACAATCGTCAGGAACTTGACCGCGCCACCGAGGCCCTGAAGGCCGCTGCCGACGGCGCCAACGTCTGCGTCGTGTCAGGCGGCGATCCCGGCGTGTTTGCAATGGCTGCCGCCGTCTGTGAGGCTGTCGACAATGGGCCGGCCAGCTGGCGCGACATCGATCTTGTCATCCTGCCGGGCATCACAGCCATGCTAGCGGTCGCCGCGCGCGTCGGCGCGCCGCTTGGCCACGACTTTTGCGCGATCTCCCTGTCTGATAATCTAAAGCCTTGGAATATAATAGAAAATAGGCTTGAAACGGTGGCGCGGGCAGGCTTCGTCATCGCTCTCTACAATCCGATTAGCAAAGCCCGTCCTTGGCAGCTCGGCCGGGCGCTCGAGCTCCTCCGCCCCATCCTGCCGCCGACGACACCGGTGATTTTCGGAAGGGCAGCTGGCAGGCCCGATGAAAGCATCACCGTTCAACCGCTTCAGGACGCTAACGCCGACATCGCCGACATGGCGACCTGCGTGATCATCGGCTCGCAGGAGACCCGTGTCATCGCCCGCAACGGCAGACCGGATCTCGTCTACACACCCCGCTTCCTGGAAGGAGCAAAGAGGTGATCGACCGCCGAGAGCATCAGTTCCACCGTGGCAAGCGCCTGCATGTCAGCGCTCTCAGCCCGCCTGACCATGATGACCTCGATGCCGAGCGCACGGGCGGCGACGATCTTGGCGTATGTCGCCGATCCCCCGCTGTTCTTGGTGACAACCGCATCAATACGGTTGGCCTTCAGAAGCGCTACCTCGTCCTCCACCACGTAGGGGCCGCGATCGAGGATCAGCTCGACAGCAGGCAGGGCGAGCGGCGGATCAACGGGATCGACACTTCTCACGAGATAGAAATGATGGGGCTTTGCTTCCGCCAACTGCGCCTCCTGGCGACCAATAGCCAGAAAGGCACGGCGAGGGGAGGGGCCAAGCGCATCGATCGCGTCTGCGATAGACGCAACATGTGTCCACCGGTCGTCGAGTTCCTCGCTCCATTCCGGCCGACGCAAAGCGAGAGCGGGTATGCCGGCCGCCTTGGACGCCTCACCGGCGTTCTTCGATATCCGCGTGGCGAAGGGGTGCGTTGCGTCGATCAAAAGATCAAACTTACCTGTGGCGAGAAAGCTGGCCAATCCTTCCGCGCCACCAAAGCCACCCATGCGGACAGGTACGGCCTGACTCACCGGTTTCTCGGTACGGCCAGCCAAGGACAGCAAAATCTCGTATGCTCCGGTCGCGGCAAGCGCCTGCGCCAGGATCCGCGCATCCCCCGTGCCACCCAGTATCAGGATACGGGCCTTTTCCATGTCTGACGTGTCTTTTGCTCCGGCTGAACGCTGGCTGACTATTATCGGTATCGGCGAGGATGGTCCAGCCGGGCTCGGTGACGAAGCAAAGACGCTGATATCAGCTGCGACCATCGTCTTCGGCGGCACACGGCATCTTGAACTGGCTTCGCCAATCATCAACGGCACTAAGCTGGCCTGGGAAAGTCCATTCCAACGGTCAATCGAGGCGGTCATCGCGCGCCGTGGAATGCCAGTTGTCGTCCTCGGCTCCGGAGATCCGTTTCTTTACGGGATAGGGGCAACCCTGTCCCGATCGATCGGCGCCGGCGAGATCCGAACCATTCCCGCACCGTCCTCATTCAGCCTCGCTGCCGCCCGCCTCGGATGGCCGCTGCAGGGGGCCACATGCCTTTCCCTGCATGGACGCCCTTTGGAGCTGCTTTTGCCGCATCTCCATCACGACAGACGGATCATCGCATTGACCTCTGATGGCGAGACGCCGCTCCGCCTGGCCAAGATGCTGCGCGATCTTGGTTTCGGCCTGTCGCGGCTTCATCTTCTCGAGGCGATTGGTGGACAGCATGAACGGCAGCGGAGCGTGATTGCCGACGATTTCGATCTTTCTGACGTCAACCCGTTGAACGTCTGTGCCATCGAGGTGGTGGCAGGGGAGGGGGCCCGGCAGCTTGCCTTCACGCCTGGTCTCGACGACAGCCTTTTCGAGCATGATGGCCAGATCACCAAAAAGGAGGTACGGGCCCTCACGCTGTCAGCACTTGCCCCACGGCATGGCGAATTGCTTTGGGACGTTGGCGCAGGGTCCGGTTCGATCGGCATCGAGTGGATGCTCGCCAACCCGTCGCTGCGGGCAATCGCTATCGAGCAGTCTGCCGAACGGGCGGCAAGGGTTGCGCGCAATGCGCTTGCCTTCGGCGTTCCGGGACTGTCGATCGTCGAAGGCGCAGCACCTGTGGCGCTTGGGGGCCTGCCGGAACCCGATGCGATTTTCGTCGGCGGCGGAGGGAGTGGGGCCGGTGTCATGGAGACCACGATCGGCGCTCTGAAACCCGGCGGCCGGCTTGTCGCCAACGCGGTCACCCTGGAGATGGAGGCACTGCTTCTTTCACTCCACGGGCAACATGGCGGTTGCCTGACGCGGATCGATATCGCGCGCGTAGCGCCGATCGGCGAAATGAACGGCTGGCGGCCCGCCATGCCCGTCACGCAGTGGCGCTGGACAAAGTAGTAAGGAAAAAGAGATGACGGTTCATTTTATTGGCGCTGGACCGGGCGCCGCCGACCTGATCACGGTCCGTGGTCGCGATCTCATCGCATCCTGCGCGGTCTGTCTCTATGCCGGTTCGATCGTCTCGCCCGAGCTGCTGCAATATTGCCCGCCGGACGCCCGCATCATCGATACCGCGCCTATGTCGCTGGATGAAATAGAAGCGGAGTACGTTGCCGCCTCGGCGGCCGGCCACGATGTGGCTCGGCTGCACTCGGGAGATCTATCCGTATGGAGTGCTGTTGCCGAGCAGATCCGTCGGCTGCAGAGACACGAGATCGACTATACAATGACGCCGGGCGTTCCTTCCTTTGCAGCCGCGGCCGCCACACTTGGTCGAGAACTGACGATCCCGGCATTGGCGCAAAGCCTCGTGCTGACGCGCGTCTCCGGACGCGCATCGCCAATGCCGGCCGGAGAAACCCTTGAGAAGTTCGGGGCGACCGGGGCCACGCTCGCAATCCATCTCGCCATTCACGCGCTTGATCGCGTTGTGAAAGAGCTGACCCCGATTTATGGCGCCGCCTGTCCCGTCGCCATTGTCGCCAAGGCATCCTGGCCCGACGAAATGGTCATCCGCGGCACGCTCGGCGACATCGAGGCAAAGTTTGCTGAAACCCCGGTCGAACGCACGGCGATCATTTTCGTCGGTCCGTCGCTCGACATCACTGACTTCCGCGAAAGCGCGCTCTATGACGTCTCGTATCAAAGGCGCTTTCGCGGTCGGGAGTAGGGGAGGGGCTCTCGTCAAACGCTCGACGAGAGGAAGTCCATGCTGGCGCGAAGCGAGCTCGACGGGTCCTCGAGCCCGTGAACTTCAGCCGCGAAGGGCTCGAACGAAAATCGTCCCTGGTAGCCGGCTGCAAGCAGGGCCTTGATCTGTCCCAGATTGTCCAGCCGGTCTTCCCCGTCCACCAGGACACGGTGCGGATCGCGCATGTCTGACCGCGAAACAGAGGGGTCAATGACGCCGGAAATGTGCACCAGGCCTGTCAGCTCTGCAAACAGCCTGTCCTCGCCGGCGAGATGATGGTGGAACGTGTCATGGACCAGCCGGAACGTCGATCGCGCCTCGAGCGCATCGATCACAGCAGCCGCCTCCGCCTTTGACCGGAGTGAGCAAATCTCGAAACCCAGCGGCTCGACCAGCCCGATGATCTCAGCCGCATCAAGCAATGGTTTCAATTCGATCAGCGACCGGCGCAGATTCTCCTGGCGCTCGCCGTCGGCCCGCCCGGTTCCGTCGTTCTTCGGGACGAGCACCAGTGCCCTGGCGCCGCAGTCCCTGGCATAACCGATCAGGTCCTTCGCCTCGTCCTTGCGCTCGAGGCTCCAGTCGTTGAACCGTTGCAGCGCGTTGATCGACAGGATCGTCAGCCGATGCTCCCGCGCAGCCTTCGCAACGGCGTCTGGCGACGTGCCGTCAAGAATGGCGTTGCCGGCAAGGTCATTGCGGATCTCGACGGCATCGACATCGAGCGACGTTGCGAGCCCAAAGAAATCCTGGACAGAAAGTTGTGGCGCCACCATGTGATTGAGCGCGAAATGAAGTTGCGCCATGTCAGTCTCCTCCCAAATGTGCCGGTCGAACACCGCACCCGGCGGCCCGACCGGTTGACCTTCTAACGGGATTCGTGCGCTGATCCATCTCCCTACCAGGACTTTGGCATTTCATTCCTGCGAGAAAACAATACTTCGATGCAAGAAAAGCCTCACGACGAGGGATGGACTGCCGGACCTTGATGCCGCTGGAAGCGGTGACCTATGGTCAATAATGAGTCGACCGACTGCTGTATATCCGGAAACAACTTCGTTCTTTGCAGAAAGTTCGACCGCAACTGAAAGCATAGGTGTGTTTAAAACGCGATTTTTAGGCGTAACTTCATGTCTTCGCGGACGATCTCGTAACATTTTTCAGAAATTTTATTCCTGTTGATTACCTAGCCGTTCGGCGTAGACTGCTATTGCGGGAGTATAGTGAAATGCAATTTCAGAATTACCTCTTGCTAGGTAGAAATTTATTTGTTGGAATTTTTGCCGTTAACCTTTGGAAATATTTTTGTATTGCGTATTAGTAAATGAGTATGTAGTTTCTTAATAAAGTAGAAATGCGGCATTCACAGTTCCGTGATAGCGCTGGAGGCAAGTTTCTACTTTTAGACTGACTATTGGGGATCATCAAAGCGTTCATGTAACTGCCGTTCAAGTATTTCAATACTTGCTGCGAACCATGTCGCGCATCTAGGGGTATGAGGCTAGTATGAATTACGTACACCCGGAATTTGAGAATGGGAGAATAGCATTGAGTGGCATTCGGCCCACAACGGCAATGTCAGCCGGTGCGCAGGACGACAAGTGCCTGCTGATCATCGACGCAAGGACACTCGAGCGTGAATGCCTTGCGACGACATTGATGGCGAATGGACTGGGCATGGCCGCTGTCGCCGTTGGCTCGATCGCGGATTGGCGGAGGAAGAAGGACCATTGCCGGCCCGTTGGCGCTGTACTTCTCAATATCGCCGGGCGCAAGGCAAATGACGCCGCACTGTCCGAAGAAATCGCAAACATTACCGAAGAAGTGGCACCGGCTCCGGTGGTCATTCTGGCCGATGGTGACGACCTTAGCCAGACCTTGAAAATGCTCGAGTACGGCGCACGCGGCTTCATTCCGACTTCAGTCGGCATCGAGGTATGTGTCGAGGCCATCGCCCTGGCGATCGCAGGTGGCACCTTCATTCTCGCCGGTCACGCGTTTTCTGCGCCGGTCGCCACAGCGAGTGTCGAGAAGATGCCGGAACCACAGCGGCCGAAGGAGCTCACGCGCATCTTTACGCTGAGACAAGCCGAGGTCGTGCAGGCGCTTCGCAAGGGCAAGGCGAACAAGATCATCGCCTATGAACTCAATCTGCGCGAGAGCACGGTGAAGGTCCACATCCGGAACATCATGAAGAAGCTCAAGGCAACCAACCGGACGGAAGTCGCCTACAAGCTCAACGACATGTTCCAGAACGACGGTCGTTGGAGCACCGCAGCCGAATAGCTCTTTTTCTGCTCGTTTTTGTCTACATCAACAGTAAGACCTCTACAGATGGCGCGCAGTCGAGACTGCCGCCGTCTGCAGCATCGCCACCATCGCTCCCTCCGGAACCATCAGGGCGCGTTACCAACCTCACTGTGGCTCTGCTGCTCGTTTGCAGTCATGACAGGGACTGGCCGGTCGTGCCGACGACCCAATATCTGCCTGAAACCCTTGGCCGAAAACGGCTGGACGAGTTGCCCCAGAAATCCTTCGGCAACGCGACCACTGATGCCGATGTCCACAGGCGGTCTGCGTGGCGGATTAAAGTATGTCCCGAAGATCTGATCCCAAAGGACAAGGTTCTCACCGTAGTTCGTATTTCCTTCGGCAAGCACCTTCGAATGGTGCCAGCGGTGCAAGCGCGGCGTGCTGAAGACCCAGTCTAGCGGTCCAGTGGTCACATCCATGTTGCAGTGGGTCAGAAGGCCAATGAACGCCGTCACCGCGCCGATCCAGAGAAAGACCGGTAAGGGAGCGCCCATCAGGTAAAGCGGAAGTTGGCTAAGCGCGATTTTGAAGAGCGAGTCGACGATATGAAAGCGGCCCGTATTGACGACCCACAGGCGTTCGACACTGTGATGGAGCGCATGGAAGCGCCACAGGGAAAGAATTTCGTGCGCGGCGCGATGGGCGACGTAGAGGCCGAATTCCGCGATCGTCAATCCGAGCACAACCTGCAGGGCGAGGGGCCATTCATGCGGCCACACCGCCAGGGGCGAGTTCAACGACGGCTGCAGCACCGTCGCAACCGCCATTGGCGCCGATGCGCCGATCGCCGCTGCGATCTGCACACCGCCTTTGCTGAGCAAGGTGTGGGCAATGTCGTTGAGGGTTTCGCCATCGCGCTTCAGCCATTGCCGTTCATAGGGCATGAGCCGCTCGAAGCCGGCGATGAGGGCGACGATCGTGAGATAGACCACGTTGAAAAACAACAAAGGAGCGCCTGTCGAAAAGGCCCATCCGGCCCCGACCAGTCCCCCGACAAAAAGCCCTGGCCAAAGAATCCATGACGTCGCGATGTATAGCTGCGACTTGCCCTCAGTCATCTCAAGTCACCCTGACCCTCAAAATCTGAAGCGCATGTTACATCGCAAATTTCGCCATCCGCCAAGGGCCAAAGGGAACTTTGTGTCAGATGGTCACACGTAGGATATGGTGTATCCGCGCCCAACGCCTTGAAACGCTGGGCCAAGGTGTCCGATGCCGTGACGCGCGTTTCTGCAACGTCAGATATCGTAATTGTCACCCAGCCTGCTTCCTGATAGGCGTCGCCGTCAGTCACACCCTGTACCCTCGCAAGTCGATGCAATCAAGATCCTCCGACCCATCCACAAGCCCGCTCCTCGGCATTGCACTTGCCTGCGCCGGCTATTCGCTTTTTGCCATACAGGATGCCATCGTGAAGTGGCTGGTCGCAGACTACGCCGTTCCGCAGATCCTCTTCATGCGCAGCATCATGATCGTTGCGATTTCCGGCATCCTGGTGCGCCGGCTGCGGCATCCCTCGATACTGAAGAGCCCACACCGGAAATCGCTGCTGCTGCGCGCAGGGCTGATGCTTGCCGCCTGGATGGCCTATTATTCGGCGGCACGCCATCTCGGTCTCGCCGAGATTACAACGATGTATTTCTCGGCCCCCATCATGGTGGTGTTCCTGTCCATCCTGGTGCTCAAGGAAAACGTCGGACCGATGCGCTGGCTGGCGTGCATGGGAGGCTTCGCGGGTGTTCTTCTCGCCGCCAATCCTGCTGAAGCGCCAAGCCTCGCGCCTGCGGCAATGGTGATCTTCGCGGGTTTCTGCTGGGCGTGGAGCACCGTGCTCGTCCGCCTGGTCAGCCGCACCGAAAGCACGCTCAATCAGATGATGGCGACAAGCTTTCTGTTCGTTGTCGCCTGCGGCGCGATGCTGCCCTGGTTATGGAAAACGCCGGATCTTTTCGGGTGGGTGCTGATGATCGGGCTCGGTTTCGTCGCTGCCGCCGGGCAGTATCTCCTCTATGAGGGCTTCCGCCATGCGCCGGCCTCGACGCTTGCGCCGATGGAATACAGCGGCCTCGTCTGGGCGTTTCTCTATGGATATCTCATCTGGTCCGAAGTCCCGACCACAAATGTCGTGGCAGGAGCCGTGCTGATCGTCGCCTCCAGCCTTACGCTTGTGTGGTGGGAGCGTCGGCAGATCCTGTCGACGCGCCGCCTGACGGCATAGCTGTCCCCATCACTGACCTCGTCAGTTGTAGGCCGGAGCGCTAGCCTCGTGCGCCATGCTGAGCTTCTGAGCGGCCAAGACCACCTCGAGCCGGTTTCGCGCATCAAGCTTCTGCATGAGGACCGTCATGTAATGCTTGACCGTCTTCTCGCTGATATCCAGACCGGTCGCGATTTCACGGTTGGTGTTGCCGCGCATCAGATAGCCGACAATTTGCTCCTCGCGGGCGCTCAACCGGAGATGCACCTGCGTCTTGCGGCGCAGCGCCTCGGTCTTCATCGACATGATGACCTTGGTGGCAAAGCCTGGTGTGATGAAGGTGTTGCCGGAGTAGACGGTTCGGATGGCTTCGTGCAGATCAGATGCAGAGCTGCCTTTCAGCACGTAACCGGAAACCCCCAGGCCCAGGACCTGAATTGCCGTCTCGATGCTCGAGCTGGCCGTGAACACGATGATCCGGGTGCGCTTGTAGCGCTGCAACATGATCTCGATCGCGGCAATCGCATCGCCCGGCATACTCAGGTCGACCACGACCACATCAGGATCAAGTTCTTCGACCAGCTTTAGCGCATCAACGGCATTTTCGCCCTTGCCGACGATCGCCAAATCTTCCTTGTTCGAGTAAAGACTGACCAATCCCTCGAGTAGTATAGGATGATCATCGACGAACGCTACTGAAATCGCCATGCCAGTCCCTCCCGTTGCAAGTACTACCCTAGCCCATCGGAATGCAATTTTGAAGTTAATACTTAAGTAATAGTTAAGTTAGCGCACTACTGGATAGTGTCACTTCCTACAAATTATGTTTCAGAAGTAAATATGCGCAATCTCGAAGAACACCCCTTGCCATCCATTCAGAAACGGAGGAGACGGCTTTCCGGAAAATCGAGGTGTACGCCAATGGAGACAACGGAAATGCGTATGCCCAAAACCCGAAGAGTGCCGTAGCCTGTCGGGACTATTTCCTTAAAACTCTCTAATAATAGCACTCGCCGCACCGTTGCAAAATCGCCAATCTCTACCGGACCCTACGCCGATAGGAGTATATACAGACGCGATATGGCGACGGCACAGAGCAACCAGCTCTTGCGCTTGAGGCGTACCAATCCCCGAAACGGATTTGGGAGGTCGAACCGTCGTCGGTCCGGTCAGCTCACCCGTGTTGTGGTGTCACGCCAGCGCCCGCCCCTTATTCCTCTCTGAATGCCTTCATCATTTGGTCGGTGAATGGCTTGAGGAGGTATGAGAGGGCGGTTCGCTCGGCGGTCTGGACGAAGACCTCGACGGGCATTCCGGGGATGAGCTTGTTGTCCTTGAGGAGGTTCTGGTCGTTAAGCGACAGGGAGGCGAGGTAGTAGGGCTGTCCGGTGGCGCGGTCGAGCGTGGTTGCGGCGGCGACGACGTCGACCTTGCCGTGGAGTTCCGGGGTGGTGCGCTGGTTGAAGGCGGTGAAGCGCATGCGGGCCGGCTGGCCGGGCGAGACGCGGTCGATGTCGACGGGGGGAATGCGGACCTCGATGCTGAGGTGCTCGCTTTTCGGGACGACCGACATGACGGTGGCGCCCGGCGCGAT